>DFGZ01000198.1:0-5803 GCA_002371295.1 Oribacterium sp. UBA3737 | reverse complement strand
AGGAGGCATGTCAGGAATCCGGCAGATGTCTGCATTGTGATCACTTCGGATATGGAATCTTCAAAGGAGGCAGAGAATCAAAATGGTAAATGTTACGATAGACGGAATTAAGATACAGGTCCCCGAAAAGACAACTATACTGGATGCTGCTTCTCAGGCAGGAGTCCATATCCCAACACTTTGTTTTATGAAGGAACTCAATGAAATAGGAGCCTGCAGGATCTGTGTTGTTGAGGTAGAGGGTTACGACAGACTTTTCACCGCCTGCAACAATACGGTAGCCGAAGGCATGGTGATCCGTACAAATTCAAAGAAGGCGAGAGATGCGAGAAAGGTCAATGTCAAGCTTATCCTTTCTCAGCACAACACTAACTGTGCTGTCTGCGTTCGCAGCGGTAACTGTACGTTACAGAAGGTTGCCAATGATCTGAATGTTCACAGTCTGCCATATAAGAAGCAGCTTCCGAAGAATCGTGGAAATGTAACATTCCCGCTCATAAGAGATTATGACAAATGTATCAAGTGCATGCGCTGCATACAGGTATGTGACAAGATTCAGAACACAAATATCTGGGATGTTGTAAATACCGGTTCCAGAGTGACCGTTGATGTTACAGGTGCATATAATCTTGAGGATTCCCAGTGTGCTCTTTGCGGTCAGTGTATCACTCACTGCCCGGTAGGCGCACTTCGCGAGCGTGATGATGTGGATCGTGTGCTTGAAGCTGTGGAAGACCCCGATAAGATAACAGTTGTTCAGATAGCACCATCCATTCGTGCGGCATGGGGAGAACCCTTTGGATTGGATCCGGAATTTGCCACTGTTAAGCGTCTTGCGGCAGCTCTCAGAAGAGTGGGTGTTGACTATGTATTTGATACGAACTTTACAGCCGATCTCACTATCATGGAGGAGGGGTCGGAGTTTGTTGAAAAGCTCTCACATCCTGAGAAGAATAAATTCCCTATGTTCACATCCTGTTGTCCGGGATGGGTGAGATATGTGAAGGCCCATTATCCTGAATTTGTGGATAATCTTTCCAGCGCCAAGTCTCCTCAGCAGATGTTCGGTGCTGTGGCTAAGAGCTATTTTGCCGCGAAGCTGGATGTTGATCCATCAAGAATCTTCTGTATATCCATCATGCCATGTCTTGCCAAGAAGGCAGAATGTGCATACCCGTCCATGGTTGACGACCAGGGAGATCCTGAGGTTGACTGCTCACTTACGACCCGGGAGGTGAACCGTCTTATACGATCAGAGCAGATCATAGTAAAAGATCTTCCTGAGGAAGAGCTTGACATGCCATTTGGCATAGGTTCCGGTGCAGGAAACATTTTCGGTGCTACTGGTGGAGTTATGGAGGCTGCCTTACGAAGCGCTTATTATCTGGTAAACAAGAAGAACCCGGATCCCGATGCATTCAAGGCGGTACGCGGTATGGACGGATGGAAGGAAGCGGAGTTCGACCTGGGCGGAAAGACTCTTAAGGTTGCGGTTACAAACGGTCTCGGCAATGCCAATAAACTTCTTACATACCTTAAGCAGGGACGTGTAAAGTATGATTTTGTTGAAGTTATGGCCTGTCCCGGAGGCTGTGTAGGCGGAGGCGGACAGCCGATTCATGACGGTGTTGAAATGGCACCGGAAAGGGCACCGGTTCTTTATTCACAGGACAAGAACATGAAGCTTCGTTTCTCACATGAGAATCCTTCTGTGGCAGAGGCTTATAAGGAATATTTCGGAGCACCTCTTTCTGAGAAGTCCCATCATCTGCTTCATACAGATCATCATGCATGGAAGATGCCCGGAGAACGATAAATTGTTTATTTTCAAACCCCACGTCATAATGGCGTGGGGTTTTTACAGTCTTTTTATAAAGGCCTTTTATTAAAGAGCATATGGTACATAAATGTCTGTTGCGTATGCAACGAAAATAGAATAGAATATGTAAGTTATGAAAAAAGAGATCACATATAAAGAAATCCCATTATTTGCCAATATAAAAGAGATGGATCTGAACCAGCTGTTCACCTGCCTTCGAAGCTATAAACAGAAATATAAGCGCGGAGAGAACATTATCATGGAACAGGACAATGTCCAGTATATCGGAGTTGTGCTGTCCGGCATGGTGCATATGCTGAAGGATGATATATGGGGTAATCAGACCCTGCTGGGATTCATGGAACCGGGAGAGCTCATAGGAGAGAGCTTTGCGGTTCGACGGTCAACGGAGTCTTATGTCAGGTTTCAGGCGGTCAAGGATTCGGAGATAATCTTCCTTGCGGCTTCTAGCGTCATACACAACTGTCCGAGACAGTGCGGCTTTCATGCCCAGATAACCCAGAACCTGTTTCAGCTTATGGGGGAGAAAACAGTCCAGCTTATGGAAAAGATAGAGGTATCTTCTAAAGCTTCTCTGAGAGATAAGATATTGGCCTATCTTTCCCTAATGTCACAGAAGCAGAATTCCAGGTATATAGAATCGCCTCTTACAAGGACCGAGCTCGCAGAGTATCTGTGCGCCAACAGAAGCGCCATGACCAGGGAGCTTGCGGCTATGAAGGAGGATGGAATCCTGGATTTTGATAAGAATACCTATAACCTGAAAAAGTAAAGGAATACAAATGGATAAAAAGACTTTAAAGATCACCTACGGTGCCATGATCGTTGCTCTTTTCGGAGTACTTCTTCTTATTAACAGACAGACCGGAGGCATGTTTCAGGGCATACTGATGTACATACTGCCCATCCCCATGGTGGCTTACGGGGCAAGATACGGCTGGAAGGCAAGTATAGCTGCCTGGGCGGCCTCGACCTTCATAAGCATTTTCGTGAGCACCCCCACAACAATCATTTATGCGGCCTGTGAGGCGTTTCTTGGTATGGTTCTGGGAACCTGCATTTATCACAAAAAGGATATGACCAAGTCACTGCTTCTGATAATGCTTCTCTGCGTCATTTCTGAGCTTTTCAATGCGGTTATCCTCACCGCGATTTCAGGACAGAGCCTGTCCATGTACGTCGGAGAAATGCAGGAAGCTATGAACGAGTCCATGGAGATGATGAGAAAGTATATGGGGGGAGATCCCCGTATGGAGACACAGATAACTCTTATGAAGTCCATGATGTCTGATGCCTTCATAGCCAGGATACTGCTGGTGTCCATGGCTGTAGGAGGTGCAATTCAGGGATTCATCATATATGAAGTGAGCCTTCTTATATTAAGACGTCTTCATATTGCAGTGCCGAGGCCAAAGCCTGTAGCACTCTATACTCCGCCTTCATGGACCGCATACCTTGGTATAGCGTCATTCATGCTTTACAACTATAGCTTTGCAAAGCCCTTTGAAAATGAAATTGTGCAAAGCGTGGCACAGGTGACAGGTATAGTGGGAGTCATGTACCTTATGTGTTTCGGAGTCATAGCAGTAACCCTTCTGGTCCAGGCATACATGACAAAAGTAAAGCTTGTGGTGGGTATCATCGGATTTCTCAGTATTTTCATGATGCCTCAGCTGGTCATCATACTGGGAATCTTTTATGTGGCCGGACAGCTTCATAGCTTCCTTTTAAGGAAGCTTGGGTATGAGGCGCAGGAATTAACTGACAAACGAATGGGATGAATCAGAGTGAAAAATATGGTGCAGATGCCGGTTTAAAGACCCGCGTCTGCATTTTTTGCATTTAAAATGTCTTATTTTTACTGATTTCTGCTATAGTATATGTATATGATTACTTGGGCGTAAGGGATGATCTACGTTCAAAAGGAGAGGCAGAGTATGGAATATAAGGTAATTACAATAAGTCGTAATTATGGCAGTCATGGACATGAGCTTGCACAGAAGTTAAGTGAAAGACTCGGAATCCCGTATTACGACAGGGATTTTGTTCGAAAAACAGCAGCTGAGAGCGGTTTTTCTCAGGAGCTTATAGATGAAGACGGTGAAAAGATCAAGATTGGAACCAAAGTTCTGGAGCTGCTTTCTCCGGCTTCACTTAACTCAAGCCACGATGAAATATTCAAGGCTCAGAGCAGAGTTGTGCTGGAACTCTCAGCGTCACCCTGCATCATAGTAGGAAGATGTTCCAACTATATTCTCAGGGAGGCAGGTATCCCTTCCTTTGACATTTATCTTACAGCAGACAAGGCATGGCGCATTGCTAATGCCATGAATCATAAGACTAAGAAAGAAGATGTCACAGAACAGTACATAACAAAAAAGGATAATGAAAGAAGCGATTACTACAAGCTTTATACGGGACATCCCATGGGAATGGCCTCCGACTACAGCATTTGCCTTGATGTGGGAAAGATAGGCATGGACAAATGTGTAGACATTATCTGTGAGCTTCTGAAGTAGTCTATATAAAGACTTCCATAGTGAATATACATTAAAGTGTGTTATAATACCCATATTCTTGCATAAATTGCCGGAATATGGGTATTATTTAATAAATATGCATCTTTATATGCAGAGTCGGGACAGCTTCAGGGAACCGGAACAGGATGAGAGCATAACGGCATATAAACCGGGAGCTGTTTAAAAGAGAAGAGGAGATGGCAATGAAAACAAAAATTTACATTGACGGACAAAGCGGAACCACAGGCCTTCAGATTTATGACCGCATCGGATCGAGAGATGATCTGGAGCTGCTCCGTATACCCGAGGACAAACGCCATGATATAGATGAGCGAAGAAAGTATCTCAATTCTGCGGACATAGTCTTCCTGTGCCTGCCTGATGACGGAGCGAGAGAAGCGGTTTCCCTTATAGACCATGATTCTGTCAGGGTAATTGATGCATCAACAGCTCACAGGACAAATGATGACTGGGTATATGGTTTCCCTGAGCTCTCAAAGGAGCAGAGGGAGGCTGTCCGTACTGGAAAAAGGATCGCGAATCCCGGATGTCATGCCACCGGATTCATATCTGTGACAGCTCCTCTTGTGCGTATGGGCATACTTCCCAAGGATTATCCTGTTACCTGCTATTCCCTTACGGGCTATTCCGGAGGAGGAAAGAAGATGATTCAGGACTATACTGCAGAGGGGAGATCCGAACTTCTCAGTGCCCCCGGAATCTACGGACTTAATCTTAAGCATAAGCACATTCCTGAGATGCAGAAAATGACAGGACTCTCCCATGCACCGGTTTTCATGCCTGTGGTTGACGATTATTACAAGGGAATGGCGACAACCATCATGCTTCAGAACAGACTTCTTAATGGTAATCCTACAGCGGAGAATATCTGTGAGAGACTGAGTGAGTACTATAAGAACGAGCATTTCGTTAAGGTCGTTCCTTTTGGTGAGAATGACAGTAAGCTTTATGCCAACAAGCTTGCGGGAACAAATGAGCTTCAGATCGTTGTATGCGGATATGAGGATCAGACATCCGTTACCGCACTCTTTGACAATCTTGGAAAGGGCGCCAGCGGTGCGGCGGTTCAGAATATGAATATCATGCTTGGCCTGCCTGAGGACACGGGCCTTTGAAAACGGCATTGAACCATAACAAATAATTTACAGTGAAAAAAATACGATTACTGCCGGTTATGTCTGACGCTATGAAATAGGTATGGCTTGAAGACTTCCACAGAGGTTATTGTAGTGTAAAATAGTATGAAATAATCGTTTAGAAAGTATATAATTGATATATGGTTTTTCGTCAGGAGGAATTAATTATGCGTAGTGATTTAGTCAAGAAGGGGATAGAACACACCCCTCATCGCTCACTTTTAAAGGCAGACGGGCTTACGGATGAGCAGATGAGACGTCCTCTTATAGGTATCGTAAACTCCTTT
>DFGZ01000119.1 GCA_002371295.1 Oribacterium sp. UBA3737 | reverse complement strand
AACGACCTTACACAGATGACATTTGGTTTCTCACGTGATGATGCAGGTAAGTTCCTCAATGCTTACTATGATACAAAGATCTTCGAGTCAGATCCATTCGCAAAGCTTGACCAGACAGGTGTTGGTAAGCTTATGGAGATGTCTATCAAGCTTGGAAAGCCTGTTAATCCTGCGCTCCACATCGGTATCTGTGGTGAGCACGGCGGAGATCCATCATCAGTAGAGTTCTGCCACAAGATCGGACTTGATTATGTATCATGTTCACCATTCCGTGTACCTGTTGCTCGTCTTGCAGCAGCTCAGGCACAGATCAATAATCCAAGAGCTTAAATCGTATTAATAGCAAAATCGAATATAAGTTGGATAAATCAGCGAGGCATCGGAGAAATCCGGTGCCTCGTTTAAGATATTGTATCATCATGGCAGGCTCTGAGCTTCCAGGGCTTATTCGAGGAGTCATCTGAAGGCTGACGCGAAATCGAGGTAAAGGAGAATACATGACAGATGTGAAATACAGCGCGATCTTTACAGATATCGATGGAACACTTCTGAATTCTGATCACAGGATATCGGAAAAGACACTTTTAGCGCTTCGAAAATGGACAGATTCAGGAAGAGAGCTTGTTTTAGCATCCTCAAGGGGGATATCAGGTATAGAACCGATCATTCAAAGATATGATCTTGATTGTTCGGTAATTGCTCTTGGAGGTTCTGTCATTAAAGACAGGGATGGAAGCATTATCTATGAAAAGGGTATGTATATAGACACTGTAAGAGAGGTACTGGAGCTTTCATGCCGTGAAAAGCTTCCTGTATCCTGGAGTGTTTACTCAGCGGAAAAATGGATAGCAAACAGTATTCACGATCCAAGGATAATGAATGAGGCGGCAATAGTTGAAGCCTTCCCCACGGGGGAAGACCTTTCCTCATTTCTGCCTGGTGAAATGATAGGAAAAATACTGTTTTTCTGTGAACCCGGCAGCATAGATTCAGTAGAGATGAAGCTTAAGAGCAGCTATCCCGAGCTTTCCGTTGCGAAGTCGTCGGATATCCTTTTGGAGGTGAATCCAAAGGGAATCACTAAAGCCGGCGCTGTAAAGGAATACTGCAGGTTAAAGAATATAGCGTTGGAAAATACAATCGCTTTCGGAGATAATTATAACGATCTTCAGATGCTTGGAACAGTCGGGAAACCGGTTGTGATGGGAAATGCTCCTCAGGAAATACGCGGAAGCTTTGACATGATCACATTGGATAATGATCATGACGGTATAGCGGCAGCCCTGGAAAGAATCACAGCTGATGAAATAACCCGGGATTCTCAGGATTAAAGAGCAGAAATTAAGGATTGAAGCGGTTTATGTGAAGAAGGTAAAATACAATCCTGTAAAGAGTTAAGCCTTGGCTTAACTCTTTTTCGATGTTAAACTAAGACGATGAAACGATTTGAAATATAATGAAAGGGAGGAACCATGGCAAATATTGCACTGCTGGTACCGAATGATGAGCTGTTCAGACTTTCACATGATGCTTTACAGGAAATGAAGAAGCGTCTTTTTATGATGAAGGTGATTGAAACGGAAAGTGCGGTGACGGAAGCCCGTCAGGCCATAAATCAAGGTGCGGACATCATCATAGCCAGAGGGCTTCAGGCTACTGTCATAAAGCAGTATACGGATATTCCTGTTGTTGAGATAATCATGACACAGCAGGGGCTTATCAACATGCTGGAGAGAGCGAAAAGGATCCTCAAAAAGGAGCGGCCCGATATAGCTATAGTCATGTTCAAAAATATGGCCTGTGACATGACAGGGATAGGAGAAAAGTGCGGAGTTAATCTGAGAGAATACCTTATTCAGAATCCGGAACTCCTGAAACCGACTGCCATGCAGGCAATTGAAGACAGGGCGGATCTGATCATCGGCGGTTCCACTGTACTGAACATGGCGGATAGTGTGGGAATACCGGCACTGTATCTTGCCAATACTGAGGATTCGGTGAAAAATGCGATTAAGGAAGCATTCCTCCTTGCAGACACCTTTGAGAACAGCGACATTCCGCCCCATGCGGTGCTTAGTAAAGAAAAGAGTGCCGGAAAAAAGGAAAATTCATTTGTGAACTTTCCTTATAGGAGTATGAAGATGCAGAAGGCGGTAAATCTTGCTGAAAAGCTTTCGGTAACAGACTGCCCAAAGCTGATTGTTGAACCTGTCGGAAATCTTCACAGAGCCTTCATTAATGCCATGCATAATAATTCTAAGCATTCTCAGGAAAAGCTGGTGAGTTACGAGTGTGAAAAGGGGAAGTCTTCCTATGACGATCTTTATGGCCGTAACGGCAAGGTCAATGAATCTCTGAAGGGGACTCTCGTCATAAATAACATCGAATACATGGATGAGAGGTCCCAAAAGAAGCTCATGGAGATACTGATGTTCAGGAATGTTATTCTGGTGGCAAAGACCGTTGATTTCAGGGCATATCTTATACCGGAGCTCTGCGCAAGGATGTCGGCATTTGCCATAAAGATCCCTTCTCTTTCCGAGACTCCCGAGGACATAGTGTATCTTGCCAAGGTCTACATACAGAGTATAACAGAACGATATGGAATGTATCACGTTCTTACAAAGGACGGAGAGAAGGAGCTGGAACTGAAAAGATGGGACGGAGGCAGAATTCAGCTTGAAAGCTTCATCGAGAGACTGGTTATAACCCTAGAGCACAGAAATCTGAAGGCCGGGGATATAAAAGAGCTCTATGAGGAACTTTATGGTGAAAAATCCGTATATGGTTTTGATGCAGTGTCTGAGAGTCATAAATGGAATGAGGTAAAACCGGATGAGGCTTTTGATAACGAAACAGATGATTTCGGAATGCAGGAGCCTTATCATACAGGGGTGAAAACAGACCGAAGCATGACTGTACAGGATCTCGAGAGAGACCGGATACTAAAGATCATCAGTAAGAATATGGGAAATCGTGAAAAAACCGCGGTGGAGCTGGGGATAAGCAAGACAACTCTTTGGAGAAAGCTAAAGAAGTATAATCTCATGATGTGATATTAAGAGCATGGTCTTGCACCGTGCTCTTTTTGTATGGAGTAATTTGAATTGTATTGAAATGATATGAATGTTGCAAAACCTCTTTCTACATTTCTTTCAAAAAAACGGGGCTCCTTTGTAAGTAATTCAGATTGTATCTGATAATGTGTTTTAATAAGATGATAGTGCCATAACAGAAAAGCATGATTTTTTGAATCATTTTAAGAAAAACTATGAGCGGTTATACAGAAGAGAATAGAGGAGAAAGAATATGAAAATAGGATTTGTTGGTCTCGGAATCATGGGAAAGCCCATGGCAAAGAATCTTATAAAGGCTGGCTACGATGTTGTAGTTACAACACATAAGCAGGAGGTTATAGATGAGTTTGTGGCTCTCGGAGCAGAGGGAGCAAAAAATGCTGCGGAGGAAGTAAAAAAGGGCTGCGAAGTCATCATCACCATGCTCCCCAACAGTCCTCAGGTGCGTGAGGTCACTCTCGGAGCAGGCGGAGTTATAGAGGGGGGAAAGAGCGGTATAACAGTTCTTGATATGTCATCCATCGACCCGGTAGAGTCACAGAAGATCGCAGCAGAGCTTGAAAAGAGCGGTATCGAGCTTCTTGACTGTCCTGTATCAGGCGGAGAGCCAAAGGCCATCGACGGTACACTTTCTGTTATGGCAGGAGGAAATAAGGATACATTTGACAAGTTCCTTCCTGTACTTAAGGCTATGGCTGCATCCGTTGTTTATGTGGGGCCTATCGGTTCCGGTAATGTTGCAAAGCTTGCAAATCAGATGGTAGTTGCGGCAAACATCGGAGTCGTGGCAGAGGCATTGACATTTGCCAAGAAGGCAGGAACAGATCCGGAGCTGGTTTATCAGGCAATCCGCGGAGGTCTTGCAGGTTCAACAGTTATGGACGCAAAGGCTCCCATGATGCTTTCCGGAAATTATGAGCCAGGCTTCCGTATAAAGCTCCACGTAAAGGATCTTACAAATGCGCTTAATGCGGCACATGCCATCAATATGCCTGTTCCTATGACCGCACATATGATGGAGGTCATGCAGGAGCTTATGAATCATGGTGAAGCTGACTGCGATCATGATGATATCGTAAGATACTATGAGCGCATGAGTGGTGTGTCCATCGTTCAGGCATAAAATGGTACGATCTCACGTTTTTGAAGTGTTGGACTATAATGTACACATATTTAAGTGCAAGTGATGGTTTTCATTTGCGGATTTTAAGGGAGCAGAATCATGGATTACAGAGTATTTGGAAATCAGATAGTTTTGCGTGTGGACCGCGGTGAGGAGGTTATGGAGACCATAGGTATGCTTTGCGAAAAGGAAGGCATCAGACTTGGGTCTATCGTGGGTCTCGGGGCAGCGGATCATCTGGTTATGGGGCTTTATGATGTGGAGAAGCAGGAGTTCAGCGAGATAAAGCTGGATAAGCCGCTGGAGATTACTTCAATCGTGGGAAACATCACTGAGATGGATGGAAAGCCCTATCTTCACATTCATGTCAATGCTTCTGACGCGGAGGGGCACGCCTATGGCGGTCATCTTAAGGCTGTGCGCATCAGTGGAACCTCAGAGATTTTCATCACTGTCATCGACGGACATGTGGGAAGAGAGAAGGACAGCATAACAAACACCGGACTTAATCTTTTCAAGTTTGACTGATTACGGATAGATAGTATTTCTATATATACGGTGGAACAGAATTCACATGATTTTTTAATTTGCGGATGTTGGATATAAGCATTCGCATTTCTTTTATAAAAACCAGGCAGCAGGAGCTGCAAAGGAGAAATACAGATGAAATTACTTTTTGCATCAGATTCCTTTAAGGGAACCATATCCAGCGACCAGACCATCGAACTTCTTACAAAGGCAGCTCATGAGGTATTCGGAGAGTGTGAGACAGGGGGGGTGCCTGTTGCTGATGGTGGTGAAGGCACCACAGAGGCAGTGGTAAAGGCAAGAAAGGGTGAGATGGTCTATGTTGATGTTCATGGTCCTCTTATGGAGACAGAGCATGGCTTCTACGGTAAACTGTCTGATACGGAAGCTGTACTTGAGATGGCTGCGGCGTCCGGACTTCCTATGGTTCCCATGGAGAAAAGAAATCCCCTTCATACCACAACCTACGGTACAGGTGAACTCTTAAAGGCCGCTCTTGATGCAGGTTA
Organism: Oribacterium sp. UBA3737; assembly: GCA_002371295.1. Next base: position 16,734 of record DFGZ01000119.1, on the reverse strand, counting down.
TACAGAAATTGCCATCGCCATCGGCGGTTCAGCCACAAATGACGGCGGAATGGGCTTTGCCAGAGCATTAGGAATCAGGTTCCTTGACGAGGACGGCAATGTTCTTGAAGGAAAGGGAAGTGATCTCGGAAAGGTAAAGCATATAGATATGACAGGCCTTGATCCTGCTGTAAAGAAGGCACATTTCACAGTTATGTGTGATGTTACAAATCCACTCTGCGGACCTGACGGCGCAACCTACACCTTCGGTAAGCAGAAGGGTGGTACCCCGGAGATACTTGATGAACTTGAAAAGGGCATGCAGAACTATCGTGACGTGATCATAAAAGAATTCGGAATCAATCCTGACGAAATAAAGGGTTCCGGAGCAGCCGGCGGACTCGGCACAGCTCTTAAAGTATTTCTTGGAGCAGAGATGAAGTCAGGCATAGAAACAGTTCTTGATCTCATTGACTTCGATCAGCGTCTTAGGGATGTTGACCTGGTTGTAACCGGAGAGGGCCGCACTGACTGGCAGTCCTGCTTCGGTAAGGTCATGCAGGGAGTCGGAGACCGTTCAAAGAGAAATGGTGTTCCTGTAATTGCGCTCTGCGGCGGACTCGGGAAGGACTATGAAAAAATCTATGACCATGGCATCGATTCTATCATGACCACGGTTGACGGTCCCATGACACTTAAGGATGCTCTCGATAATGCAGAGGAGCTCTATTATAAGGGAGCTGTCCGCATGTTCAGATTCATTAAGGTCGGAATGAAAGTTAAGGCATAACAGAATAAAGAAATAAGCGGAAAAATGAAGCTTAGTATTCTTACGAAAATCATGAATAGCTAATGTATATGAAAAAGGTTCAAATCATGTGCCGGAACAATGATTTGAACCTTTTAATTTCGTATGTAAAAGTCAGATATGTGATGTAATGATGGTCATATCGCCTTCGAAATGAAGCTCTCCGTAATTATATGGAGCGATGAAATTGTCACCTGAGCTTATCGGGATTCCATCAACAGTTCCGGAACCTTCCAGAACATCCACTATCAGGAAGGAATGGTTTTGAATCAAGCTGAGCCTATCCTTCACAAGATACTTGTCCACTGAAAAATATCTGCACTGCAAAAGTCCGGTGTGGGTCTCCCCCTGATCCGTGGAGGCGTCATGAGAAGATACCGCGGAAGCCGGGGCTGAAGCCTTTTCATAGGAAGGATAGTTTATGACATCAATGGCCTTATCAATATGGAGCTCTCTCGGTTTTCCGTTCTGAAGGCGGTCATAATCATAAAGCCTGTATGTGAGATCGCAGTTCTGCTGGATCTCAAGAAGGAGGGTGCCCTTACGGATGGCATGAACAGTACCTGAAGGGATATAGAAAAAATCACCCTTATGGATAGGTATGACACGAAGGAGCTTATCCCATTCCCCGTTCATGATCATTTCCCGGAGTTCCTCTTTGTTCTTTGCGTGATGTCCGATGATAATGTCTGCGCCCTCATCACAGTCAGCGATATACCAGCATTCTGTTTTACCGCTGCCACCATTCTCATGAAGGTAAGCATAGTCATCATCAGGGTGAACCTGTATGGAAAGGTTGTCTTTTGCATAAATGAGCTTAACAAGAAGCGGGAAGCTGTCGTATTTAGTGATATTAGCTGTCTTTTGTGAACAGGATGCGTAGGCGTCCTTGTATGATTCATTTTCCGGATTCTCGGGGCTTTCCCCAGAGGAATGATGCCCGAAGAGCTCAGGCTGCATTTTCCATAATTCTGAAAGCGTCATACCCTTGAAGTGTCCGTCCCGTACACAGCTTTCACCGTTACGGTTCGCACTTACGACCCAGGCTTCTCCGACTGTTTCACTATCTGATTTATATCCATACTTTTCCTGGAGTCTGGTTCCGCCCCAGAGGACTTCCTTGAGAAAAGGAGTCATGAAAAGTAATTCATTATTATACATATGATTTTCCTTTAAATTAGTTTTATAGGACAAAAGTACATTACATTATATTAGAAAGTAATGGATATAACAATAAAAAAGAAGCAGAACCTTTATGGAAGCTGCTTCTTTTTTTATTCGCGATAAGGCTTAAAGGCGCATGTCGTGCCTGCAGGTACATGCATTTGACAGCCAAGTGGAATCCGGCAGGGCGTTTCATCCCTCGATTTGAAAAGATTCAAGGCAGAGGATATTCCTTAAGGGATATACATATTCTGCCGGAAACATCGGGCAAATTAGGATTCAGGTGTGAAAAACGGGCTGTTAATTTGCCAGCTTCAGGAAGAATCCTGACTGCTTAAGTGCCGGTCTCAGTGCTGTGTAAACTACAGTTGAAACAATGAGAGAAATCACGGCATTGATTATGGTGGATACAAAGTTTATTTTAAGTGAAAGCTCAGCAGCTGGTTTTCCGAGTATGAGGATCTTGTACCAGTAACCGATGATAGGGTCGGCAAAAATGTTGAAGGTAAGACCTGCGGCTGCGGCAAGGATGGCAAAGCGAAGGATATGCTTCGGATCATCGCTGGTGGTGATGTGACCGATTTTATGTGCGACAAAACCTGTGATCAGACCAATTATGGTCTTGCAGATAAGGGTCTTTGGAACAAGAGGTGCATAGACAGGATCAAAGAAATCACCGATGCTCATTCCGATGGCACCTGCGATTCCCCCAAGAGGGCCGCCGATTATAAATGAAGCAAGAACCACTACGGCATTGCCGAGATGGATGGATGTCATATCACCTGCTACAGGTATCTTTATCTGTAAAAAAGTGAAAACCGCATAGGACAGGGCTGCAAACAGAGCAGCAAGTGAAAGCTTGTAGGTTTTAGACTGGTTCATAATTTGTTCCTCCCCAAAGATGTAATTGATTTTGTCTCAATGTCATAAGACGAATGTGAGTTGAAAGGCTTAAACATTGTCACTGACATCCTTATGTTGAATTGGATTATAGGGGAAACCTGAATGTGTTAGAATTACCAGTTTTTGAAAAAAGTATATGACCAGATGATTGGCACTGACGCCTTTGAAGGATTGCTTCAGTGCTAATATGAGGCCGGGTGGGTTATAATATATTTGATAATCACATCAATTTTATATAAATGATTTTGGAGTAAGTGCATGAGTCTTCAATTTATTTTCGGTGCCGGCGGTGCCGGAAAAACAGAATATATTTTACAGTATTTTTTAAAGGAAGCCCCGAAGGATCTGAGTAAGAACTGGTTCCTTATAGTCCCGGAGCAGGACACCCTTGCCATGCAGAAGAGGATCACAGGACATCTCTTCAATAAGGGAAACGGAATTCTGAATATCGATGTGCTGAGCTTTAACAGACTGGCTTATCGTGTATTTGAGGAGCTTGATATTCCCATAAGCCAGATGGCCATAATCGATGATATGGGTAAGGTCATGATACTCAGGTCTGTGACAGAAAAGATAAAGGACAAGCTCAAACTTTATCAGAGAGAGTTGAATAAGGCCGGCTTTCTTTCTGAGCTTAAATCCCAGATTTCGGAATTCTATCAGTACCGGATTACTCCGGAGATGGTGGATTCCGCTGCTTTTCTTGCCGAATCCGTCTATACAAAGAACAAGTTTCATGATCTTGCTCTCATCCTGGAGGGCTTTCAGGAATACATGACAGAGCACGGGTATCTCACTCAGGAGGAGATACTGGATAAGCTTTACAGAAGTATGCCGGAATCAGAGCTTCTTAAGGGAGCTGTTGTGGCTTTTGACGGTTTTACGGGATTTACTCCTGTGCAGCTTGATATCATGGAGGAGATCCTGCCTGCAGCAAAAGAGACCATGGTGACCCTGGATGTAAGCATTGACGCAAGGGAATCCATATATGATGAGCGTGGGCCTGAGGACCTGTTCTACCTATCGAGACAGACTATCAAAAAGCTCACGAAAATGGCCCGGCAGTTAAAGGTGGAGATAGTTCCGGAAATAGATGTGAACCGCTTCGATGCCTGGACCGGTGAGGAGCGCGGTAAGGACAGACCTGCCTTCAGATTCGATACCCCTCACGGACACGCCCTGGATGTACTTGAGAGAAGGATCTACAGATTCGGGGAAGAAACCGTAAAGACTGAAGCGGGGGATGCGCTCAGCATCTGGGAGGCTGCGGACCAGAGGCAGGAGATTGAAGCCATAGCTACAGAGATAGAAGCGCTGATAAGAAGCGGCAGGATGAGATATCGGGATATCGGAATCATCCTTACAAATCCGGAAGGGTACAGGGATATCGTCTATAAGGTCTTTTCCGAAGCGGGAATACCATATTTCTTTGATGATCCCGGCAGTCTCATGGATGCGCCTTATGCCGGTATCCTTTGTTCTGCTCTGGAGGCTGTTGATCAAAACTTTACCTTTGATTCGGTCATAAGATTTCTCCGTTCATGTCCCAAGGGAGATCCCATGGAAGAGCATGAGATCGATATCATGGATAATTTCCTCCGTAAAACAGGAAAACGCGGAATTTCCAAATATGACGCTGTCTGGATCGAAAAGGATGGAGACGAGAGCAAAATGGAGCCTCTACGGAAGAAACTGTTCCTTCCGCTTATCGAACTTTCGAAAAAGATAAAAAGCAGGGACATGGATGTAGAGGGGAAGATTCAGGCTCTCAGGGAGTTCATGCTTTCTGCTGAGGCGGAAAGATATGTGATTTCACTTGCCGAAAAGCTGAAGGGCGAGGGAGACCAGAATCGAGGAGAATTCATTAAGGAAAGCATTTCTGCTGTTGATAATGTTCTTGACCAGATGCAAAGACTTCTCGGGGAAACGATCATTTCCGTGAGCGATTTCAAGGACATACTTGAGGCTGGTCTTTCGGAGGCCTCAGTAAGGGTCATTCCCGCCACCATGGATCAGGTGGTCATAGGAGATCTTACCAGATCGAGATTTTCAAATCCTCTGGTATTTTTTGTTGCGGGAATTACTTCTACAGAAGTACCAAAGGCTGAGAGTGACCATAAGATAATCACTGACAGGGACAGGAAGCTGTTTTCTGAGATAGGGGCCGAGCTTGCGCCTGACCGCACCGAAGAAGCATTGATACAAAGATTCTATATATACAGAGCGCTTTTAAATCCGTCGGAAAAACTGGTGCTCAGCTATCCCATGAAGGGCAGGGACGGAAAAGGAGTCAAGCCTTCGGGAATTATAGGAGAAATCAAGGATATGTTTCTTGATTTCAAGGTGAAAAAGCTGAGGAGACTTAAACCACTGATATTTACCCGTAAGGAGGCAGTACGTTTTATCGCGTCGGAGCTTCCGGAAACAGTAGGACAGCCGGTAACCGAGGGTTCTGAATATGAGAAGCTTCTCAGATTTCTGAGAATTCTTAACGATGATGAGAGCTACAGAGAAAAGATCCTGGATCTTATTTCTGCGGCATTTACACATTATGTGGATGCGGATCTTAAGCCGGAAGTGTCGGAAATGCTTTACGGTGATATGATAAGCGGCTCCATAACCAGACTTGAAAGATTCGCCCAGTGTGCCTATGCCCATTTTCTTCAGTATGGACTTAAACTCACAGAAAGAGAGACCTTTGAGGTTCAGATGTTCGATATAGGAAATCTTTACCATTCTGCCATCGAAAAGAGCTTCAGGGATACCTTTAATATGAATAAAAAGCTGGAGGAGCTAAGTTCAGAGGAGCTTAATGCACTTGCCGAAAACAGTGTCCGTGACGTGGCTGAGACCTACAATTACGGAATGCTGTTCGATACAGCAAGAAACAGGTATCTTATACATAAGGCGGGAAATATCACTAAGCTCACTCTTTGGGCACTGTCCGAGCAGCTTAAGCATGGAGAATTCTATGTGGACGGCATGGAAAAGCAGTTTGATTATGTGAGGAACGGGCTGAGGCTTAAGGGAAGGATAGACAGAATTGATGTGGCAAGGGATTCTGACCACGTATATGTGAAGATAATCGATTACAAGTCCGGGAAGACAGCCTTTGATCTAACAAAGGTCTATAACGGTCTTCAGCTGCAGCTCGTAACATATATGAGCTATGCCATGACGGATTATCAGAACAGAAATCAGAATAAGGAAATACTTCCCGCTGCCATGCTGTATTACAGAATACAGGATCCGGTACTTGAGTACAAAGCTGACAGGACCCCCGAAAATGCAGAAAAGGAGCTTCTCAAGGAGCTTAAAGCAGACGGGCTTGTGAACTCCGAACTTGAAATAGTAAAAAAGCTGGACAGGGACATAGAAAAGGATTCGGAGGTCATTCCGGTCACCCTAAAAGGCGGCGCCGTAGATATCAGCAAAAAATATGTTGCTTCCACAAAGCAGTTTGAGGCTTTGGGAAGGTATATTGATGAGCTCATGCAGCGTTTTGCGGGTGAGATAAAGTGCGGAAGGATCTCTGTGGATCCCATGGATTTCGGTAAGGACAGCACCGTCTGTGATTACTGTCCTTATCACAGTATATGTAAATTTGACAGACGTATCGAGGGATACAGATACAGGAAACAGATTATGATGAAACCCGAAGAAATTTGGAAAGAAATAATGCCGGAGGAGCCTCAGGATGAAGTGGACGGATGATCAGCAAAGGGTCATAGACCATAAGGATGGAAATCTGCTGGTGGCAGCAGCTGCGGGCTCCGGAAAGACGGCGGTCCTCGTTGAACATGTGATCCAAAGGATTATGGATAAGGATGATCCTCTGTCTCTGGAACAGATGGTCATCATGACATTTACGGATGCAGCAGCTCAGGAAATGAGAGAGAGGATAAAGTCCGCTATCGATAAGCAGCTGGCAAAGCACCCCTATGATGCCGGACTCATACGTGAGGCCGGGAATATCCAGAATGCCAATATCTCCACCATTGACTCCTTCTGTAAGAGGTTCATAACGGAAAACTATGCGGCTATAGACCTGGATCCGGGGTTCAGAATGGGTGACAGCGGAGAGCTTAAGCTGCTGAAGAGTGATGTGATATCAGATATTCTGGAGGAGCATTATGCTATTCAGGAGGATGAGGATTTCCTGAATTTTGTGGATTCCTTTTCGGGAGGAAAGAGTGATTCCGGAATTGAGGAGCTTATACTCCGGCTTCACGATTATGCCGAAGCGAGTCCCTGGCCCATGGAGTATCTGGACAGCTGCATGAATCAGGAGGACGGAGGCCGTAACTGGAAGAGATTTTATCTGAACCAGCTCAGGGCAAGGGTCAGAGATGATGCAGAGGACATGGAATATGCTTTATCTATATGTGAGGACCCGGAGGGGCCTGAAGCCTATATAGATGAGTTCACTGCCAATCTGAACGCCATCGACGCTGTTTCAGAAGCCTCCGATATTGAGGGCTTTGCGGCAGCAGTGAATGCTGCATGCGGATGTTTCGGAAGACTTAAGCCTTCAAAGGCGGCTCTTAAGGACAAGGCAAAGAATATCAGAGACTCTGTAAAGAAGGATCTTAAGGCGATAGCGGAAGGAATAGTTATTCCGGACAGTGAAACAGAAGAAAAGATGGAGGCCGGGATACAGGCCGGCATCAGGGTGCTGGCGGATCTCACAAGGGAGTTCATCGAGAGATTTCAGGATCAGAAGGCAAAGCGCCATATGCTTGATTTCGGCGATTTGGAGCATAAGGCGCTGGAGATACTGTACACAGTGGACGAAGAGGGGAAGAGATGCTTTTCCCAGATAGCGGATGACTATGCCAAAAGGTACAGAGAGATACTGGTGGATGAATATCAGGACTCAAACTATGTACAGGAGGAGCTTATTTCGGCTCTTTCCTCCGAGCGTTTCGGAAGACCGGATGTTTTTCAGGTGGGTGATGTGAAGCAGTCCATCTACAGCTTCAGGCAGGCAAGACCGGATCTTTTTCTTCAGAAGTACAATGATGTGAACTATCCGACCATAGAGCTGAGTCAGAACTTCAGAAGCAGAAACGAGGTCATAAGCGCCGCTAACGATGTGTTCAGGCAGGTCATGACAGCACCTGTAGGAGGCATTGACTACACGGAAAGGGCCGCTCTTCACTATGGATTCCCGTCTGCCGAATATTCGGAGGAGCTGAAGAAAGAGTACCTTACAGAGCTTCTTATTATGGAAAACAACAAGGAGCTTTCAAGGGATCTTTTTGAAGGAGAGGAGCTTTTGAAGGAGGAGGCGGAGGCCCGTCTCATAGCTCACCGTATCCATGAGCTTCACGACAGGCAGGAAAAGACTCCCTACAGAGACATTGTCATACTGACACGTTCTCCGGGATCATGGGCTGACACACTGGTGGATGTGCTGAATGAAGAGGGAATTCCTGCCTATTGCACCAGCAACGAGGGGTATTTCAATACGGTAGAGGTGGAGACTGTTCTGAGTCTTCTGAATGTAATAGACAATCCTGAGCAGGATATTCCTCTGGCGGCTATTATGCATTCCGACATCTATAAATTTACGGATGAGGAGATGGCGGAGATAGTGAATTCCAGAGGTACGCTGAGACCCATTTACGAGGAGCTTTCCGGGACTGATGTTTCCGGAGCAGGCAGTGAAATGGTGGTTTTCGAAGTACCGGAAGAAGATCAGGATGAGAAGGACAAAGAGATTTACGGAATATACAGGATTCTAGATGAGGACAAGGTCGGGAGCTGTGAACCCCTGAGAGATGAGCTTGCGGATAAGCTGCTCGGTCTTTACAGGGATATAGAGAAATTCAGACAGATGTCACATTATCTTTCGATTCATGAACTTCTGTACAGAATCTACGATGAGACAGGATACTATAATTATGTGACTGCCATGCCTTCGGGAAGCAGAAGAAAGGCAAATCTGGATGCTCTGGTGGATATGGCTCTGTCCTTTGAAAAGACTTCATATAAGGGACTTTTTGACTATATCAGGTATATCGAGAAGCTGAAGAAATACGATGATGATCAGGGGGAGGCCTCCGTTTATTCGGATCAGGATGACCTTGTGAGAGTCATGTCCATACATAAGTCAAAGGGACTTCAGTTTCCTGTGGTGTTCCTGTCGGGTATGGGACGGAGGTTCAACAAACAGGATCTCAATGCAAAGATACTGATAGATTCCGAATACGGAATAGGTTGCAATTACGTGGATCTTGAAAACAAGGTCAGGATCCCGTCACTTAAGAGAGCAGCCATAAGGGAAAAGCTGGAAACCGATCAGCTTGGTGAGGAGCTTCGTGTTCTGTATGTCGGTATGACGAGAGCTGTTGATAAGCTGATACTTACAGCTACCGTAGGTGATGCCGAAAAGCTTCTGGAAAAGTTCAGGGATACGGAAAACGGGCTAAGCACAACTGCTGTCAGAAATGCATCAAATTACCTTGACTGGATAGTTATGGCAGAAGGAAGGCTGAAGCTTGAAGATAAAAGTGAGGTAAGAGACATAAGAAGTCCCATTTCCGTGAAGGTATACACTTTGTCGGATATACACAGGATCATGCAGGAGAGGGAGGAAAGTCTGGAGGAGCAGCAGGCGTCTCTCATTCAGCAGATAATGAACCTGGATACAGAGGGTGATGAGTATCAGAAAGAGCTTCTTTCTTTTTCATATAATTATGCACACCAGGATGCGGTGGGACTTTATCCGAAGCATTCTGTTTCGGAGCTTAAGGAAGCAGAGATTGAGAAGTTTGAAACTGAACGTCATTCCGAAGGGGAAGGATCCTGGATGATTGCAGCGGATCATTCGGATACAGAGGGCTTTTCTGCCGGGGATTACGGATCCGGGAAGCCGGATGTACGTATGACCGGTAAGGCAGGTGCGGTAGTTGGTGATGCCTACCACCGTGCTTTTGAAAGGTATGATTATGAGGATGCTCCGGAGAGATTTATGCAGCAGCTGAAGGAGAAGCTGCCTGAGGAGGAATATAAGCTTATAAAAGAGGAGCGCTTTAAGTGTTTCATGAACAGTGATCTCGCTTCACGTTTCAGAAGGGCCCAGAGGAACGGGAACCTTTTCAGAGAACGGCACTTCATGCTGAATCTTCCGCATAATGAGCTGTTTGGGACAGGAACTGTGAAAGAGCATATACTGCTTCAGGGCATAATAGATGCATTCTTCATAGAGGACGATGAGATAGTGCTCGTTGACTATAAGACAGATCATGTGAAGACAGAAGATATACTTGTAGGAAGGTATAAAAAGCAGCTGGAGCTTTACGCAAAGGCACTTGAATCAATTACAGGTAAAAGGGTGAAGGAAAGGCTTATTTATTCTGTGACTTTAGGGAAAAGCATTCCGGTGTAAAATTCAGAGAAAAAAGATGAAAAAACCACGCTGCAGAGTCCCGGTTGGATTCGCTGGCGTGGTTTTGTTTTTTAGGCGACTGAATTGGATCCGCACGGCACTTATTCAGTCTCTTTTCTTTATTCAATTATGCTTCAGGATCAGCCTCATCGTTCTTTGCTATGATGATCTCCTGTGCATACGGAAGTGACTCTATCCATTCACAGAAAGTGTGCCACTCCTCAAGCTTATGGTATCTTCTTGCAAAGTAGATATTGATGAGGGTCTCGTAGTTGAGAGTGACTGTTCTCATCTGATTGTAGGATTCGGGAATCATCTGAATGAGGTCGTACCAGTCGTCCTTGTTCTTGCCCTCCGACATGTATCGCTGACGGATCTTCTCGATTTCAGCGATGTAATCCTTCATTATTTTTTCGGCATCAGGTGTGAGGTGATCATGGGAAAAGTCATCGTACTCGATAGGCTTGCTGTGGATCTTATGCATGGTGGAGGTTGAGTTGGCAACGGTTGCTATCTTATAGGTATCGTACTCCTTCCACCAGTAGATAGGGGCTGTGATATCACAGCATACCATGATCATACGAACGTACTTGCGGTGATCTGAACCTGCGATACGGAGACGCTTGGCAAGGGAAAGATCGTTGGGGCCGAGAATATAGTTTCCTTCTTCATCATAGGAACTGTCTGAACGTGCCCAGGAGTTCAGCGGATTACGTGCGCCTCTCATGGCATTTTCAAGATTCATAACAGAAGTTCTTTCAATTTTAATCATATATACCTCTTTCTAAACTAATTAGTTAAAAAGCATTTTTATCACCGACTATTGTATCAGATTTGTCAATAAGAAACATTAACAAAAAGAATGGTTAAATTTTTATCAACCTAATGTCTTAAGTTGTTGTTTGTGTTCTTTTGCGGTGTTATAATTTTTAATAACGTTAAAAAAATAACGATTGGCATCGGAGTTAGAATATATTGCCAACCGGACACTAAAGTATAAAAAGGAGATTGTGTTATGGCAAGATTTTGTTTACCAAGAGATGTTTATCATGGCAAGGGCTCACTTGCAGAGCTTAAGAACTTTAAGGGCAAGAGAGCTATGATCTGTGTAGGCGGCGGTTCCATGAAGAAGTTCGGCTTCCTTCAGAAAGCAGAGGATTATCTCAAAGAAGCAGGATTTGAGGTTGAGATCTTTGAGGGAATCGAGTCAGACCCTTCTGTTGAAACTGTTATGAAGGGTGCAGAAGCCATGGCAGAGTTCAAGCCTGATTGGATCGTTGCCATCGGCGGCGGATCACCTATCGATGCAGCAAAGGCAATGTGGATCAAGTATGAGTATCCTGACTGCACATTTGAAGATATGTGCAAGGTATTCGGTATCCCTGAGCTTCGCCGCAAGGCACATTTCTGCGCGGTTTCTTCAACCTCAGGTACTGCAACAGAGGTTACCGCATTTTCAATCATCACAAACTATGCAAACGGCGTTAAGTATCCTATCGCTGATTTTGAGATCACACCTGATGTTGCCATCGTTGACCCTGAGCTTGCAGAGACCATGCCTAAGAAGCTGGTTGCACACACAGGTATGGATGCTATGACACATGCTGTTGAGGCTTATGTTTCTACAGCTAACTGTGACTTCACAGATCCTCTTGCTATTCATGCTATTGAGATGATCCAGGAGAATCTCGTTAAGTCATACAATGATGATATGACAGCACGTGATGCCATGCACAATGCTCAGTGCCTTGCAGGTATGGCATTCTCCAATGCACTTCTCGGCATAGTACATTCCATGGCTCACAAGACAGGAGCAGCTTTCGCGGATTACGGCGCACATATCATCCACGGTGCAGCCAATGCTATGTACCTTCCAAAGGTCATCGCATTTAATGCAAAGGATGAGACAGCAAAGAAGAGATATGGTGTTATCGCAGATTACATGCATCTCGGCGGTTCTAATGATGATGAGAAGGTAGATCTGCTCATCAAGTACCTTCGCAAGATGAATGATGATATGAATATTCCTCACTGCATCAAGAATTATGGTAAGGATTCATTCCCAACAGAGCAGGGCTTCGTTCCTGAGGAGGTATTCCTTGAGAGACTTCCAAAGATCGCAGAGCTTGCAATCGGTGATGCATGTACAGGTTCAAATCCTCGTCAGCCGAGCCAGGAGGAGATGGAGAAGCTCCTTAAGTGCTGCTATTATGATACAGAGGTTGATTTCTGATCTGGTTCAGAAAGTAAGTGAATAATATGAAAAATCCGGGATCTGAATGATCCCGGATTTTTTAGTTACATATTTGATATTTTGTCAGGTCAGTACCGGAAGGAAAAGCTCAGCAAGACCAAGGAAAATGAAAAAGCCCAAGACATCTGTTGCTGTAGTGACAAATATACTTGAGGCAAGAGCCGGATCCGCGTGAAGCTTGTCCAGGGTGAGCGGAACCAGAAAGCCGAATATTCCGGATACCATGAGATTTCCGATCATAGCAAGGAAGATGATGACTCCCAGGAAGAAGTTGCCGTAAACAAATGAGACTACGATTCCTGTTACAAGTCCTGTTGCTGCACCGTCGACGACTCCCAGAAAGATCTCTTTAACAAATGACTTCCAGTTCTCTGCGAAATCCACGTCGTTATTTGAAAGTTCACGTACCATGATGGACATGGTCTGGGTTCCTGCATTGCCGCCCATTCCGGAAACTATAGTCATGGTAGCCGAAAGTGCAACTACCTGGGCAATGGTGGATTCAAAAACCTTTACAGTAAAGGAAGCAAGAAATGCAGTAAGGAGATTTATCAGAAGCCAGGGCAGACGCAGACGGACCGATTCCATCAAAGAGGTATCGAGTCCCTCCTCTGCGGAGGTTCCTCCCAAGTGAGCGATATCCTCATCGTGTTCCTCGTTGATGACATCGATGATATCATCGACGGTGATGATGCCAAGGATAGAGCCTTTACTGGAAACTACGGGAATGGCCTGCAAGTCGTACTTTGATACTACCTGGGCAACCTCTTCCTGATCCACTTCCGGTTCTACCGATACCACCTGATCATCCATGATATCGCAGAGCTTTGTGTTACGGGGAGAACTGAGAAGATCTCTCAGATCGACAGTTCCTACCAGCTTTTTCAGGCGATCCTCATCAGTTACATAGATGGTTTCTATGACCTCTGTTTTAGGACCTATATCACGGATGGTGTCAAGGGCTTCTGCACAGGTTCTGTCCTCACGAAGTGCGATGTACTCAGTGGTCATGATACCGCCGGCACTGTCATCGGGATACTGCAGGAGAGTGTGAATGATCTTACGATCCCCGGACTTCATCCGGTTAAGAAGCCGCTTACGTCTTGCAATCTCCATTTCTCCGAGGATATCAACGATATCATCCTTTGACATGTCCTCGAACATTTCAAGAAGGGTATCATCTGAAAGATGATCACCGATACGCTGACGGGTTTCATCGTCAGCCTCTTCCATGATTTCGGTCAGCTGTTCTGTATTGAGGAATTCGGGCAGCTTTTCGATATCCTCATCATCGAGGTCATCGATCTCTTCGACGAAGTCGGCGGTCTGCATGTCTTCATAGTAGTCGCTGATGTCTTTTTTGTTACCTTCATCAATGAGATCTTCGAGCTCGTCCGAATCCTTATCCTCATCCGTTTTGGAATCATCGAAGTCATCTGAATCCGTATGAATCAGATTTCGTTCATCATTGTCTTTTTTATTTTCGTCAGGAATCGATTCAAAGAGATCTGTAAGGTTAGGTCTGGATTCCTCCGGAATCTCGGGCTCTTCATCCTCATCACTGTCTCCGGGGCGTTCGTTTCTCTGCCTGTTTTGCTTTGATCCGGAAGAGCCGTCATTGTTAACGGCATTTACAGTACTGTTATCGGACTTTTCATCGTTATCAGTGGAAGAAATGAGGAGTTCATTGGAAACAGGTTTTTCCGCTTCTGTTGTTTCCTGATTTTGAACAAGAGTTTCATCCTGCTTATTCAGTTCATCCATGGCGCACCTCCTGTTGTGATTATTGTGCAGGTCTTCAGTACAGGTATGTCTTTTCGGGCCGTGACCGGACCTGATTTAAGGCATATCGAGTTCAATTTCTGATTCGACAAAGAGATGCTCAAATCGGAGAAGACATTCTTATAAATTGTATTCTTATAATGCGTTTTTAACGTAAGGATATATTCTATAGCCCAACTTATAAAAGCGCAACTGTTTTGACCATCACACCATATATATTGTAGGAATTATATTATTGATTGCCAACTGTTTTTTGTTAAAAACGAGAATTTTTTGCAATATTTAATTATGTGAAAAGCACAGTGTATACAGATTTTTTTGCTTTTTTTGTCAAAACCATCACATGATTGTTAAAAATTTATTGTTCATCAAGTGCAAAATGATTATAATAAAAGCTAATTGCAAACCGGATTTGGGTGTGGAGGGTTAAGGCCCGTGTTCCGATGCAAATTTCGATGAATATCATGGAGGAGATCATGTACGAGATCACTAAAGTTGAGCACTTAGTTGATAAGGATTGGCTTATGGTTGTTAAAGCACCATTTGTTGCCAAAAAATGCGAACCCGGTCAGTTTTTGATCGTAAAGCTCGGTGAGCTTGGAGAAAGAATTCCGCTTACTATCGCTGACTATGACAGAGAAGAAGAGACTATTACCATAGTATTCCAGGTAGTTGGAGCCTCTACGGAAAAGATGAGTAAGCTGAAGGCAGGAGACTGCTTTACAGATGTTGTGGGACCTCTCGGAAAGCCGTCAGAGATGATAGACACCCCGATCGATGAGCTTAAGAAGAAGTCCATCATTTTCATTGCCGGCGGTGTTGGCGCAGCTCCTGTATACCCTCAGGTAAAGTGGCTTCACGAGCATGGCATCGAGGCTGATGTCATCCTCGGTGCAAGAAGCAAGGATCTTCTTATCATGGAGGAGGATCTTCGCAAGGTGGCTGCCAATGTTTATGTATGTACTGATGATGGCTCATACGGTGATAAGGGAGTTGTAACAGATATCCTTAAGAAGCTTGTAAACGAGCAGGGCAAGAAGTATACACAGTGCATTGCCATCGGACCTGTTATCATGATGAAGTTTGCCTGCCTTACAACTAAGGATCTTGGAATTCCTACCATCGTTTCCATGAACCCGGTTATGATCGACGGAACAGGTATGTGCGGAGCATGCAGACTTGTTGTTGGCGATCAGGTTAAGTTTGCATGTGTTGACGGACCTGAATTTGACGGACACCTTGTTGACTTTGACCTTGCTATGAAGCGTCAGAGACAGTATAGGGACGAAGAAGGCAGAGCGATGCTTCGGCTTCAGGAGGGTGCTACACACTCCGGCGGTTGCGAAGCAGATAAATGATCGGGGAGGCACAAGATGAATAATTCTATGACAAGGGTTCCTGTTCGTGAGCAGGACGCAAAGGTAAGAGCTACAAACTTTGAGGAAGTTTGTCTTGGATATAATGATGAGGAAGCTGTACTTGAGGCAGAGAGATGTCTTAACTGTAAGAATCCTCTCTGCATGAAGGGGTGTCCTGTTTCTATTCACATTCCTGATTTCATCACAAAGATCAAGGAGAAAGATATTGCAGGTGCAGCCGATGTTATCGCGCTTTCTTCTGCACTTCCTGCAGTCTGCGGACGTGTTTGCCCTCAGGAGACACAGTGTGAGGGTAAGTGTGTAAGAGGCATCAAGGGAGAGCCTGTTTCCATCGGTAAGCTTGAGAGATATGTTGCTGACTGGGCAAGAGAGCATGATTATGTTGCTGCAAAGCCGGGAGAGCCTAATGGTAAGAAGGTGGCTGTTATCGGATCGGGTCCTTCAGGACTTACCTGTGCAGGTGATCTTGCAAAGCTTGGTTATGATGTGACCATCTTTGAGGCATTCCATCAGCCCGGTGGAGTTCTGGTTTACGGAATTCCTGAGTTCCGTCTTCCTAAGGACAGAGTAGTTCGTCCTGAGATTGAAAACGTAAAGAAGCTTGGCGTTAAGATAGATACCAATGTTATCATCGGACGATCACTCACAATTGATGATCTGCTTAATGAAGAAGGCTTTGATGCTGTATTCATCGGATCAGGTGCAGGACTTCCAAAGTTTATGAACATTCCGGGTGAGTCTGCTAACGGTGTATACTCTGCAAACGAGTTCCTTACACGTAATAACCTTATGAAGGCATTCCGCGAGGATGCAGATACCCCTATCAAGGTAGGTAAGAAGGTGGTTGTAGTAGGCGGCGGTAACGTTGCTATGGATGCTGCAAGAACAGCACTTCGTCTTGGAGCAGAAGTACACGTTGTATACAGACGTTCAGAGGAAGAGCTTCCTGCAAGAGTAGAGGAAGTTCATCATGCTAAGGAAGAAGGCATTATCTTCGATCTTCTTCAGAATCCGGTTGAGATCTACGTAGATGAAAATGACTGGGTAAAGGGCATGAAGATTCAGAGAATGA
>DFGZ01000197.1 GCA_002371295.1 Oribacterium sp. UBA3737 | reverse complement strand
TCTCCTGCAGGAACGGTTGTTGCCTTAAATGCTGTGATATCGGCTGCCTGTGAAACAGGATATGTAAAGAAGCCGGCAGGAAGACCTGCTTCGTTATCGTCAGAGTCGTTTCCGCTGAATCCGCGCATCTGCATCTCGGACTTTACAGTCGGGTTTCTGGAAAGTCTCTGTGTTGTAACGAGATTCATGTAGTAGAAAGTAAGTGCGTGCAGTGCAGGAATTGCGGACTGAATGGAAATGAATGCCTTATCCGGGTCGATACCTACGGATAAGTAATCCAATGTAACTTCGATTATATTGTCACGAACCTTCTTGGGATTTGCCCAGTTGTCGGTTAATGCCTGATCATCGGCAACAAGAATATTGATTTCATCGAACTTGCCGGAGTTCTGGAGCTCGACTCTTCTCTTGAGAGATCCGATATAGTGACCGAGATGGAGTTTTCCGGTTGGTCTGTCACCGGTAAGAATGATTTTCTTTTCACTGTCTTTAGCTAACATGTGTGCCTCCGATATAACTTTTAGTAAAGGTAGGTGCGTCATGGTGGCATGACTCTGTATGTATAATGAGAGCCGTCTTAGGAACCTATGACACTGACAAAAGATTATACCATATCAAAATGCATTTTTAAACAGACATATAGCCTCTCCGTCTATGGAAATGACGTCAAAACGGGATGGTGTACCGGTTAAGCTGAGCCTGTTGAATATGAGGTATGCTTCGGCTACTTTTTTTATGAGTTTCTGTTTTTTCAGATCCACCGCCTCACAGCCGAACCCGTGAAGAGCATTTTTTCTGGCTTTGACCTCAACAAAAACGAGATAGTCACCATCTTTAGCGATGATGTCGATCTCGTTCTTATGGAAACGCCAGTTACGTTCCAGTATTCTGTATCCGTTTTCTTCGAGATAAGATGCTGCCAGAGCTTCCGATTTCTGCCCCTTTTCATGGTTTGCCTGCCGCCGGATGCCACGAAGGGAGGATTTCTTTTCTGAGGCGGGGTTTGCCGGTTTCGGAGCGGTGAAAACTGAAGGTATGGTTTTATCTTCCGATGAATTAGTGCTCATTTTTACCTCCATGGGGCATGAATTGAGTTTACCGGAATTCTGCCGATGCCCCGCTGATCAAGTTTGAAATTCCACTTTCAGACTTGTTCTTTCCGGGATTTGAGTTTTCAGGCTGTGAACCTGTACTGTCAGACGAACTTCTTTATAAAGGATCTTCTGTGTATGGGACATGGTCCCAGTTCCTTCAGTGCCTCGATATGAGCTTTGGTTCCGTAGCCCTTGTGCTTCGCAAAGCCATAACCCGGGTACATCTCATCATACTTTTCCATGAGATGGTCCCTTGTGACCTTTGCAAGAACACTTGCAGCTGCGATGGAAACCGATTTGGCATCGCCCTTTATAATGGAGATCTGAGGGATATCCACTTCCGGGATGATCACCGCATCGTTTAGGAGAAGCTCAGGAGCATTGCCGAGCCCCTTTTCTGAAAGCATCTTTGAAGCAAGGCTGACAGCCACACGCATGGCCTCGTAATCCGCCTGAAGTATGTTGATTTCGTCGATGGTTTTCTCATCGATGATACCCACACCGTATGCCAATGCTTTCTCCTTAACCTCGGGGAAAAGAGCTTCACGTCGCTTCTCGCTCAGCTTCTTTGAGTCATTGAGATAAAGAATTTCCACATCCTTTGGAAGTATGCAGCAGGCAGCTACCACAGGACCTGCAAGGGGACCCCTGCCTGCCTCGTCTATACCTGCGATGAATGCAGCTTCGGGATGAGCATTTTCGTATTCGTGCATGAGCTTAAGCCGCTCCAGTTCCTTTTCGAGACGTTCTCCTTTTAATTCGCGCATGTCTTTCTCCGGAAAAGCCGGATGTCCTTTCTGAAAAATGATGATTGTTACAGACTGACTTTCTTCGGTTTATGACCTATGTAGTCACTGAAGTTAAACAGATCGGTCCTTGTCGGCAACAATTAAATGCTGCCTAAACTTATTTGAGCGCATCCTCAACAGATGCAACTACATCATCTGTTGAGCCCGGTGTGTGCTCAAGGGTGATCTTTCCGAGGCGGCCGTTTCTGAAATCATCCAGGATTATCTTTGCGGTCTTTGAGTAGTCTATATCTCCGCCCTTCTTGATGCAGCCACGCTTCTTTCCGATCTCATCAAATACCCTGATGGCTTCATCTATGCCGGAAAGAGAATCACCGTATCTTTCGATAAGTGCTGAAGGATAGTATCTCACCAGATATTTAAGAAGATAAAATACCAGCTCGTCAATGTTTATGATCTGGTCGTTGATGGATCCGATGAGGGCCAGATTAAGACCTACTATTTCCCGCTCGAACTTAGGCCAGGTTATACCCGGGGTATCAAGAAGCTGGAGTCTTTTTCCTACATTGATCCACTGATTTCCTCTGGTGACACCGGGCTTATTTCCGGTCTTTGCCATGGATCTTCCTACATAGGAATTGATGAAGGTTGACTTGCCTACATTGGGGATTCCCAGTACCATGGCTCTGATGGAAGGAGTCTTTATGCCCTTCTTGAGATTCTTTTCGATAACAGGCTGGCAGGCCTCCTCGATAAGATTCGGAAGCTTTTTCAGGGAACCCTTGTTTCTGGCGTCGATCTCCATGGTATAGAAGCCCTTTCCGGCGTAATAATCCGCGAACTTCTGTGTGATTCTTTTATCTGCAAGATCTGCCTTGTTGAGAAGCAGTATGCGTGATTTATCCTTTGCAAAACTGTCTACATCCGGATTTCTGGAGGATTCAGGGCAGCGGGCATCAACGACTTCGATAACAAGGTCTACGAGCTTCAGGTCTTCTCTGATGTTTCTCTTGGCCTTCGCCATATGACCGGGATACCATTGTATATTCATAGGATTCTCCTTTATTTAACTAAACTCACTTTATCTATGGGCAGCAGCCTGAACCAGACCTTGCCGAGTATCTGTGACTTGTGAACATTTCCCACGTTGATGAAGCGGCTGTCCTCGGAGGAGTCAGCATTGTCACCTATCAGAAAATACTCGTCATCCATAAGCTGGACGGGCTTTTCCGCAATACCGGCGAGGGAAATATTGGAAATAGTGTCGCTTTCAAGAAGCGTGCCGTTTATGTATATACGTCCGTTCTGGATGACAACTGTCTCTCCGGGGAGACCTACAACTCTTTTGATATTTTCAGTTGAGTCGTTTTTCTGGAATATCACCACATCCAAACGGTCGGGAGCCAAAAATTTGTATTTCAGGGTGTCCACCATCACCAGGTCCCCTGATGACAGAGCGGGTTCCATGCTGTGACCGGAAATCTCTACTGTAGTGAGGAAACTGTGGACTATGAACCATGCCAATGCTATCAGGACGAAGATATTGGTCAGTGTATGTACGGCAATCTGTATAAAACTCTTTTCGCGCATAGCGGTTCTCCTGTCTGGTCAATTAGTAAGATAATTTCTGTATATTATATCGTATAAAGTGTACTATGGATAAAAAAAGGGGCATCCCGTAAACGGAACACCCCAAAGATCTTAATCAACAACAGATTAAAGTGCCTTAACCTTGGCAGCCTTACCTGTACGCTGTCTGAGATATGTAAGCTTAGCTCTTCTAACCTTACCAGCTCTAACAACCTCTACCTTCTCAACCATTGGGCTGTGAAGTGGCCATGTCTTCTCAACACCTACACCGTTAGAAGTCTTTCTTACTGTGAATGTGATTCTGTTTGAACCACCCTGGATCTTAAGAACTGTACCCTCGAAGATCTGTAATCTCTCACGGTTACCCTCTTTGATCTTGTTGTAAACCTTAACTGTGTCACCTGTGTTGAACTGAGGAACCTCAGCCTTAAGCTGGCCCTGCTCAATGTTCTTAATGATATCGCTGTTTGCCATTGTGCTACCTCCTAATACTATTTGACATTCATTCACGGATTTATCGTCCGGCCTTATCTATCCGGAATCCCCTATTCCAAGCAGATGGAACCGTCAGAGGAATATCTCTTTTAGTCACAACTCGTGTACTTTAACATATATTACCCTATAATGCAAGGGTGTTT
Organism: Oribacterium sp. UBA3737; assembly: GCA_002371295.1. The sequence goes on along the minus strand of DFGZ01000197.1, from coordinate 11,019 downwards.
TATGGCTCTATAGCCTCAATTATCTTAAAACTCTGTAAATTCTTCAGGTCAGGACTTACTGTCCGGAGAACATATCTCTGAAGAAACAGGATCAATATTCTCCGAAGGGGAGGACATAACTGATTCCTGAGGAGCCGCAGGTTTTTTTCTGCGCCTTTTAGGCTTTTTAGGCATAAATTCTTCAGGATGTTCGGCTACATACTTCTCATAGAGATCCGGACGGCGCTCCTTTGTGCGCTCAAGGCTCATCTGATGGCGCCATTCGTCCACCTTTTTGTGGTCGCCGGACAAAAGTATCTTCGGAACTGTACGATCCTCGTAATTCTCGGGACGGGTATACTGGGGATATTCCAGAAGTCCGTCGGAAAAGCTCTCTATCTCATGGGATTCGTCTTTGTTGAGGACACCATGAACAAGTCTTGAAATGGAATCTATCATGCTGAGAGCCGGAAGCTCGCCTCCTGTGAGAACATAATCTCCGATGGAGACATTTTCAACATCGAGAATCTCGAGAGCACGCTCATCAACACCTTCATAGTGACCGCAGAGGAAAAGGATATCTTCCTCCTCCGCAAGCTCCTCTGCCATCTTCTGGTCGAATCTCCGTCCCTGGGGTGACATAAAGAGGACACGTGCGGGTCTGTGTCCGATCTTATCAACTATGTGTCTGTAGCAGTCAACTATGGGCTGGACCTGCATGAGCATACCTGCTCCGCCGCCGTATGGATAATCATCCACATGATTGTGGGCATCCTTCGTATAATCACGAATATTGAAGGCTTCAACATTCATGAGACCTGACTTTATGGCTCTTCCGGAAATGCTTTCTTTGGTTACATTTTCTATCAGCTCCGGGAAAAGCGTCATTACGTAATAATTTTTCATAGATCTAAAAGACCCGGGATGAGGTGAACCCTGATATATCCCTCTTCCGGTGCTTTCTCAAGAATAAACGGATCGCAGTATGGGATCATGAGATCCTTGCCGGTAGTTTTGACGAGCATTACATCATGGGCACCGGTCTCAAGGAATTCCTTAACTGTGCCAAGTTCCTTGTCGTCTTCGTCGAGTACCCTGCACCCGATGATGTCACCGATGAAGTATTCGCCCTCCTGAAGAGGAATGGCATCTGCTCTGTCAACATAGAGTTCGCCCTTGCGGAATGGGAGGACATCGTCAATGTTGTCGTAATCTTTGAATTTTACTATGGCAAGATTCTTGAAAAATCTTACATTCTGAACTTCAAGCTGAAGCATATTTTCCATTGAACCGGAGCGATCCAAAAAGACTTTCTTCAAATCGTAAAATCTGTCCGGATCATCAGTTGTAGGATAAACCTTTACTTCGCCTTTCAGACCATGGGTGGTAACTACTGTACCGACTCTAAGTTTTTCCTGCATATTTTTCCTTTTATTATAAATAAATACTCAGCATAGCAGAAACTATACTGAGTAATTACTCTTACTTAATATCTACGGATACCTTGACCGAAGCCTTGCTTGCGGCAGCAGACATAACAGAACGGATTGCCTTGGCTATACGGCCTGAACGTCCGATGACCTTACCCATATCCTGCTCATTCACAGAAAGGGTCAGGACGATTTCGCCATCCTTGTTTTCCTCGGTGACTGTAACATCATCGGGATTCTGAACAAGGGCTCTGGCAATAGTTTCGAGTAATTCCTTCATGAGGTCTCCTCTCGGCCGATTAGTTGATTCCGGCTCTCTTAAGAAGCTTTGCTACAGACTCTGTTGGCTGTGCACCGTTTGAAATCCACTGCTTTGCCTTATCAGCATCGATCTTGATCTCTGATGGCTCAACACATGGGTTGTATGTACCGATCTCCTCGATGAACTTACCGTTTCTTGGGGATCTTGAATCAGCAACGATAACTCTGTAATATGGTGCGTGAATCTGTCCCATTCTTCTTAATCTGATCTTTAACATGGTGTTTTCTCCTATTTTCTAAAAATAATAATTATATATGATTAACAGTTTGATTACTGATTAATCCGTGTGTCAGAAAGGAAATCTTCCTCCACGGCCCATACCGCCGAGATTTCCAAGTCCTCCGAAGCCGCCTAAGCCCCCGAAAGCGCCGCGGCCATGTTTGCTTCTCATGGCACCGCCGAACTGCTTCATCATCTTGCGCATCTGTTCAAACTGCTTAACAAGACGATTGACTTCGGCTATGTCAACTCCTGCACCGTTAGCTATACGGCGCTTTCTTGACGGATTGATAAGATCCGGGTTGGCACGCTCTTTTTTGGTCATTGACTGAATGATGGAGCGAACCTTTTTCAGCTGCTTTTCGGTGTCGTCCATATCGATGTCACCGAGACCTGAAAGACCGGGGAGCATCTTGAGGATTCCGCCCAGACCGCCGAGCTTCGACATCTGGTCCATCTGATCCATGAAGTCGTTGTAGTCGAACTTTCCTTTGGTGAGTCTGCCCATGGACTCGCGGCTCTTTTCCTGGTCCAGGTTCTTTTCAACCTTCTCGATGAGTGAAAGTACATCACCCATACCGAGGATACGTCCGGCCATACGATCAGGATAGAACTGCTCCAGATCATCAAGCTTCTCACCCATACCTAAGTAAAGTATAGGCTTGCCTGTCATGGCCTTTATGGAAAGTGCGGCACCGCCTCTGGTATCACCGTCACACTTTGTGAGGATGGCACCGTCGATACCTACCTTATCCGCAAAGGTTTCTGCAACATTGACTGCTTCCTGACCGGTCATGGCGTCTACAGTGAGTATCGTCCACTGAACAGGAACAGCCTTTTTGATGTTCTCAAGCTCATCCATGAGCTTTTCATCTATCTGTAAACGTCCTGCAGTATCGAGGATCACAACATTGTAATGTTTCTCTTTGGCCTCTGCAATAGCTTTTCTTGCTATCTCTACAGGATTTATCTTGTCACCCAGTGAAAAGAAAGGAACCCCCACCTTTTCAGCATTGACTCTTAACTGGTCAATAGCTGCGGGCCTGTATATATCACAGGCTACAAGAACCGGTGTGCGGCCCTTGGACTTGAACTTCCCAGCAAGCTTTGCGGCGGTGGTTGTTTTACCGGCACCCTGGAGACCTACCATCATGATGACACTGATCTCTCCTGCCGGTTTAAGTACTATCTCTGTGGTTTCAGAACCCATCATGGAGGTGAGCTCTTCATTTACTATCTTTACAACGGTCTGGGCCGGAGTAAGACTTGAGAGGATCTCTTCGCCTATGGCTTTTTCCTTTACCCTGGCGATGAAGTCTTTTACAAGCTTAAAGTTTACATCGGCTTCAAGAAGTGCCATGCGCACTTCTCTGAGTGCCTGATTTACATCATCCTCTGTAAGCTTTCCCTTATGTCCGAGATTCTGAAATATATTGGTTAATCTGTCTGTCAGATTTTCAAACGCCATCTATGATTTCTCCTGCCAGTTTCTGGATTACATTGTCTTCTGTATGCTCGAGAATCTTTACGGCTCTCTCGCGTATATTTATAAGCTTGGACTGAAGTCCGAGAGTGTCTTCCGTATCCTTGAGCTTTTTATCGGCTCTTCGGAAAAGCTCCTGAGCAGCCTGCCTTGAGGTGCCCATCTCTTCACCGATTTCAGTGAAACTCATGTCGTCTATTACGTGGTACTCGTAAACTTTTCTTTGGTTTTCATTCAGCAATCCGCCGTAAAGCTCATAAAGATTGCCGCGTACTACAAAATCATCCATAGAGTTCTCCCTCAAACCTTTGCTAGTATAACATAAAAAAACGGACTGTCAACACTTTTTGTTGACAGTATACAGAAAATGCCAGGGCGGGCACCGGCCCACTCGGTTGAAAGGACAGATACTTGCTATGTTCGCCCCGTCTGCACTGTGTGCATCCGGATTCGTACATGTCTGCGCATCTGTTCTTTCAACTCGCAAGCCTTGGTACCCATCACTGGCATTTTCTGTATATGTAGTAATGTCAATTCTCGAAAATAGAATCCACATATTCTTTTGAATCGAAGCGTCTTAAGTCTGAAGCTTTCTCACCGACTCCGATGTATTTTACTGGGAGTCCCAGTTCTGACTGTACTGCGAGAGCTATGCCGCCCTTTGCAGTGCCGTCCATCTTGGTAAGAATTATTCCTGTCACCTCGCAGGCATCCTTGAAGATCTGGGCCTGGGACATGGCATTCTGACCTGTGGTGGCATCGAGGACAACGAGAGTCTCTCTGTAGCCCTCTGCAAATTCCTTGTCGATGATGCGGTTGATCTTGCCCAGCTCATTCATGAGATTCTTCTTATTATGAAGTCTTCCCGCAGTATCGATGATAAGAAGATCTGCGTTCTTAGACTTGAAAGACTGAAGGGCGTCAAATACTACAGCCGCAGGGTCGGAACCCTCCTTTTGTGCGATTACGTCCACATCTATGCGCTTTCCCCATTCCTTGAGCTGCTCGATGGCTCCGGCTCTGAAGGTGTCCGCTGCGGCAAGAATCACACGCTTTCCCTTACCCTTCATGTTGCTTGCCATCTTGCCGATGGAAGTTGTCTTGCCCACTCCGTTTACGCCGATAACGGAAATGATGCTTTTCTGCTTTTCAAAGTCATAGTAGGAATCATCCACACGCATAAGCTCGTAAAGATAGTCTCTCAGTATCTTCTTTACCTCGCGGGTGGTGTTCACGCCCTGACGGGCAGCCTCTGTTTTTACTGCGTCGATGACCTTAAGTGTGGTGGTGACACCCACATCGGACATGATCATGGCATCCTCCAGATCCTCATAAAAGGCGTCGTCTGCCACTTCATTGGACTGGAAAATGTTGTTTATAAGTTTCGAAAAGAAATTTGCCATATCGGGCACTCCTTTATTTAGTGAAAGTGATACTTACGCTTCCAGCTGATCCTGTACGAGATCCACTGAAACAAGGGTTGATACACCCTTTTCCTGCATGGTGATACCGAACAGTCTGTCAGCATTCTCCATGGTACCTCTACGGTGAGTGATGACGATGAACTGTGTCTGCACCAGAGTATGGAGATACTCCGCAAATCGTGTAACGTTCGAGTCATCAAGGGCCGCTTCGATCTCATCCAGAAGACAGAATGGTGAAGGCTTCAGGTTCTGGATGGCAAAAAGCAGGGCGATGGCCGTAAGAGCCTTTTCTCCACCGGACAGCTGCATCATGTTCTGAAGCTTCTTTCCTGGCGGCTCTGCGATGATGGAGATGGATGTGGTAAGTACATCAGGATCCTCAGTGTCAAGCTCAAGTCTTCCCTGACCGCCTCCGAAAAGGATCTTGAAGGTCTTATTGAACTGCTCCTGTATAAGCTTGAAGTTCTCATTGAACTGCTTACGCATACCCTGATCCAGTTCTTCGATTATCTCGTTCAGGGATTTCTCCGATTCGGTGAGGTCCAAATACTGGTTGTTCAGGAACTCATAACGTTCAGAAACTTCCTTATACTGCTCGATGGCATCGAGATTTACGGGACCCAGTGCCTTCAACTGACCCTTCAGCTGATTTACAAGAGTGCGAACTTCGTTAGTGTTCTTATATTCATCGGAATAACGTTTTTTTGCTTCCTCGTAGGTGAGTCCGTATTCATCGAACATATAGGTTGTGAGCTTGTCTATCTTTTCATCAAGCTTTTCCTTCTTGTTCTGTACACGCATGGACTCCTTCTCCATATCCAGAAGTCGTACGGAGATCTCATCCTTCTTCTGGAAGAAAGATTTACGTTCCTCGAGAAGTTTTGTCTTGCTTTCTTCGTCTCTTGCCATCTTCCCGTTAAGTTCCTGAGAAGCTGCATCGGCGTTCTGTATGAGGGCTTCAAGTTCCTTTATCTTGTCGGCCTTTTCCTGGAGAACGCTGTCGGAGTTCTGCTGGGAATCCTCCATCTCGCCCTTTTCCGTGGTGATGGTCTCAAGCTCGGAATTCAGTCTGTGAAGGTTTTCTGTAACGAAATCGGTACGTGTTGAAAGAGATGAGTACTCCACATTGATCTGTGACGCGATGGCCATAGTCTGAGTATTCTGCTCGAGAGTCAGCTTCTCGATCTCCTGACGATGTGACTCTACGGAAGCCTTGGCGATAGCCCTCTTGCTTTCTGAATCCGAGAGCTTTCTCCGGAGGTCTTCGATGGCCTTCTGTGAAGAAAGGATATGCTCTTCGATCTCCTCGAGCTCTCTCTTACGGCCCATAAGGTTCGAATTGTTCCTGAAGGAACCACCGGAGATGGAACCTCCCGGATTTAACTGGTCTCCTTCCAGTGTGACGATCCTCAGGGTCTGATGGTACTTCCTCTGAATCTGAAGTGCTGTGTCAATGTTGTTGACCACCAGGACACGGCCCAGAAGGTACTCTGACAGAGTCTTGTACTTTGGATCATACTTTATGAGATCACATCCGAGACCGATAGCTCCCTTTTCTGAAACAGCTTTAACACAGTTTTCGTCCCTTTTTCCGCGAATGTTGGTAAGAGGAAGGAAGGTTGCACGGCCATAACGGTGCTGCTTGAGGAACTGAACCATGTTCTTTGCTGTGTTCTCGTCCTCTGTTACGACATTCTGTATGGATCCGCCGAGGGCAGTCTCAATGGCTGTTTCATACTCCTTTGGTACTTCGATAAGGTCTGCAACAACACCAAGGATTCCATGCTCCTGATCGCGCCTGTCCATGACCATCTTTATGGCATTGCCATAGCCTTCATAACGCTCTGCAAGGTTACGGAGGGTCTCAAGACGGTTCTTCTGGTTATCATGCTCACGGGTCTTGTGGGTTATCTGATCCCTGAGCTGCTGGTTTACATCCCCGAGTCTGTTCACGAGCTCTGAGTCGGAAGCGATAAGCTGCTTTACTTCTTCAAGTCTTGAATTGATTCTTTCCAGTTCTTTTCGCTGTGTTTCGATGTTCCCGAGGAAATCGTCACTCTTTATATTGGAGGCTTTTTCCGATTCCTTTACCGGACGGTCCTCAAGCTGGAAATCATGCCCCATGCAGGAGGAAACCGTAAGCGCAGTCTCGTCCATGGTGGAGTTGATCATCTCGAGATCCAGCTCGATGTTCTCCATCATCTCGTCGGTACCGGCCTTGTTGTTCTTTATGAAGCTTATCTGCTCCTTGATCCACTTAAGGAGACTCAGGTTGTCTTCGATCTGTGAGATGCGGTCGAACATGTCCTTCTGCAAAGCATTGATACGCTGGGTATAATGCAGGGCATTGTTCTTCTCTGCGTTGATCTGCTCGTTTAAAACGCCTATCTGGCCCTGAAGATTTGTTTTCAGGAGGTCGGATTTGTTTATATCATCCTTGGCTCTGCTTAGCTCGGCATCCAGAGCCCTGATCTTCTCTTCGATCTCTGTATACTTGCCGTTCAGCTCTTCCGATTCCTTTTTCACTGCATCCAGCTCGTCATTTACGGTGCTGGCGTTTTCATTGACGGAATCGAGACCCTTTAAGGTATCATCCATGTCGCGGATGAAGAGATTTGAGTCGGCATTAACAAGCTCATCACGTATGGAGAGATACTGTCTCGCCTCGTCGGACTGCTTCTTGAGAGGTCCAACCTGACGCTCGAGCTCGTTCAGGATGTCGGTCACACGGGTAAGGTTTGCCTGCTCATCCGCAAGCTTTTTCTCTGCAAGAGACTTACGGCGCTTGAACTTTACGATACCTACCGCTTCGTCAAAGAGGTCACGGCGCTCTTCGGGCTTTCCTGAGAGGATCTTTTCTACCTGTCCCTGACCGATGATACTGTAGCCGTCTTTTCCGATACCGGTATCATAGAAGAGCTCGTTAATGTCTTTGAGTCGGCATTCTGTGCCGTTCAGCATATACTCTGACTCACCGGAACGATAAAGGCGTCTGGAAACGGTAACTATATCGTAATCTATGTTCAGGATTCTGTCTGAGTTGTCGAGAGTTATGGCAACGAAGGCAGAGCTCTGTGGGCGTCTTAACTGTGTTCCCGCGAAGATGACGTCCTGCATGGAGGATCCACGGAGCTGCTTTACCTTCTGCTCACCGAGAACCCAGCGGACCGCATCAGAGATATTGGATTTTCCGGAGCCGTTAGGACCTACTATACCTGTGACTCCCTTACTGAAATCGAGGACAGTCTTATTGGCAAAGGACTTAAAGCCCTGAATTTCAATAGATTTTAAATACATATCCGGTTTCCGCCTTAATCTGCTTTAATGTCTGGTAAGCAGCGCCCTGCTCACTCTTTTTCTTGCTGGAACCTTCACCGATACCGTACTCTTTGTTGTTGAGTATGGCCTGTACACGGTAGAATCTGTCATGGCATGGACCTGATTCCTCGATGACCCTGTACTCAAGTTCCATCTTGTTCTGTGAAACATATTCCTGAAGAACAGTCTTTGCGTCTCTGTAAAGTCCTGTGTTCTCGATATCCGAAAGAACGAAGGTCTTTACGAATTTTTCTGCCGGCTCAAGTCCGCCGTCCAGATACATGGCACCGATCACGGATTCAAATGCATCTGAAATTACAGAATCCCGATTATTGATGCCTTCTCTTGCTTCACCCTTACCCAAAATGATGTAATCACCAAGATTTACCTTGCGGGCTGCTTCCGCCAATGTCGGCTCACATACCAGCGCGGCGCGAACCTTGGTCATGACACCCTCCTGAAGTACAGGGGTGCGGTTGAAAAGGAACACACTTGAGATAAGCTCAAGAACCGCATCTCCTAAAAATTCCAGTCTCTGATTAGAAGCTTCCTTCGGTTCACCGTTTTCATTGCTGAAGGATGGATGTGTGAGAGCATGTCTCAGAAGGCCCACATTGTTGAAGTGATAACCTAAAGCATCCTGCAGCTTGTCTAAATTTTCTTCCATTGTTCCTCCTATAAAAGATAATACAAGGGTCAAAAGGTCTGAAACAGAATGTGATGAGATTTGACAGCAGCTATCATTTGCGACTCTGCTGCCCTTAATTAACATAAGGCATCTTATTCCAGCAATAACTTCAGACTTTCTGACCCGGCTATGTTTATAAATATGTATAGTTTTTTAGTTTACAGCCTTCTTGATGGCATCCACAGCATCCTGAACTGTGATGAGATGCTCTGCGGCATCATCAGGTACTTCGATCCCGAACTCGCTCTCGATAGCCATAACTACCTGAACAACGTCAAGGGAATCCATCTCAAGGTCATCTACGAACTTTGCTTCCGGAGTGATCTTTGCGGCATCCACATGAGAAACTTCGTTTGTGATAATCTGCTTTAACTTTTCAAATTCCATTGTTTTTTCCTCTTTTTTATTCTCTATATTTATATGATATAAGTGTCATAAGTCTTCCTCCACTTGTGCTTGCACAAAAGTGGAGGATAGACTTCATGACACGCCCCACATGGAGCACGAAAGGACGATTTATCGGCCTGAGAGTGCGGAATGTGGGAGGAACGCGAGAGCGCATAGCGCGAAGCGGTCCGATATCGACTTTTGACACTCACATCATTTTGAAAATTTATAAACCGGAGATATCGGAAAGGCGAAAGTGAATATGAATATTTATGTTTTAGCCGGATTGCTGATCCCTTTTGCGGGAACTGCTTTGGGAGCGGCCTCAGTTTTTTTTATGAAGAAAGAGCTTGGAGTGAAGGTTCAGAAATCACTTGCCGGTTTTGCCAGCGGTGTTATGGTGGCGGCATCCATCTGGAGCCTCATCATTCCTGCCATGGAACAGTCTGAGGATTTGGGAAGGCTCAGCTTTCTGCCGGCGTTTATAGGCTTCTGGATAGGAATCCTGTTTCTGTTAATGCTTGATAACGTCATTCCTCATCTGCACATGCATTCTGAGATCGCTGAGGGTCCTCATGCAAAGCTGAAGAAAACCACCATGATGGTACTGGCGGTCACGCTTCACAATATTCCTGAAGGAATGGCCGTAGGTGTAGTGTATGCGGGCTTTATATCGGGTAATACCAATATTACCGCCGGAGGAGCCCTGGCTCTGGCTCTTGGTATCGCCATTCAGAATTTCCCCGAGGGTGCCATCGTTTCCATGCCCCTCTATACGGAAGAGAAAAATAAGTGGAAGGCTTTTTCGGACGGAGTTCTGTCCGGTGCGGTTGAACTTGTGGGGGCGCTGCTCACCATTCTTGCAGCAGGTTTTTTCATTCCCGCCATGCCTTATCTTCTTAGTTTTGCTGCGGGTGCCATGATGTATGTTGTGGTGGAGGAACTGATTCCCGAGATGTCGGAAGGTGAACATTCCAATGTTGGTGTCATCATGTTTTCAGCTGGCTTTACCCTGATGATGGCTCTGGATGTTGCCCTGGGATAGAACAAAAAAAGTGGAAGGAAAGAGTGATTGATCAGATTTTTCTTAGGGACCACTGATTATATCAGAAATTCCTTATAGACTCCGTCGCAAGGCAAGGATTCCCTAAAGAGAAATTGTACGCAACATAATTGCTATAAATCAATCGTTATAATATAGTTGACTGGAAAAAGATAATACTTTGGGTTTAAACGGCAGTAACCAAAAGAAACTACGTTTAAAGGAAAGGGGTAATACAATGAGCACATTGGTCACATATTTCAGTGCTGAGGGCACAACCGCAAAGGTTGCAAAGGAGTATGCCGAAAAAATCGGAGCAGATGTATTCGAAATCGTTCCTGAGGTACCGTATTCAGCTCAGGATATCAGATGGATGAATCCTCTGGCACGATGCAATAAAGAACAGTTTGGGAAAAAGGATGTTCCTGTTCAGGGGAAAATCGGGAATTTTGTTCAGTATGATACCGTTTATATCGGATTTCCTATCTGGTACGGAGCAGCACCAAGGGTAATTTATTCTTTCTGCAAGGGCTACAACTGGAGTGGAAAGACTATACATGCTTTTGCCACTTCCGGAGGAAGCGGAATCGGAAAGACTGCTGAGAAGCTCAGCGAATATGTTCCGGGAGCCGCATCGGTTGATGCCAGGCTGGTTCATTCAGCATCGGAGATCTGAGGTTTATTTTTTACACTCACATCAAAAGATGTGAGTGGCAAAAGTCGATAT
>DFGZ01000041.1 GCA_002371295.1 Oribacterium sp. UBA3737 | reverse complement strand
TTTCTGGGATGAGAAGGCCTGTTAGAAAATGGATAATGAGAATATCAACCACAAACATAAAAGAAGGAATACTATACTGGCCAAAGCCGGCTTCGACGGTCTCTACATTATAGGGGCCGTGTTTTGCCTTGCCATGGCTGCACTTGTACTTCTCCAGATGAATATCCAATACAGTATAAGACCTGACAGACTCAGCATAATGTCAAAGGAGGAGCTGTCACGGATCAAGACCACAGAAAATGCCACAGGTGTTGTTAAGGCTACCGGTGACGGAAGGGTTCTTCTGGTTCTGGAAGAGGGAGACTATCAAAGCGGATCAGCCGGAAAAGTCTGGATTCCTATCCTGGATCAGATGAAGATACCTTACGATATCTGCAACGCCGGTGATTACAGGACCGGATTACTGGAATCCTACGATAAGCTGGTTCTCGCAATAACAAATTATGAAAAGCTGTCTCAGGAAATTGCCGGGATCATATCCTGGGTAGAAAATGGCGGAAATTTGATGATAGCTTATCCTCCAGTTACCTCAGGCAGTTTTCAAAGCTTATTCAATATGATGGGAGTAAAAGACGGCGGTATAAGTAATGTTACGGTTGAAAGTCTTCATTTCAACAGTGATTTCATGATAGGCGGAACCGCTCATGACTTCCTCATAACAGATGCTTATGATTCTTCTCTCAGTTACTCCCTTACGGATGACTGTACGGTTTATATAGAATCTACCGATAAGTTTCCTGTACCGGTTATCTGGAAAAGAAATTTCGGGCAGGGTTCCATAGTGGTTGATAACTTTGGATACAATGAAAAAGCCTACAGAGGCATACACGGTTCGGCTTTCTCATTACTCGGAGATTACTGTGCATATCCTGTCATAAACGGATCAGCTTTCTATATAGATGATTTTCCTTCACCGGTTCCCGAAGGAGACAATACCTATATAAAGAGAGATTACAATATCCCGGTACGTGATTTTTACATGCAGATCTGGTGGAATGACTTATACCGGATGGCTAAAAAATACGGCATCGATTATACAGGTCTCGTCATAGAGGATTACTCGGACATTGTAAGCGGGAATTTCCCAAGAAATTATGAGACAGCCCAGTTTTATTACTATGGAAACATGCTTCTGGATGAAGGCGGCGAGATAGGTATCCATGGATATAACCATATGCCGCTGGTTCTGGAAAACTTTGATTATCAGAATAAATATGACAGCTATGTTCAGTGGCCTTCAAAGGAAGAAATCCGAAAAGCTCTCCATGAGGTATTTGATTTTACCCATATGCTTTTCCCCGATGAGGAGCTGAATGTCTATGTGCCTCCATCAAATATCCTTTCTGAGGAAGGGCGGGAGATACTGAGTGAAGACACTGTCACTCGCTGCATTGCTTCCATATATTTTCCGGGAGAAATGTGTTTTGAACAGGAATTTGATATCTCCGAAGACGGAATCATAAATGCTCCCCGTGTTACATCCGGATGTATCATTGATGAATACATGGAGATAGCCGCTCTTTCAGAACTGAATTTTCATTTAGTCAGCTCGCATTTCCATCACCCGGACGATGTTCTGGATGAAGACAGAGGCGCAAAACTCGGTTGGGAAAAGCTGTATTCCAACCTTCTGAATTATTTCGAGTGGTTGTATACCAGCTGTCCGTCTATACGAACCCTTACGGGTACCGAGATGGCAGGTGCCATAGAACGCTATGACCTTATAAAGGTCGACCGTCAATATTCCGGTAATGACATTAAACTTAACTTCAGCAGCTTCTACAATGAAGCCTGGATGCTTGTTAGGCTTAATAACGGAAAGAGCATAGAAACCGTAACTAACGGAAGCTACACCAGGGTAGCTGATGATCTTTATCTTGTGGAGTGTCTTAACGACAAGGTTGATATAAAACTGACTGCATAAACCGTCAGTTCCCGGGAATTCGAAAAACCGGATTTAATATTAAACAGAGGTGAAAAGTGAGGATCTGTGTAATTCTGGAAGGATGTTATCCATACGTTACAGGAGGTGTATCCACCTGGATACACCAGTATATGTCTGCCATGCCCCAGCATGAATTTGTCATCTGGGCCATAGGTGCGGATTCCTCCATGAAAGGAAAATATAAATATACATTACCTGATAACGTAGTAGAAATACACGAAGTTTTTTTAAATGATGCTCTGACCCAGAAAGGTATTCCTAAAAGATACAAGTTCTCACAAAGGGAGATAAAGGCACTTCGCGATTTTGTTAACTGCGATTCTCCCGACTGGGACCAACTGTTAAAGATGTATTCCCAGGACAGGATCGATCCTATTTCATTCCTTATGAGTGAAGAGTTTCTGGATATTCTTATAAATCTTTGCGAAGATGAATATCCCTATACGGCTTTTTCTGATTTCTTCCATACGGTGAGGTCCATGTTCCTTCCGGTACTGTATCTTCTCAGTATGAAAGCACCCAGAGCCGACCTTTTCCATTCCATAGCCACAGGTTACGGAGGACTTCTGGCGAGGCTTGGAAGCTATAAGTTTAAAGTTCCTTATATGATAACAGAGCATGGTATCTATACAAGAGAAAGGGAAGAGGAGATCATACGTGCCAAGTGGGTTATTCCTGCCTTTAAAAAGCTCTGGGTAAAGTTTTTTTACATGCTTTCTGAATGTGCCTATGATAAGGCTTCAATGGTCACAAGTCTCTACTCGGATGCAAGAAAGATACAGATAGAGATGGGCTGTGACCCGGATAAATGTGTATTTATAGGAAACGGAATACATTATGAAAGATTTAAAGACATTCCCATGAAGCAGCCCTCGGAGCATATCGATATGGGAGCCGTTCTCCGTATTGCCCCGATAAAGGATGTTAAGACCATGATATATGCCTTTGCCGGATGCAAAGAGCGCGTACCAAATGCAAGACTTTTCATTGCCGGCCCTGAGGATGACAAGCAATATGCAAAGGAATGTTACGACCTGGTGGATCTTCTGGAAGTTGATGACGTGTATTTCATGGGGCCCATCAATGTTGTAAAGCACCTGGGAGATTTTGATTTCACGATTCTTTCCAGTGTTTCGGAAGGCATGCCTCTTTCAGTGCTTGAATCCTTCGCAGCCGGAAGACCCTGTGTCACAACGGATGTGGGCAGCTGCAAGGAGCTTTTGGCCGGATCTCCCGGAGACGATTTCGGAATGGCGGGAATCTGTGTTCCTCCCATGGATATTCCGGAGCTGACAAATGCCCTTATTCAAATGTGTTTAAAGCCTGAAACCCGTTATCAGATGGGTCTGGCAGGGAGAAGCAGAGTAGCAAAGTTTTTTCTCCACGACGATATGATAAGAAAATATCAGAGTGTTTACGATGAGGTATTTAAAAGATGGCAGGGATAGGCTTCAGTTTAAAAAAGCTATTCAGTAAAAAAGGAATATTCAGTCTTTGTAAAGCTTACGGTTACTCAGGTATAGTGACCATAGGTCCCATGCTGCTGGGCATCATTTTTCTCTCGGGAATATCCATGTTAACGCAGAGCATAGGACTCAGCGATTACAAAAGACATATTTTAAACTGCGCCCTTACCTACAGTCTGATGTTCGCATTCTTTATAACCTCTATCTTCGATATGGTGGTGACAAGATACGTTTCCGACAGACTTTATGAGGGCAAAAAAGAAATGGTCATGCCTTCCTTTTACGGAGCGGTGTCTATTGAACTGGTCATCTGCCTTATCACATATACACCTATATTGATAGTTTCTGTGGAAAATTTCCTGCAACTGATTTTATGCCTTTGGTTTGCCATGATACTCATGGTGGTCTGGACAGAAATGATCTACATAACAGCCCTGAAGGACTTCAGTTCCATCGTTGTCTCCTTTACCATATCACTTATGTCAGGCTTTTTACTGGCGCTGATACTTATCGTTCTCGGAATGGCAAGTATGGAAGGTTTTTTACTTTCCGTGACTGTTGCCTACGGAATACTTGCAACAAGAATGTATATGCTCATGCTGGATTATTTTCCAAAAAGTTCAAGGAGCTATTACTCATTTCTCAGATACATTGA
>DFGZ01000222.1 GCA_002371295.1 Oribacterium sp. UBA3737 | reverse complement strand
TCTGATTCTTTCATTTTCTTCAGCTTCAAGCCTTGCTCTTTCCTCTGCACTTAGTCTTTCTCTCTCTAAACGTGCTTCTTCTTCAAGTCTGGCTCTTTCTCTTGCTTCAGCTTCCTGTCTTTCTTTTTCTCTATCTGCCGCTTCCTGACGCAATAAATCTTTGACAGCTTCTTCATGCTGTGCTTCCCTGGCTCTATAATCATCCAATCTGTTTTCCATTTTAGCATGCATTTCTGCAGCCTTATTCTTTAGCTCATTCTCCCTATCTATACTTGCCTGCTCTGCATCAATTATAGCCTGTTGTTCAGCAGCTAATTCGTTATTATATTTGTTATGCAGCTCGATAAGAGCTTCGCATCTTTCCTTACGGAATTGATACGAAGAATTACTTCTTTCATTCAGATAAGTATTTGATGCTGTGATTACTTCATTTAAAAGATTAGCCTTCTCTTCAGCATTCTGAGTCTCCAGATATCTACGTATAGTCCTTTTAACTTTTTTATAATTAGATGCACGCTTACTATCTGCATACATAGTCTGAATAAGCCTGTCCATCTGCTCCATTGTTTTATCTGACTCAAGTTTTACTTCCGGTGCAGGTACAGGTTTTATATTTGTTATATGAGTGGTAAGTCTTTCTGTGATATTAGCACCTTTAAATGAGGCACTCTTACCTTTTTTGAACTCGATAACATCATTAAAATATGCCTTCATAGCAGGATTATTTGTTCGATTTCTAAGGCTTATCAGCTTTTTTTCTGATGTTTTTTCAAAGTCTTTTCCAGCAAAAACAGAGTAGAAAGGTGATGTGATGATACGCATTCTTGTTTCATAATCCTTAAGGATTTCCTGAGCAAGCTTGCACTTAGCCTCTGTCACCTTACTACTATCTTCATTTCCTTCTGTTACATCTCTTCTTGATCTGAAGACATTATTATTTTGTGATTTTATATGTTCTATAATTGCAGCACCATCAGCCAGTGCTTTTAATTTCTCATATTTCTTCGCAAAATCAGCTGCAAAAGTCGCATTATCAGTATACGCAAATTCCTCCATATCAGTATCTTCAATGATTTCAAGCATATCTAATGCGCACATATCCGCAGATATCTGATCCTGAGCCATATTCTTAACAAATCTGGAAGGTTCAAGTCTGCCTTTATACTGATCATACAGAGGACTATTATCATTTTTTAACCTGGTAAGATAGGGAATCCAATTCATTACAGCATTTTTATATGCAATCTTGTTATCATCTACAGCTTTATTATCGATTGCAGCAGCACCTATAAATGCATCCACAACCGCGTCAGTTCTTGCTTCATTCATGTCTTTTAATGCATTTGACATATTTTCCTGAAGAACAAACCGACTTCTGAAATTTCTTACTCTATCTGAAGCTTCAAATCTTCCTACACTTCCAAGACCGGTATTTTTTCTGCACTTACGTATCATTGTAAGAATCTCATTAGAGGTCCAGTTCTTGAAAGGCTTATTATTATTGCTAAGATTTGCTGCTTTATAATTATTATTTAGAAGCAGATACCGGTCGATGCTCTTTTTGCTCTCATCTTCTGCTTCTACACTGTCTAAAATATTACTTGTGAGATTATAGGCAGCCTCTTTTTCCTGTTCTGTAAGTTCTTTACCTGTTACGTCGAATATTGGTCTGTTTTTGTAGTTTTCTCTTGACATATAGCTATTCTTACCTCCATGATTTTAAAAGATAATGTATAAGATTCCTCGACTTCGCTCGGAATGACATGTGGGAAGTTTTTGTTAATAATATAGACATCAATATTATATCAAAAACCGAAATACGTGTAAAACGAATATATCCGCCAAACTACATTCATCAAGGGTGATCCAGCAGTTCCCCTACTCCATATCTTCGGGCAAATTCAGCGAAAGCCCTTGGTGAGCAGTATCGAGTAAGGGGATACCCCCTACTCGATGATGCGGGCTCGTCAAACAGGATATTGCGTAAACGCATATCCTGATGTCTCACCTTCGCACAAAAAGAGCGTGCCATGCAGGCAAGCTCTTCAGTGCATATTATTTCATTATTTCGTTTTCTTTATTTCCGATTCCTTGTGCTTCTTATTATTTCCCTTCTGAACGGATTCGTTTTGCTCCACATTGTTCCCCTGTCGAACGGGTTCGCCATGCTTCACATTGTTCTCCTGCCGAACGGGTTCTTTTTGTTTATTGGATGTCTTTTTCAGCATCTCGATGTAAACATGCTCCATTGCCGCTCTACCTGTAAGTTCTTTCGGCATTTCCTTAACAACCTTTTTGAAATCCGCATCACCAAGAATGGCATCCACCTCAGACTGCATGTTTTTATAATCCAGCAGCAATTTCACAGGATGCTTGTCCGGATCCGCCTGGTTTTGACGGCGGGCCAACCGAATATATACCATGGCGCCTAAATCTTCCGTTGTCGGAACCGGGCGACGACAAACCTGCTTTTCAACCGCATCAAATGCTGCCTCGGAGCCTTCCCGCAAAGCCTTCTCCAATGTGTATTCCCGTACATCTTTTTTAATATCATCTGCAACAGCGGATACAAATGCAGAGGCATTGATACGTTTCTTCTCGATTTTGTTCGGGGCTTTGTCTCCCAGATCAGCTAATTTATATGTTGTATATGCATCGGCACAGCTGCTGGCTTCCTCTGCCATTGTCAATAGTTCGTTAATTTCCTCTTCTGTAAGCTTTCCTTTTTTCTCACGGTTTTTCATAAGCTTGGCAGTTTTATCCTGTAACTTCTCGGTGATCTCGCGAAGATCTCTATATTCGGGCGAACTCTTCATCAAAGCCGGGTCAGCATTTTTTATGATGTTTTTTGCTTCGAGCATCTGCGCGGATGATTTCTCGAGTAACGGGATATCTCCGCCAAGTTCATACTTTCCTTCAATATTAACTCTCAGTCCCATTCGCGCGCATAACTTCGATTTAGAGCCGGGGTTCATAGTGGACATAACATCGATGACGGAACCGATGGATTCTACCTCTTCCTTGCTCCAGTACATACCCGGATTTGTCACTTCCATGCTTGCCAAATATGTTTCGGATGCCTTTTCCAGGGCACCGAGCAGACCCTCAGGATTAAAGCGCTCTTCGCCTGCTTCCAACTTCGATTCTTTTACATCACGAAGTCTTCCCAGATATTCATATATTTTGTTCATTTTCGCTGTTACAGCAACAGTGTTTTCCAGAATGGGTTTTCCGGCTTCCAGAACCTTATTGATCTTCGGTAAATTGTCCAAAGTACCCCGACCTGCCGAACACATGCCATGCGTCATGATAACCGCATCTTTTCTCTTACGATCATACCTGTTTTCCTTGGCAATTTCATTTCCTACTCTATGCAGCCACGTATTCACCGACCGGAGCTTTTCGTCTTCGGATTTTAAGGTTTTCCCATCTTTTCTGTACTCTTCCAGATAGGGCACTTCTATATTATATGCACTCGGAAGGCCATGCCCTAAACCGGCGCCGCAGACCGTACGCAGGTATATCTTTTTGGTATTCCAGTCGATATTTTTATCTTTGATTACAGTCCCGATCTCTTTCAGGTATTCCTCCTGAAAATAAACATCAGTGAAATACTCATTGTCATTCTTGACAAACCTTGTTGCTTCATTCAGTTTATGATAATCTATTTTATCCTGATTATTGATAAAATAATAATCAATCTTTTTGAAATACGCATTCAGACCTTCCTGCGTGCCGAGACTTTTCAGCTCCTCATCGGTTTCGGGAATCGGAAAGCCTTTAAAGTCGTTGATGCCTCTGCCGCCATATTCTATCACACGTCTCAGGTTTTTAACCAGTCTCTCTTCCGGCGTGGATCTGTCATTGGAATTCACAACATATTTGGCCTGGCTGACGTTCACAACATTTTTAATATACTCCGTGTATTGCGCAAAGAAAGCATCCCGTTCTTCCTTGTTCGGACCGGGTGCTGTCGAGAAGTCATCAGCCTGCTTCTTTCCCTCTTCTGCTCTGCCTGCCTTAGGCGCCCCGTCCCCTATGATATGCTTCGTACGTTTGATAATATGCTCTACGGCCGGATTGTTCGGGTTCGCGCGCATAAAGGTTTCGAGACGGTTGGAGAGTGTGTTAAACTCTTTGCGGGTGGCGGAAAGCTTTTCCGCATCTGCTCCTGCATTCCCTGCGGCATTTCTGTCACCGCTTTTATTAACCGCTGTATTGATGGCACGCGCCACATCATATCCCTCACTTGTGACACGCGAAGTAAACTCCTTAAAAGCCTTTTGCAGCTCGACAACCTCTTTTGAGTCCCCGCCGCGCTTTAAGAAACGCATGACCATATTTGTGTAGTTGGTCATATCCTCATAGCTGGTGATCTTTTTTTCGAAATATCTAAAGTTTTCGAAATACGTGTTGATTGAAGCAGGACTGAACACCTCCGGCGCATTTTCCTGCTGCGGGGCGTTCTCATTCCGGTCCGGTTTCACACCACCTTCGAAAACCACTAAGCTGCCGTTTTCACTGTTTTCCTTTTTGTTCTTTCCCATTGTTTTTTCCTCCTGATCCATACAAAATGGAATCTACTTTGTAATTCTGAAACCCATTCTACCCGATGGGCCATAACAAATGCGCAACACAAAAGACAACGTTGAGACAGTAATAACACTCATTCTCTTGCCCTGCATTTATGCCGTTCCATCATCTTCTTGACATATTAGAAAGTATACTCCCACTCCCTTGATGTCATCTCGATTACATGTATTAACCTCTGTCCTCGGAATCTTTACTGATTGAATAATACGTAACAGCTGTTCGGTATTAGCCACATCCGTCAATCTTTTCTTCCCAGTTCCCTTAACCTTATTTCTACACCACTTATCTTCAATCTATCAAATGGCGAATCCAGTGTAACAAACAAATGCAGGATTTGTATCATTTCTGCTGTTTATGTAGTTTTGTAGATGCAACTTTGCTTTTGCATCAAAATATACTCTTCTTTCTACTACAATGTATTTATGG
>DFGZ01000212.1 GCA_002371295.1 Oribacterium sp. UBA3737 | reverse complement strand
CGCGACATTTGCGCTCATCACATCTCCCAAAAGGATCCCGAGGAATAAGCTGACAGAACCAAAGATCAGGCCCAGCAGGAAGATCATGAGAAGGAAAAGAAACCGGTTCATTCCAAGTTCATCCTCGCTTATTACCAGCGTACAGATTCCCATTACCGCTGTTGACATCACCGAGATGAACAGTACAGAAATAAACTTTGATATAAAGTATTCGAGGGCGCTTGTACCGGTAAGCTCCACTCTGGTATAGACGCCGTTTTTCTGTTCATGAATCGCTATGTGCGCTGCAAATATTCCGCAGAATACAAAGCCCAGCGTCATAAAGGCAAATGCATATCCCACCTGGGTCTTATGATTCACCTGCTCTGCCGTCAGGCTTCTGCCCGAAGATCCGGCAATGGATACCACTGTTTTATCTGCATATGCATCCGCTGCTGCATCAATATAGTCTGAACCCATTTGCGCCGCATGATGGATATAATACTCGATATCCGATTTCAGAAGCCCGGTTCTGTCATCATCAGAGACCTCGAATATCCTGATGCTATCAGCAAGCTCCTCAGCAGATTTTCCCTCCGAAAATCCGGGATAGAGATAGATACTGACTCCCATTCTATCCTCAAAACCGTCTCTTTCCAGGTGTCTTTCCACGAATTCATCTGTGAATCCATCGCCTGCCATTTGGGTCATATCGACTCTGGCAACCATGTATAAGCCTGAATCTGCCAGGTTATGAAGCAATCCCTCTGACACCTCCGTACCGGCAGCATCATAAACCTTGATCAGATATTCACCATTTCCGCCATTATACGCGACCTTATCATCCTCGCTGCCGAGTTCCATAACCTTTCCGGATTCCTTCTCCATGTATGCTACAGAGCTGTCAAACTTAACCTTAAGAATGATTGTCGACAGAACCGGAGTCAGGCACAGAAAGAACCAGAAAGCCTTCATCCTGCAAAGAAGCTTCATGCCTGTTTTTACCAATGCCGTCATTCTCCCTTCTCCCTTCTGATCTTTCCTGATAATACTGCAGCCAGTGAGCATACGATCATGACCCCCAGTGTGAAGAGGATACTGCTTTTCACATAATCACTGTGCCCCATACAGGACAGCTCCGTCAGCGCCCTGTTTATATGATAAACGGGCGATATATCCTTTAATATCTGCGGATGCGCCGAGAACATATATGTCTCGAAGCTTCCTCCCCAGAAGCCCATAAACCAGACTGCCGCAAATACGCCGATTATCGTGACCACCGTATTTTCTGTTATGCTGTAGACCATCAGGCCAAATGCCGTCGCTGCCGCCGCGGAAAGAACAACCAATAAGAGCGACAGAAGGGGCGCTCCCCAATGAACGCCGAATACAAGAACGGTGATCAGCGCTGAGATCAGGGACGAAACAGAAACCACAAGGGTCATGGGGATAAACTTCGCCAAATAGAGTTTAAACCCGGACAGGCCGGATACACTCAGCTTCTTATTGATCCGATACTTCTTCTCGGCGGTAAAAATGCCGGCTCCGCAAACAATGGCGCACCATCCGAAATATACCACTTCAATGATCCCGTAATAATCAACCGCATCGATCGGCTCCATATACTCTGCTTCTTTTATTCTTATCTCAGCAGTTTCCTCCCCTGCAGGTTCGCCGGTCTGCTTCATGCGCTCCACAGCGGACCTGGTCCGGAAGGTTGTGATCATATATTCCAGCGCCTTGGCTCCATACTGATCTGCATCATTTTCATAAATCGTATATTTCCCATCCCGTTCAAATACTACAAACCCCGCCAGCTCTTCTTTCCGGATAATGGTCTCTATATCACCATTTGGATATTCATACAGATTTACTTTTCTTTCCCCGGCTGCCTGCCTTAAATGCTCTATATTCTCTCCATCCGCCGGGTCTTCAAATCTATAGCCTGCCTTGAGAAAATCCCTGGAGCTGTATTTTTCCATCATATCCCCGAAGGCGCTGGATAACATGGCAACCAGAATAACCGGCGCTATGATATACAGCAGGATATTCGTGGCGCTCCGCATCATTAATTTGAAATTATTTTTTATCAGATAGCGTATCATCCTGTTTATCCTTTATTATACCTGTCCAGCAGGCTGGATATATGCAGAATATCATGAATTCCAGCATTATCTATTCTGCTTATATCCTTTGCCCGTCCTGCTTAATAGTCTCTCAGCTTCTTTCCTGTCATGGTCAGGAATACTTCCTCAAGCGTTATGGATGAAGTATCGTCCACAACCATTTTCTTGAGCTCCTCGCTGGTTCCTGTCGCAATCACCTTGCCGTTATCCATAATGGCGATCTTGGTGCAGATTGCTTCGACCTCTTCCATATAGTGACTGGTATATATGATCGTTGCGCCGTTCTTATTGGATTCCTTGATCTTATCCAGAATATAGTTCCGGGACTGAGGATCGATACCAACCGTAGGCTCATCGAAGATCAGCAGGCTTGGATGATGACCTATAGCGCAGGCTATATTCAATCTTCTCTTCATACCGCCGGAAAATGTCTTCGCATAATCATTTTTCTTCTCGAGCAGGCCAACATACTCCAGGGACTCCTCAATTCTCTGTTTCAGCTCCTGCCCCTTAATGCCATACAGGGAAGTAAACAGCTCTACATTTTCCCATGCCTTAAGATTACCGTGAATCGCCAGCTCCTGCGGTATATAACCAAGCTCATGAATCAGTTCATTGCGGTGTTTCCGGAAATCCTGTCCCTTGAATTCCACTTCTCCCAGTGTGGGCTTTACAATCCCACAGATCATGTTCATCGTGGTACTCTTCCCCGCTCCATTGGGTCCAAGAAGGCCGAATATCTCGCCCTCTTCAATTTCAATGTTCAGATTATCCACTACAACTCTCTTATCGTATTTTTTTGTAAGATCCCTGGTCTTTAGAATGATTCCCATGCACTCTCTCCCTTTTATCTGCGCTCTTTTATCTGCGCTCCTTTATCTGCGCTCCTTGTATATTGTATAAGAAATGTGCGCCGGATCTTTCACCCGACACACACATTATATAAACTATTGGGTTTCATTTGTAGTGAAAAAAGATACATTCTGCATATGACTTAAGTCACATTATCAGGAACAAGCGACAGGCATTGGTTAATCAAAATAATAAAAAAAAGATAAATATTATATTATTTCGCATTATGCACAATGAGAATTGTGAATGTTTTTGAAAACCATCCGCATATTCTCCTTGAAATGATGAACAGCATGGTATATAATTTGAACGAAATATGAACAAAATATGAATAAGCGACTAACATACGGTAAATTTCCACCATAAGGCTCATCACTGATTACCCGGGGAGGGGGAAAGCCAATGAAGAAAAGTGAAAAGAAACATTCCAATAAAGGTTTTACTCTGGTTGAGCTGATCATCATCATCGCCATTATGGCTATTCTTGCTGCTGTGATCAGTTTAAGCGTTGTCCGGCATATCGAAAGTGCCAGACAGGCCATGGATATTCACAATGCCAGCCTGATCAAAAATGCGCTGAATGCCTATCCGTTCCCCAGTGATTTCCAGGGGCGTCCTGTGTCCTATACCGACCCGGATACCCACCAGACCGAGACCTTCAAGAGAGGCTGGGTATATGTAGATAAGGATGAGATCCGGTGTTCCGACCAGAGTACCGCTCTGGCCATGATCCTTGCCGGACTGGTCAGCGTCAGCGATGAAACAGAGCGCAAGATCGCGGAAAATGAGGAGAACCCCAACAGGTGGTTCCCCAGCGGACCTGACGGAGACTACATCCGTAGATCCAACATCAATGAATACGTATTTAAGAACAGTCTGACAGTTAAAGCAAGAAGGACCTGGAATACCTACCAGCTTGACGTTTATCTGGATGATAACGGCCAGCTTTACATGGGCGCCAGCGCATCCAATGCGATCCGTACAAATGGCCACGCCAAGGACAACAAGACTGCTTCTCTCTTTGCCAAAAAGCTCGGCTTTGATCATGCCAAGATCACGCCCATCGGCGAGCAGTATAACGGAAACTGATTCAGATATTTTCAGGCTTCAGACTTGCATATCTTCGATCTTAGCACAGGCAGCCTTCAGGATATCCTCCGCATTTCTGCCCAGGATATCCAGGCCTGTTGCCGCAATGAGCCGCACATCATGAATACCGTGGAAGTTCTGCGCCAGAGCCTTCACATAGCCAAACCCGAACTCCTCCGGCGCATAATCTCCCCCTGAAGTCATCACATAATACAGCGTTTTTGCCTTGCACAGGCCGACAGGAACGCCCTCTTCCGAATACCGGAAGGTGAGTCCCACCACATTTACCTGCTCAAAATACTGCTTCAATGCAGCAGGAAAGGAAAGATCCCAGTAAGGCGCCGCAACCACAATAATCTCCGCTTCGCTATACTGTCTGGCAAGATCAAACAGGGGATCTTCCAGCTTTCCACCGGCGATCAGCGCATCACGCCTTTCCAAAAAAAATTCATCTGAAACAGAAAATGAAACTTCTGACAGCTTCACCTCTTCCCAGGGCAAACCGAGTCTTTGCAGGAGCTTATCTGCAAGCCGCTTTGTTCTGGATTTTTTTCGTACACACGCATTAATAAAAAGCACCGGTTTACCCATTCTTTCTTTTTCTCCTTCCGACCATCTTTCTCTTTCTGCTCTTTGTTCTACTTCCGCTCTTTATTCTACGTTATAATTACCCCACTTAAAATTATATCACAGATTTGAAGAAAAAAGACACCTTCGGAATAAAATCATACTGTTTATGTCGAAATATAGCTTGACATATAATACTATGTATTGTATAGTACAGTGCGTAAGGAGGTATATTATGGATGTTCAACTGAAACGTGGACTTCTGGATGTGGCTGTGCTTGCTGCCATTCGCTATGAAGTCTCATACGGATATCGTATCGTCAGAGATCTTCAGCCATATATGGATATTTCCGAATCCACGCTCTATCCCATCCTGCGCCGTCTGGAAACCGGAAAATGCCTGACCGTCCGGTCAGAGGAGCATAGCGGCCGACTGCGAAAATACTATGAGATCACCACCAAGGGACTGGAGCGGATATACGAATTTCAGGATGAATGGAAAGAGATTGTTTCCATATATGAGTTTATCTGCAGGGACAAAGCTGCCGATACAACGGAAAACGAAGAAAACGAAAGCAAAGAAAAAGCATACATAGCAACCGTAGGAAAGGAGTGAAAACAAATTGATCACCGAAGAATATCTGAGCGCCCTGCGAAAAGAGCTGCAGGGTCTTTCGGAAAAGGATATACGGGAATCTGTTGATTTTTATAAAGAAATGATCGCTGACCGTATGGAAGACGGTATTTCCGAAGAGGATGCCATTGCCGGCATGCCCTCACCGGCCGATGCCGCAAAAGAAATCCTTCTGGATAAGCCCCGGCCGCAGGCCGCCCTTGCACAGGGAACAGCGAAAGGCACAAAGGAAAAGCATCTTCCCAGCTGGGCCATGGTACTTCTTATCCTTGGCGCAGTGGTATGGTTTCCCCTCCTCATCGCCGCGGGAAGTGTCGTTCTGGCCGTTGACATCACGCTCATCGCCTTGATCATCGCCGCTTTTTCCATTTCCATTGCCCTTGTGGGATCCTTCTTCTGGGCAGATTTTTACGCCATTTACTTTTTCATCCATGGAAAGATTGCCGTCGGCATATTCTATTTCGGTTTATCCATGCTGTCTGTCGGTGCGGCGATCCTCTCTTTCTTTTTCTTCGGCTGGTTTGCCAGGAAGATATTCAGTCTGATCAAGCTCTTCGGCAGATGGGTCAAATCACTTTTCATCAGGAAAAAGGAGGCGTAGAAAATGAATGCAAGAAAAAAGATTGTCTGCCTGATTGCTGCTGCTTTCATGTTCATCGGCGGAGTTCTCTGCTTTGTGGGCTACCTTGCTGCCGGCGCCAATTTGAATAATATGAACCCCAATCCGACAACAAAAAAGAGCTATGAATATTCCGATTCTGTTACATCCCTGGATCTCACCAACGGCGATTATATCCTGAAAACCTCCGGCGATGATAAAATCCACGTGGAAACCATTGAAACAGAATATATCACCTACGAGATCAAAACAGAAAACGGACTTCTGAAGATAAAGCAGACGGATTCCCGTCCATGGTACAAGATGATCATGGCCCTTAATCTGGGCTGGGATATGCCGAAGGCAACCGTCAGCATTCCGGAAGGCAGCTATAAGACCATCAATGTAACTTCCGGCAGCGGCGACCTCACGATCGATTCCGGCGTTTCTGCCGAAAAGGCCAAACTGAACTGCACCTCCGGTGATATCACCGTAAACGGCACGTTTGGAGAGCTTACCGTCACATCCAGCAGCGGTGATATATCCGTAAAAGGAACGGTTACCGAAAATCTCTCCGTTTCTACCAGCAGCGGCGATATATCCGTAAAAGGAACGGTTACCGAAAATCTCTCCGTTTCTACCAGCAGCGGCGATGTAACGCTGAACCTTAGCGAAACGGCCACCGGCAGCATCAGCGCCAAGTCCTCCTCCGGTGACATTACGGCGAATGACGCCGTTTGCGGGGAAGAGCTGACCCTGATAAGCACCAGCGGCGACATTCTCTTCAACCGCTGCGACGCCAATACGGTAACGCTTAAAACCACCTCCGGCGATATTGTCGGCAGCCTGCTTTCCGGAAAGACCTTTTCCGCCAGGACTTCCAGCGGTGATATCCGCATTCCGGAAGATGAAGCCGGTGGAAGCTGCACAGCAAATACCAGAAGCGGTGATATCATAATCTCGATCAAGTAATTAGATTTCGAATATATACCTCCCAAAAGCATTAGGGAGTGGGTTGAGAAAGAAGCTGCTGCCGGTTTTAATACATTTTTAAAACAGTATAAACAGAAGTCATAGCCATCCTCTCTGCTCAGATCAGGCCGTTTGCTGCAAACCAGTTTCTCACGGTATCTTTGGAAGCGGCGGCCCTTGAACCTGTGATCGCGAGACCGCTCTTAACTGTTGCTCCCTTTGCGCACCTCTTCACATCGCTTTCACTGGAGCCCATTCCGCTTCCCTCATTTGTGCAGAGCGGAAGGATGGTCTTTCCGGTAAAATCATATCTTTCCAGGACGGATGAGGACATCTACGGACGCACGCTCTTGGTGGGCGGAGGTTCCCCGGCCGCTTTACGTTCCGTTCAGCAAAAGCTCATCTCCTCCGGTAAGATCGAATACTTCAGGGATGCTGTGGCTTTCCCGCTTTAAAAACTTGACACAATCAACCTCAAACCATGAAGCCAAGTTTTTTCGATGCAATATTAGAAGAAGTCACACTGCATTTCCCAATTATCCAATTCCTTACTGTAGAAGAAATAAAAGCTTCCAGAATCAACTATGTTAAATCTAGCTTTTTCATCTGAAGATATTTGAAATATAAATTCATATCTCTTGTCCCAGTTACCTGGCTGAATATATGCCGGATATCCACCCACTTTATGCATACTATAAACTTCTGTATGAATATCCTCATAATAATCTATGTCTTCTTCGTCTTCATGCTTAATTATTTCATCTTCCATCTTAGGATCCATACCTCCATCCCATTCAGGAAAATCATCAACAATCTCTTTTGCTTTCAGGGGAAAAGCCTTAATCTGATCATTAAGCCAAGCGCATGGTTCTAATCCTTCCAGTGAATCATACACTTGAACCATAAAATAACCATCCAGGTCCATCAAATGATCATATACATTTTCAGAAATATATACATTAATGAGTTTTACATTCTCTATTTCTTTAGGGAGTACAACTAAATTCTCCGTAAAAATCATGGCAAGCGGAAGCATTTCATTACCATCCTTATCTTTAGGTAATGTATCTTCAACCATTTTCCATTTTACAGCACCAATCCAGTTCTCTCCAAGCTCATTCGTCGGTCTGAACCCTCCAGTCTCAAATATTACAGCTTTTCTTCTTAATGCCTTTTTTATTTCCTCAATAGTCATAAATATGCCCTCATTTATCTTAATATAAATCTCTGATGAACTTTATTATCAGGAAAATCTTCCATCCTTTTCCCTTCTAACACATTATCTTCAACAAATAAATTGTTACCACATTTCGGACAACTATCGGACCAGCCATATAGCCTTCCACTCTCTAACTCTATAACAACATCATATTCATCGGAATATACATACGTCATATACTTTCTACGACAATCCGGGCATAATACTTCTCTGTATGTTTTCATTTTATGATCTCCAAAGTTCACCTACTTCTATATAGGCTTATCTTCACCAGTATAAAGATTTCAGAATTGTGATTTCTTCATATATGCTATTGCACTTTATTCTATAACTCTTTCCCTAGTCAAACAAGCCTTGCTTTTTCAAATAAGAAGGGAGGTGAACAACATGAGCAAGCCAAGCAGCGGTCATTTTAATGGTACTACCGGAAAAAGGATTGCACAAGGTATTTCGTCAACAGTAAGCAAAAGACGTGATATAATAGCGAAAAAGAAAAGCTCTTTAGACTTGCGTGAACACCCAACTAAATATAAGCAGATGAGTTCAAAGAAGCTTAAAAAGCTCCGTGAAAAAGAAACCAATCGCACTATTACTAAGGAAGAATACAAACATAAAGAATGGCAACGAAGATTAAATATTCGTAGAAACGAAGGTATTAGACAATTCTGGGAAAGAGAACAATTTCTTATTAAGTCCAATCTTCCTACCACGCGTAACTGGAGCGCCGAACAGCGAAAAGCAATACTAGCCGGTAAACGTCCAAAGTTTAAGGGCGTAACTCTTGATAGTCATCATACATATAGTGTTGCAAAGTATCCACATCTTGCAAATCGAGGAGAATTAATATATCCTGTAACAAAATATGAGCATAGACAAGGCTGGCATGGCGGTAATATGCGCAACAGTCTTCCCGGAAAACCAATAAATAAAATAGAAGAAGAATTTTAGGAGGTAACAAAATGGAATTCATACCTGGAGAAATTGGAATAAAAATAACAAATACAACATCTATGGCCAAATGCGTTCAGATACTTAGAAAATATACTTCTGCTTCCATGTCTGAAATAATTAGCACAATTAAATCAAATAACTATGTTTTATCATGCCAGTATACTAGTGATTCTGGAATTCGTAAGATTCGAAAGTGTTATGATCAGCTAACCAAGGCAGGAATCACCGTAGAAATATATGAACACGATGAACTAACCACTCGTGAATTTATTTCAAATCTTATCGATACTTACCGTGAAATCGAAGAGGAAACCCAGGCCATGATAGACGCTGAAGTTGCTGATGAGGAAGATGACGAGGATTAATTCCTTATATCTAAGAACGGAGTCTCTCACAGTGATTTTTTAGTAAGACTCCGTTCTTTTACTTAATTCTTTAATGGAATTGTCACTTCACAGGCATAATCTTTTTCATATGCTTCTTCTGTGTCTCGTTTATCATAATAATCTTTCCAGTAATCCCACCATTTCTTTGATAGCCTCTTTATATCATCTTCTGAAATGTCACCACTTGCCCCATACACCTTACAGACATCTCCTCCGATAATAAAACCGTGGTCTCCACAAGTAGCTGCAAGGATGCTTTTAGAATTC
Source organism: Oribacterium sp. UBA3737 (assembly GCA_002371295.1). The sequence continues at coordinate 1,088 of DFGZ01000212.1, read as the reverse complement.
ATGATAGTTTCTTTTGCTTCATCTTTGCTACTGAATGGTCCATGACGTTTATTGAATCTCATCATAATACCCAGAGCATATTCCTTATCATCAAATATAAATCCATCAGGATCTAATGTGAAGGGGTCTATCATATCATTATGAAGATTATCTATCCAGTCAGAACTATCTTCATTATTGTCTAAAAATACGAGAAATGAATTGCCCCAAAAACTTATCGCAATAGTACTCGAACGTGGCTGCTTCCCCTTCTTTGTTTCGTCATACAAAAGAACACCGCCGAACTCGACCATAAAGTCTCCTTCAGCTTCATCCCACCACTGCCAGTATCCAACATCGGATACCGCAGTAGTTAATACTTCTTTTGCTTCTTTATCTATAATTTCATAATTGCTTTTATCTTTTCCCATAAGTCATTCTCCATAAAGCCATATAGAATCGCACCTACAGTATCGGCATAATATTAGTTTCTAAACTTATCGATAGAACTACCATCGTCACATTTCCAATTTAACCATCCATCAGGACAGTATTCTTTAATCAGTTCATTAAGTTTACTCATTTTCTTCTCCGATTCTTGCCCATCTTTTTACTGTTTCTATGGTTTCTTCACTAAACCCCTCAAGGTCATCAACCGTTATAGCCCCCTCAAGCAGTAGTGAAGTTATATTTTCAAGCATCATTGAGCGACTCATATGAGCTACTACACCTGTATCCTTCTTATCTTTATTAATTCTCTTCTCAAGCTCCCAAAACTTGTCTGAAGCATTTTTGCTTGAAGATAGAATCCCTGCATATTCTTTGCAAAGCTTTTCCATATAAGCTTCCTGCCAACCAGGGAGCATTTTTCTAAAAAGCTTCCAGTCTTTTTCATTTACTCCATTTATAGCCATATCATTCTCCCTCTATCTATGTTAAACTCTCATAACATTAATCTTGACTAAGAGAATAGTATCATATATAGTCAAAACGAGTCAAACATCAGCGTATATGCCATTGTTTGACTCGTTAATTATCTTAGGAAATCTTATTTACAGAAATAATTTCACACACTCAAATCTCCGGAAACCCGCTGTTTATGCAGGTTC
>DFGZ01000291.1 GCA_002371295.1 Oribacterium sp. UBA3737 | reverse complement strand
CGGACAGCAGGGACTGTATCATGCACATTCAAAGAAATGCGAAAGGAGCAGGACCTCCCCTTTAGGATATCCTGCTCCATAATATGAACTGAATTTACTGAATTGTAATATCACAGCCTGAAAGCTCAAAGTTGAGTGCAAATGTGTCTGCAACTGCCTTCTTTGCGGTTTCCTCATCAAGTCCGTCGCCTGCTGAGAAATCGCTGAGCACAAGTGTGCCCTTCTTGATGGAAACAGTTGATGCGTCTGCTCCGGGACCTGCTGCCTGAGTCTCGCCTGTCTCCTCTTCCTCAAAGCTTACAAGCTTTGTTTTAGATCCTACTGTTCCAAGCTCGATAAGCTTGTCAAGAAGTGACTGATCCGTAAGCTCATCCACAGAATCCATAACCTGTGACATCTTATCATTGACTATAGCATAAACAACTACTGTATCAACAACAGGTGCATTGGGATCCGGCTGCTTTGAAAGAGGAAGGCCGTTTTCAGGATTTGTCTCTTCCATTGTAGTCTCCTGAATGATGCTGCCATCCGGTGCTGTCTCTGTCTTTGCTGATTCTTTATCATTCTTTGCCTTACTGCCACAACCGGCAACAGCAAGCATAGTAGCTGCAATCATAATCATAGCAATGAACTTCTTCATAAAAAATCTCCTCAAATTAACTCTGTAAAAGTCAATATATATCCTTGTAATATAAAATGAAAGACCCTCTCGAGCCTCTCAAAAAATACAGACTGTAATATATCAAAGCTTCATTGCAATTTCAAGTACAGTGCGTAAATCTTAATCTTTACGCAAAAAAATCCTAGTTTATATGCTATGCTTAACAAAACACTCATATTATCGTCATTAAAGAGGAGAATAAAATGTCAGGAACACTGTATGTGTGTGCAACACCCATAGGAAATCTGGAGGACACCACCTTCAGGGTCATAAACTGTCTGAAATCCGTAGACATTATCGCCGCAGAAGATACCAGAAATTCCATAAAGCTTTTAAATCACTTCGATATTCATACACCCATGACCGCATATCATGAGTTCAACAAATACGATAAAGCCAAGGCGCTCGTAAGTGACATGTTAAACGGAAAGAATGTCGCTATAATCACCGATGCCGGAACCCCCTGTATCTCAGACCCGGGAGAAGAACTGGTCCGCCAGGCTGCCGAAGCCGGCATCACCATAACGTCACTCCCCGGTCCTGCTGCAGCGATCACGGCATTGACCATATCCGCCCTCTCTACCAGAAGATTTGCATTTGAAGCCTTTCTTCCTACAGAAAAGGCAGATAAAAAAGAAAGGGCAAGAATACTGGAGGAACTCCGTACCGAGACCCGAACCATGATTCTTTATGAAGCTCCTCACAAGCTGAAGGCTACATTAAAAGATCTGGCAAAGACTCTTGGCGATGACCGCCGTATCTCCTTATGTCGTGAACTGACAAAAAAGCATGAGGAAGCTGTTCGAACCACCATCGGAGAAGCAGTTGCCAGATATGAAAACGAGGAACCAAGAGGTGAGTATGTTCTTGTCATAGAAGGACGTGATCCTTCCGACATCGCCGCAGAAGTAGTGGCGAACTGGAACGACATGCCTCTGGAAGAACATATGGAGCATTATCTAAAACAGGGGTTTACAGAAAAGGACGCAATGAAGGCTGTTGCCAAGGATCGTGGCGTTTCAAAACGTGATATTTACAACAAACTAAAAACCTGACGGAGAACAAAGAATATCCCCTAAGCCGGAAACGAATCCGGGCCTTAGGGGACACAGATGATCTCTGTCAGGTTTTGTTATATCTTACTTTCATTATTTTGCCTGCAAAGCTTTTTATTTTTTCAATGCTGTAACTTGCCAGAAGAGACAGTAAAAATACTGTAGGTATCCTTATCAGTAAATGGAGTACTTCTTTTCCCAGGGTATCATAACCGTTTGTAAGGTCTATGATGCCAAAACTCCAGTCCGGTCCCTTTCTGAAGAAGATGGTATAGTAAATACCATAGTGAAGAAGATATATCCAGAATGTATATTTTCCTGCTCCTGCTATAAAGTTCACCGGCTTATTGTTCTCATAATTAAAGCTCAGAACAAAAACGACGAAAGCAGTACTCTGGACTGTGGCAAAGGCACAATTCCAGTATAGGTAAAAATCCTGCGAACTGTTTAGTATGAAAACCTGCTGCTGCAGGAAAAATCTCAATGCAAAGGTCACTATCAGTACTATAAGTGATATGAGCCTTATCCGGTTCTTTATTTCTGCCATCTCCGGCTTGACAAAACAATCTCTCAGTTTTTTAATCTCTGCCCCTATCATAAGAAGCATGGCCGGTGCCGTATACAGCATGAAGGGCGATATCTGCACAGGCGAAAAACTGATAAGACCTGTCATATTAAGATCCATCAGAATCTGATTAAAAAATATAAATCCTATGATGAACCACCTGTATTTCCGGAAACAGTCTTCTCTGTAGACCCTATTATATATAGTGTTATATCTTTTGCTGCTTTTTGGAACCTCACCCCTTTGTCCACCTTGCAAAACCGCCTGTATATCCTGTTTTTCTCCTGAAGAATCTTTTTTCAGCTTCTCCGAAAAACTTTTATCCACACCGGCATCCGTGCTGTACACACTTTTTGTGTATAAGGGTTTTAACAGGGGGTAGGCCAGAACCAGCTGAAGATAGGTAAAGATATACCAGAGGTGAGCAGCCATACTTTCACGTATATTTCCGCCCCAGGAAAAGAGGTCTGTCATAAACCCATATATATCAAAATTCAGATGGCTGAAACAATATATCAGGTTCTTCTCTCCCCTTATAAAAGGAGAAAACTGGTAGCTCATAAGCATGACCAGGATTCCGGGTAAAACTATACTTGATAAGGCCCGTTTTAATGTAATTATGAACCCTTTCCTGAAAAAGAAGAATCCGCTGAGAATAAAGAACAAGGTCACTCCATCTGCGAAAAGCAGTCTTAAAAACAGCTTGGTACCGTCTCCTGTCCCCATCACATCCACATGTGTACCTATAACAACAAGACAGGCGACCACTCTTATAAAATCTATCCCTGCATCTCTTCCCTTTTTAATATCTTTTTGTATCTCTTCTGCCATACTCCTCCGCTTAATACATCAAATCAGATAAAATGTTCAAGGACAAAAACCGTAAGACTGCATACTATAGCTGTAGGAAAAAGTCCTCCGCCGAACCAGGCCACGATAATACCTATTATAAGAGCAGCAAGACCGGCCATGGGTTCCGCTGTGGCATGCATAATAGCGGGAAATGTCATAACCGCAAGTGTAACATACGGAACATAATATAAAAAGGATCTTATAGTATCATTCTTTATTTCTTTTCTGATCAGGGTCAGTGGAAGAACTCGTATCAAAAAGGACACCGCGAACATGACCAGAATGTAAACATAATTATTATGCATTTTTTGCCTCCTTCATGTCAGCATCTGAAAAGGTTCTCTCAGCCTCTTCCTTCTTATCCGGATTATCGGCCTGCTCCTTCTCAAGATTCTTTTTGAGTTTCATATTATCCTTATTTCTTATGGGGAAAAGCACTGCTGCCGCACCGGAAATAACCACAGTAAGAATGATTATTCTTGTTCCGTCACTTAACCCGGAAATAAAAGGCAGCTTTGAACATATGAAGCTTGCGGCCATAGAGAAAAATACAAGTATCCTCACAATGACATTTTTCCTTGCGGGAGGAATGATTATGGCAAGAAACATACCATATAGAAGAACTCCCAGTGCACTTACTATATCCGGAGGAACGATATTACCCACTATAACTCCCGATCCTGTACCAAGGGCCCAGAAGCTTAGGGAACAAACAGCAAGACCGTAATTGTAAAATGGATTGAGCTTTCCCTGAACCATGACAGATGCACCGAAAATCTCATCTGTTATCCAGAAGCCTACCAGCAATCTGTGCGGAAGCTTTGTATCTTCCGGAAGCTTTTGAGACAGAGCCGCTGACATAAGAAGATATCTTGCATTGACGATAGCAGTAATAACTGCCATAGTCAGGTATCCGGCCTTCGAAGCTATAACAGTAAAACCGGCATATTCTCCGGCGGAAGCATTGCATAGAAGGCTGGCAAGAGTAGCCTGGAATACCGTAAGCCCCGCATTGCCGGCAGTAAATCCAAGGGCAAAGGATACGGCAAAATATCCGGCTGCTATGGGAACTCCGTGCTTAAGTCCTTTCAAAAACCAATGCTTATTATCACTATTCATAACCTTCGACTCCATTGCCCTTCCTCTTTTCATATCTGGTCATATTAGTATATCTTTTAATTATATAATTGTTAACATTATTTATATAATGAATAATTATGTCTGAAATTCTGTTACCGGATGTCTCTCAGAAGAGCTGCAACTTCTTATGCAGACTTATCGAGTAAGGGAGAGCACCCTACTCGTTTCCACGTTGGCTGTCCCATGTGCACTCGTGCAAGCACGATGCCCGCGTGACAGCCTTATCGTGAATAAAAAAACATGGTGCCCGATGATATATCTCATCAAAGCACCATGTCATCATATTATATCCTCAGTGGTTAATGCACACACCGTCGTTTCCGAAAATATAAGTCTTTCCGTTTATATCTCTGGTTCCTGTGCACATGACTCCCGCACCGGCTCCCACCTTTGACTCAAGATAGTACCAGGCACCGTTCAGCTCAAGCCATCCTGTATGCATATAACTGTCGGTATCAAAATAATACCAGCTGTCATTTATCTTCTTCCATCCCTGATTATACGGGACTCCATCTGCGATATACTGCCACTTATATGCAGTCCTTTTCCAGTATGCATTGGCATCTCCGGATCCCAGTGATCCTGCGGATACACTGTTATATGTTCCGTTACTCTTTACATTGGTTGCAAAATTGCCATCAACAGTGGACTTGTAATCACTCAGAAAATCCCATTTATCATCCACATCATAATCACTGGTGTCCGCTGTATAATTTCCCACATTTGCCCAGTCGGAAATAGCTATATTGTAATACTTGGCGTCATTCCTCTTTGGTATGGCACGGACAGTGACCTTGAGGGTACCTGCCTGAGCGGAATTAATATATCCCGATACGTCATGACTGGTTTCAGAAGTACGATATTTTTTTGTGATCTTCCTGCCGTTTGCGTCTGAATAGCTGACCCGTACTTCATACTCATTTGCTAAGGATACATCCATCCCTGTCCATACTGCTTTTCCTGAAGCGTCGATAACTGCATCCAGATATCCCTGCTCATCAGTAGGTATGGCCCTGACAGCTACACCGACCTGACCGTTATAGGCATTACTGAGAGCATTACTTATATTTAAGTAAGTCTTGGACGTGGTATGGTGACTGGTTTTTTCATTACCGTTCTTATCAGGATAAGTTACTACCACCTCATACTTTCCCGCATACTTCACCTCATCCCATCTGACCTGTGAATTTGCGGTATCGATCACCACATTCTCCGGAGCTGTAAGCTCATAAAGGGGATAAACCAGAAGTCTTCCGGAAGCTTCCGTATTATCCACAGATACAACATCCACATAGGTGGTCCTTATGCCTGTTCCGGTGATTTTCAGATCATCATCCAAGGCTCCAGAGCTGCTGCTTATGGTCACATTGATGGTGGATGGAATCGTGGGATTGTTGTCCTTGATGCTTTTTGCATCTGCAACTATTACTGTGTCAATGTCATCTTCTTCACTGACTTCATACTCCGGAAAAAAGCAGATTCCCGCATCCGGCTCTGAAACAGAATCAAGAACAGCATTGATCTCAATATTCTTAACCATTGCAAATGCAGGCACAGCCGTACAAATGCTTACGGTGCTGCACAAAACAGCAGCCTTTACTAAAGCCTTCTTCATCTTGCCCTCCTTATCCTATTCCGAAAACCGAACATATTCCTTCCCATAATTTTACAAATACTGCCTTTATCCTATCAAGAAGTGTCGTAGCCGGATCAGGTATCTCACTGTCCAGAATCTTCGCCTTGGGATCATCCACTGAGATTTCCTCGGAACGGCATACGATGGATATGGATGTGGGCTCCTGATTGTTTGTACTTGTAAGGGATACCTTTGGAGCATCAGGATCCATATTAAGGAAATTGTTGTCTGCTTCCTCTTCATCCAGCTTATTGTTGATAGTGTCTCTCAGTTTTCTTCCGGTAGTCTTTAAATGCTTTGTACTATCCACAATATCCTTTGTGTTTTCCACAGCCTGACGGCCTGCTTCAATTCCCGCATCTGCTGCAGCACTTAGATCCGGCTCTGCGGAACGAAGTACATTATTTACATTCTGGAGTGCAGAAGCTGCATCATGAGCTGTCTTCTCCATCTGCATTATGACATTCTCGGAATCCTCAAAGGTTTTCTGTACATCCTCGTAATAAGCATTCATGATTCCGACGAGTCCATCGATATCTGCAATGGTGGCTCGAACGGTATTCATGGTTCTTGCCGCCTGAAATGCTACAGCACCTCCGTCATCCATGATATCCTCAAGATCCGAAATAACATTATTGATGGAATCTATAAGATTCTGTGTCTCATCGGATGAGAAAAGGTCTCCATTTTCATTCTGAAGGTTTATGATGGCATCTGTCAGGGAATGAAGATTGTCAGCAAGCTGATTTACCTCATCATCTGTAGCTATTGTCTCGTTTACCAGCGATTTTGTATTCTTCTTAAGTGAATTAAGCGAATTAAGTGAGTCCGAATAATTTCCGGCCTTTACTGCCTGCTCTCCTGCTCCGCTTTGCATTACCTTCGCGTAAACCTGAACCTTTTCAAAATCAACTCCGGAAGAGGCCGCCTTTTTACCTTCAGCTTCCAGTGCCTCAGTGGTGGCCGCCTTAATATACTCGAGCTGAGCTTTATACTCTGCTATAGCTTTATTTAACTTTGCTTTCTCATTTTCATCTGTTTCTGAAGCTAACTTTACAGCAGCGCTCTCCAGTGCTGCATTTATGGCCGCTGCCTGTGTCTCGGCAGTTTCACCATCCTGCTGAAGCTTTGCAAGTTCATTTCCATGCTCACTCACATATGCAATATATTTTGCCTTAACCTGATCCGAATCAGCGCTTATGACACTATTGCCGGAATTTGCCACCGCGAGTATTGCCGCAAGACTTCCGGAGCTTATTTCGGAAACACTGTCACCCATCTCTTCGGAAACAGCGGATATGAGACCTTTTTCACTGCTGCTGAGCTGATCTATACCCTTTATATTTGCTGTATTGTCAAGAGAAGCATCTGTAATTATCTCGGATGCACTTGCCTTAATCCTGCTTCTGTTTGACTTTCCTGTAGCTTTATTTGTGGCGGTGTTTATTCCTGTCACCACATCGTTCAGACTGTCAACAGCATCCTTTGCATCATTCGTAAGATCATCAATATCCAGATTTGAGATACTTGTTCCGCTCATGGAGGAACCGAGCTGCTTTAATCTCTTGTTCAGAGTACTCATCTTTGAGCTGGCATCCATGAGGTCCTTGTCCAGATTATTGAGATTGGAATTGATATCATATACCATCCACTGTGTGGTCTTCAGATCCTCATTTACCGGTTCCAGTGTACTCTGAAGATCCCTAAGATCCTGTATAGCCACATCGTTTCCGTTGAAGATCACCTGTGCATTGTTATGGATCTTATCCTTTCCGGACTGCAGGCTTTCAAGCATCCTGTTTGTGAGATCAAGCTGTGTCTGAACATTGGTTACCCCATCCAGTACATCATCGAAATCATCCATGATAGCATTGGTATCATCTCTGAAATCATCTTTTATCTCTTTTATTTCTTTTATCTTTGAAAGATCCCCAACAGTTCCGGGGCTCATCATAAAGATTGCACCCACTGTCTCAAATTTTTCCGTACCGAGCCTTATGACGAAATGCCCCTCTTTGCCCGGAAGCGCCTCAAAAACAATGCCGGTGTACTGACCGAGGGTCGCTGTCTGTGAATCCGGTGCGTCAACGGAATAACATTTCTGCACATCCACAGGAACCGCTACTATCAGCATCATATTGTTTTTCATATAATCCGATACCTTGTCGTTGGGATACGCATCAATATCCATTTCCACAAGACCCGACTGTCCTGCTATCTTATCCGCATCCGTAACGACGCCGTTAAGCTTGTAGGTGATATCGAACTTCCAGGGCACTTCAACCGATTCAGGTTTCAATGTGCCTTCAAAGTAAAATTTCCCGGCGTTATACTTCTGCCATGTCACCGAACCTTTACTGAAATCCGGTTTCTGTCCGTCTGACATATTGGTAATGCTTATATAATCACCAAAATCCGTATAACTTTCAACTCCGTTAAAATTTATGCCTTTAACCACATTGGCCTTATTCACTGTGCCATAGTAGTCAAGATTAAGATACATGGTCTCATCTACTTCCACACTGGCTTTTCCTGCGTATGCAGTCATGGGTGCAAATAGTATGTTAGTTGAAAGACAGCTCAAAAGCGCAGCATAAGCTGCAGTTCTTTTAACCTTCTTTCCGGTCAAATGCTTTCTCATTGTCTTCACTCCTCTTCCATATAATCATTTTTTCTGCTCTGTCTGTTCATCTCTTCAGTAATGTCATCGACTTCTCTGTATTTATTCTTTTCAGCATTTCGCATTGTTCTCTTGTTGTGCAGATACTCTTTAAATTCTTTCAGCATCCTCTTACGTCTTTCATGTCTGGAAGCAAATGTTCCCGTTATAAGTCTGTCCGCAATTTTCAACAGGGCAGGCATAAGGCAGGTAACAAATATAACAGAGAAAATAGCTCCTCTTCCTACCAGATGTCCGACCTGACCTATAGCCGGAATTGATGATTTTATACTTATGGCATATCCGCATACGATGAGGATGATACCTGAGGTAAGTATGGATGGAAAACTGAGTTCCGTCATCATTTCGGCTGCAATTCTTTTATCCGGCTCCCTGCCTCTTGACTGCAGGTAGCTTTCTGTGGAAGAAATAGCATAGTCAATTGTGGAGCCCAGCTGTATACATGACACCACGGCGTAGGCGATAAATATTATCTCACTTCCAGAAAGGTAGGGTATGGACATATTTACATAAATTGCCATCATGATAGGAACCATGGCAACTACAGGCATGACCACAGACTTGAACGAAATTGCAACTACTAAAAATATGCTGAGCATTGCCAATGCATTTACCAGATTGTAATCAGGAATAAGAACTGCTTCCATATCCATAGTAGTCGGAGTATTTCCGGTTATATATGCCTCTCCCGGATAGTAGCTGTTTATGATATCCGAGACCTCATTACTGTATTTAAATCCCGTTGTCGACTCCGGCTTTGTTTTTATATAAACAAGCAGTCTGGCATAACCATCCTTATGGAAAAGTTCTGTAACAGAACCCGGAAGAAAACTCTCCGGCATACCCTCCGGAAGGTAGGATTCCATTCCCATTACCTTCTTAACGTACTCAAGATCCTTAAGTTTGTCACAGAGTTCCTTTTCTTTTAACCGGTCTGTATCCGGAAAAATAGCCACAAGAAGATTTGAACGTCCGAACTTTTCATCTATCTCCACAGAGTTCTCATACATTGATGTTCCCGGTCCTGCTCCTGTAGCATCGGGGCCGTATTTAAAGTCATTCATACCCTGGGCAATATATACAGGTCCTGCGATCAAAAGTGATATCACCAGGAGCACCGGGCTTATCTTATTAACGATGATACTGAGACCATGGAAGCTTGGTAAAAACGGCTTATGCTTCATTCTGTCGATTTTATCCGACCAGCTCAGGAGAAGTGAGGGCATAAGGAAAATAACCATGAACAAAGAGCAGATTATACCCTTTGACATAACTATACCCATATCCCATCCTATGCTGAATCTCATGAACACAAGAACGATGAATCCGAAAAAGGTTGTAAGTGAAGATGCAAGAATAGTGGTTATTGTACCCATGAGTCCCACCTTCAGTGCTTCTTCCTTATTTAATCCGGCCTCTCTCTGCCGCTCATAAGCATGGAGAAGAAAAACCGAATAGTCCATGGAGGTTGCAAGCTGCAGTATATCGCTGATATTGTTGGTGATATATGAAATCTCTCCAAGAAAGATATTTGAGCCCTTGTTTATGACTATGGCACAGCCTATGACCGTAAGGAAAAGAATCGGTTCAAACCATGATGTGGTTGTGAAGAGAAGAATGAAAAAGATCAGGATAACAACGATGACCATTATTTGAGCCATCTCCGTCTTAACATTTTCTTCTATGAATTTATTGGTCGGAGACATACCCACAAGAGAACCCCTTCCCTCTATAAGCTTGTCTATATCGCTTATTGCCCTGTGAGTCCGCTTTGATGTATCACCCTCAACAAAGGTGATATCCATGACAGCATATCCGTCATCATAATAATCATCGATTTTATCATAATCGATAAATTCCGATGAACCGTAAACCTGTGTTGTGGTATCACACCATACCACCTGATCCACTCCATCTATATTTTCAATCTGATTCTTATACTGCTTTGCCTCGTATAAAGTAACATCCTTCAACATGAGTCTTCCGGTTCCCGGATATCCGAATACCTCTCTCATTTTGTTTATGGCAATTTTTGAATCCACGTCATTCGGCAGATACTTTGTGAGATCATAATTTACCGAAACAAAAGGATAGCAGATGGCGAACACCACCACCAGAACAAGGACAATATTTCGGATTCCCTTATTATGGTCAACAATAAAGTCCGCAACATTTCCTCTTTTGGCTATTTTAATAGCATCTCCCCCTTCTTCAGTCTTTGGGGAAGTCTCATTCTTTTTCCGCTTAAATAAATCCATACATCAGGTCCCTCTGATAACCCTATAATCTATATATAATGCTATCACACATATTGTACCATAATTGAAATCAGTTTGTTTGCAAACATTTTTCTGTTTATTGACACTTGTCTATTTATGTGATATCTTCATTTTAGAAGTAAGTTGTGCAATTGGCAATAATCAATTTTCATCATTTAGTTTGTTTTTGAACATGTTATGTCTTTATGTTCATTATTATATTGCTTTCAGTGTATTCTTGCTTATTTTTTATATTTTTTTATTATCAGAGAGGTCAGTGTTATGACAGTTCCTAAAAAAAACTCCGATACCATGGATCGAAGGATCAGAAAGACCCAGTCAGCATTAAAAGCTGCTTTGGCTAAACTTATGGAAAACAAGAGAGTAAAGGATATATCCGTTCGTGAGCTTACAGATCTTGCGGATGTTAACCGCGGAACATTTTACCTTCACTACAAAGACGTTTTTGATCTGCTGGAACAATCCGAGAACGATCTGCTGGCTGAGCTTCATGAAACTATAAGCGAGTTTGATGAGAACACAGTTTCCAATGATCCCACACGCATTTTTGAAAGTGTATATAACTTATGTAAGGATAATGCCAACTTTGTCAGAATCCTGATAGGTGAGAACGGCGATATCAAGTTCCTGAACAGATTAAAAGAGCTTGTGAGAGAAAAATGTCTCACCGACTGGTCCATCATAGTCCGTAAGCAGGGCATTAACCAGTTCGACAGCTACTACGCCTTCGTGGTAGGAGGCTGTATAAGCCTGCTGCAATACTGGTTTTCCAGCGGCATGAATGAGACCCCTCATGAACTTGCGAACATAACCGGCGAGCTGCTCAGTGGCGGTCTTTCCATGAAATCACATTGAGACTCATAAAATCAATAATACCCTCAGGGAGCACGTACCCTGCCTTATTCCGCATTGGCTTTTTGTGCATGTTCATGCAATCAGGACATTCACCTTACAGTCTTATCACAAATAAAAAAAGACTTCGCTGAAGATGATCAATCAATGACATATCATCTCGCGAAGTCTTTTATGTTATAAGTTTACTTCTTAATCAAAACCCATTTCCGTTCTGATTAATAATTACTCTGCAAGTTCTTCAACCTTGCCGTTCTGACACTCCTCGTACTCACGAAGTATGTCATTGAGATCTGCTGTAAGCATATCACTGTCTATTCCGTGTACCATGCAGGCCTCTTCAAGTGATTCTGCAATGGAAGACGGGCAGTAAATGCAGCCCATACCATTTTGCATAAGGAAAGGTGCCACCATCTCATTTAACTGGAGCAGGTCTCCGATTTTCATATCCTTTGTTACTGTAACCATAATTGTCCAATCTCCTCACATTTTTTCCGAATCCGGTTTTCTGTCTTACAAAGTTATAACACAAAACCGTTCTAATTTACATCAAATACTTCTTAACTTCTGCATGGCATCAGATTCGATTATCACATCATAATGCTCTCTGAAGTAGGCCTCATAGAGTTCATTGTCCTTAAGCTTTCTTCCAAACTCATTTAACAGGTTGGAAGCTCTGTTCAGGGCAGCTGCCTCGTCCTCTCCTGCATGAAGTACAAGATAGAAATTACCTTCTTTATTATCCTTATACAGTGTATTCTCACCTGTATAAATCTCTCCCACAGCCTGAGATGCAGCCATAACACGATCAAGCGTCTTGAAAACATAGGACTTGACCACATATTCACCCTTACCTGCAGGATTCTTACCTTCATCATTTGTATTTATATCGGAATTGTCAAGGCTGTCAGCAGTATCCGGAGAACCGCTTCCAACTATACCGGATCTTTCATGACTTCCGGCATCCTTCATTTCCTTTATAATATCTTGGGCTCCTTCAAGAATCTCACTTGCGAGCTGAGATATCCAGCTGCTCTGAGATGAACCGGATTGCGCGAACTTGGAGAAACGTGTATCCAGCTCTTCAGGATCGTCAACTTTGGATATAACAAGCTGTATGGAACCGCCCTGAAGCGGTACAGCCTCTATCATCAACGGTCCGTTATCTGCAATGAACCCAACTTCGCTCTGAGCCTTCTGCATCATCTCTGTAAAAAGACGCTTCGCTGCTTCAGAACCATAAGTCATATCACGCAGATTGATATTTCTTGAACTAAGATCCAAGCTTGTTAATGTACACCTGATGGAGTTGTCATCTATTCTTTCTATTTTCATAATGGCTCCTCCTTTATATAATCACAGATAATATATTATAGCATTATAAAATGCAAACCCATGAAGTATATTTTATAAAAGTTTAATTTCTGTACTGATATCAGATTCCTTTCAGAACCTTTACCTCTCATATATTGTTTCGACATTAAATCAGCCCTGATAAGCTCTGTCTCTGCCAGAATGATCCTGATTTACAAATCTGGTGTACTGCGGCTGCCACAACAATGTGACCGTACCTATAGGACCGTTTCTCTGCTTGGCTATGATTACCTCAGCTTCATTAGGATGTTCCGTGTCCTTATTGTAGTAATCGTCTCTGTACAGGAACATAACTATATCTGCATCCTGCTCGATGGCACCGGATTCACGAAGATCCGAGAGCATAGGTCTGTGATCTGGTCTCTGTTCACAGGCTCTGGAAAGCTGTGAAAGTGCGAGAACCGGACACTGCATCTCTCTGGCGATGGCCTTCAGAGATCTGGAAATTTCAGAAATCTCCTGCTGACGGCTGTCACTGCCTCTTCCTGAACCTGACATAAGCTGAAGGTAATCGATAACTATTAGATCAAGTCCCTTCTCAAGTTTGACCTTTCTGCACTTGGAACGCATCTCTGTAACTGTTATACCCGGTGTATCATCAATGATGATATTGGCATCTGAGACTTTATCCACAGCATTTATAAGCTCACCCCAGTCTTCATCGGTAAGGGATCCCTTTCTTAACTTATCAGCATCCACAAGAGATTCCATGGAAAGCATACGGTTAACAAGCTGCTCCCTTGACATCTCCAGAGAAAAGATCATACAGGGTTTGTGCTGACGTACACCGACTGTATCAAGAATATTAAGGACAAATGCAGTCTTACCCATGGAAGGTCGGGCAGCCACCAGAATTAGATCCGATTTTTGAAGTCCGGCTGTCTTGTAATCCAGATCATAAAATCCTGTGGATACTCCTGTTACCTGACCTCCGTTCTTGGCTGCCTCCTGGATATTGTCAAGAACCTTAAGGGCTACTGTTGCGATGGATTCTGATTCACCGGTGTTTCTGGTCTCAAGGAGCTTAAATATCTTTTGTTCAGTCTGTCCCAAGATATCATCTACTTCCTCTTCCCCGGCATAGCACATATTTGCAATATCCTCGTTGACCTTTATTAGTCTCCTCAGTATCGCCTTCTCTTTTACGATATTACAGTGGGATCTTACATTGGCACTTGTCGCAACAGATACCACTATGTCACGTATAACAGAAATGTCATAGACCTCTGGAGGAACATTATTGCTTTTTAATTTCTCCGACAGTGTGACAATGTCTACAGGCTGATCATGATTGTACAGATCCTGCATGGCATCGAACATCAGGCTGTACTGCTTCTGATAGAAATCATCAGGAATGAGTATCTCAGCAGCTGTGGAGACAGCCTCCTTGTCTCTGAGCATGGCACCTATGACGCTCTGCTCGGCTTCCTGACTATGCGGTACTATCCTGGTCAGAATATTTTCATTCATTTCTGCCATTGTTTCTTCCTTGCTCCAAATAAAATGAAATCGGTTCCCTTTTGGGGAACCTTTGATTTAAACATATCGAAATTACATCAGGCGCTGATCACCGAAACATGAAGTACGGCAGTCACATCCTTATGAAGTCTGACATTAACATCATAGCCGCCGAGATTCTTCATAGGTACATCAACGGAAAACTTCTTCTTGTCAACATTGATTCCGGACTGACTCTTAAGAGCCTCCTGAACCTCCTTGGTTGATACAGATCCGAAGGTTCTTCCGTCCTTACCGCACTTAACGGTAACAGTCAGCTTTATCTGCTCGATCTTCTCCTTAAGAGCCTGAGCTTCCGCAAGCTTTTCAGCCGCGATCTTATCTTCATTCTGCTTCTGAAGCTTTAATGTATTCAGATTCTTGTTATCCGCAATTACACCGGTCTTTGAAGGAATGATGAAATTTCTTCCATATCCCTCAGATACTTCAACAATGTCTCCCTTCTTTCCAAGAGACTTTACATCCTTTAATAAAATAACT
>DFGZ01000332.1 GCA_002371295.1 Oribacterium sp. UBA3737 | reverse complement strand
AATTGATATATTTTGATATTGTTCATTTAATACGTTTATCCCGCTTTTGTAAAAAATGTGATATACTTCATGCGAAATGGAAGTGATATTGATTATTATTTAACAATATCCGGAAAAGCCACCATTTACGGCACTGATAATTTTTTGTCAAATTGTTGGCGCAAAGACCGCCTGTAGTGATGAAAAAGCGGTTCTCAATATTCAATAATAGGAGAAGAATGATGAAATTAGTTATTGGAAATGATCATGCAGCAGTAGACATGAAGAATGAGATCAAGCAGTACCTTGAAGAAAAGGGTATCGAGATTGTTGACGTGGGAACCAATTCAACAGACAGCTTTAACTATCCGATTTCAGGCTATCGTGTAGGTAAGATGGTAGCAGAGGGAAAGGTTGATGGTGGTATCGCAATCTGCGGAACCGGTGTAGGTATCAGTCTTGCCTGCAACAAGGTGGATGGTGTGCGTGCATGCTGCTGCAGTGAGCCGTATTCTGCAGAGATGAGCAAGCGTCATAACAATTCCAATGTTATATGCTTCGGTGCAAGAGTTATAGGAATAGAGACTGCAAAGCAGATCGTTGATGCATGGATAAATGCGAAGTTTGAGGGCGGACGTCACGGAAATCGTGTTGACATGATCATGGAAATTCAGGATACACAGCATCTTAAGGCTGCCGAAGAAGCATAAAACAGGATTTATAAAAAAGGTCCCGCAGATTTCAAATTGGAAAACTGCGGGACCTTTTATTTGATTACTTCTCGTCACAAACCTGGAAGATATAGAATTTTAAATAATAGCTGTTCTCGTCTTTCGCCCAGAGTATAGGGTGATCCGAACACTGGGTACGGTACTCCACCTGACGGAGACGACGGTGAACAGAATTTGCAGCTTCTGCAATGGTTTTTGTGAAGAGCTCCGGTGTCATGAAATGGCTGCAGCTGCATGTGGCAAGATAGCCGCCATCCTTCACCAGTTTTATGCCCTGCATGTTTATCTCACGGTAACCTCTGATGGCAGCCTTTGTAGCCTCTCTTGATTTTGTAAATGCGGGAGGATCAAGGATTACCACATCATATTTCTCGCCCTGTTTGTTGAGCTTCGGAAGCTCATCCAGCACATCTGCCGTACGGAAATGAACCGTATCCGAGAGGCCGTTCCTCTCAGCATTGGCAGTGGCCTGCTGCACTGCAAGCTCGGAAATGTCAAGACCTTCTACGGATGCCGCTCCTGCTATACCTGCATTGAGGGCAAATGTTCCCATGTGTGTGAAACAGTCCAGTACCTTCTTGCCTTTGCAAAGCTTCTGTATGGAAAGACGGTTATACTTCTGATCCAGGAAAAAGCCTGTCTTCTGTCCGTTTACAACATCCACCATGTACTTGACACCATTCTCTGTTATGAGAACATTGGTATCGAACTCAGGACCTATGAAGCCCTTATACTGCTCCATACCCTCTTTCTTTCTTACCGGCGCATCCGATCTCTCGTAGATTCCTCTGATGCTGATGCCGTCCTCCTTAAGGATTTCCCTGAGATCCTCAAGTATCATGTTCTTCAGTTTATCGATTCCTAGGGCAAGAGACTCAACTACCAGCACGTCCTCATACTTGTCAACGGTAAGACCCGGAAGCCAGTCTGCCTCTCCGAAGATGATGCGGCAGGAACTTGTATCCACTACGGTTTTACGGTATTCCCAGGCCTCCCTGACTCTCTCACGAAGGAACTCCCTGTCGATGGGATCTTTTCTCCATCTGGAAAGCATGCGGACCCTTATTTTGGAATTATGATTTATAAAACCGTATCCCATGAAGAATCCATCAAAATCAGACACAGTTATTATGTCTCCGTTCTCATATTCTCCCTCATACTTGTCGATTTCATTATCATAGATCCAGGCTCCGCCGGCTTTGATGGTACGG
The DNA here is from genome assembly GCA_002371295.1 of Oribacterium sp. UBA3737. The sequence goes on along the minus strand of DFGZ01000332.1, from coordinate 5,297 downwards.
CCTTCGCCTTTTTTCAGAATAATTTTACCTTTTGAAACCAGTGATTCACTCATATTTTTCTCTTTCTGTTATAAGCCGGGAAATGTAAGCTTCACCTCAGGATATGTTATCGGAGGTTCATCTTACAGCTCCATAATCAATCATACTTACTGTTTAAACACGATTGTCACATTTTATTTATCGTGTTTGCTTTTGAAATTTATTACATATGTGGTATTATTGCAACTAAATTTTATACAGTATTTTCGCTGTTACCCTCTTGTATGAATAAGTGTTTTTACAGCAGTTTTGTACAGGACTTACGCAGCGGGTAAGAATAGCGAAATTTTTTCGGCAGCTTTTTTTGCCTGTGTTATATGTTTCTTTATCCGGAGGTTCATCATGTATGATATAAAATGTGACACACATACACATACCTTTTACAGCAGACATGCATACTCTACTATAAAAGAAAACGTTATTGAGGCATCAGAAAACGGATTGGAGCTCCTTGCCTCAACAGATCATTTTTCAGACATGCTCTGGCCTGAATATAAAGACCTTAAAAACTATCAGTACCTTTCCACTGCGCCAACTATCTGGCCAAAGGAATGGATGGGCGTGACACTTCTCTGCGGCTGCGAAGCGGATATAGTTAATCTGGAGGGAGGACTTTTCGGAGAAGACATCAACATCGACAGGAATATCGTCGGTGACCCCATAAGGCCCACAACTCTCTTTGAGCTGGTCACCAGAAAAATGGATTACGTGATCGCCAGCGTTCATGGAAAAGCATTTACAAAAGGGGCTACCAGAACACAGCTCACAGATATGTACATAAAAGCTCTCAGCAATGAGAAGGTATTCATCCTCGGACACCTTGGCAGGACCGGTCTGGACGTTGATTACAGGGCAATTGTTGATGCTGCAAAGAGCCTCAACAAGCTTTTGGAGGTCAATGAACACAGCCTGGATTTTGGTGGTGAGGTTGAAGACAGTATAACCAGAAGCCGCTGTAAAGAACTTCTTGAGATCTGTGCCGAGAAGGGATGTAAGATTTCCATTGCTACAGATGCGCATATCTCAAATCTCATTGGTCACTTCGAAAAGACGAGAGTTCTTCTTGAGGAGGTTCACTTCCCAGAGGAGCTCATTGCGGGACTTAACAGAGAGACATTTCTCAAGGCATTAAAAGAATCAGGAATCAAAGGACGGATAGAATGATAAAAAAACAGCAAGCCGGCGCAGGAGGGTTTCCCCGGGCCGGCTTGCTGTTTTTTATTACAGATGAGCTTCTTCCCCATCATTCTTCGGAAGTCTACGGTAAACTGTTATCAGCATGGTGCTGAAAGCTGCCACGCCGCCTATTATGTTGGAGATGGGCTCGGCAGCGAAGACACCGTCGACACCCATGTAAAGCGGAAGTATCAGGGTCAGCGGAAGGATAATGATGATCTTCCTGAGAGTTGAGAAGAAAATGGCCTTCTTCGACTGTCCGAGAGCAGAGAAAACTGATTGTCCGCAGAACTGTCCCATCTGGAATATAAAGGCCAGAAGATAAAGCCGAAGACAATGTGTTCCTATACGGATGGTTTCGGGATCTCCGGAAAAAATGCGGATACAGAAAGCCGGGAAAAGGAGAATGAGTATCCATACCACCGAAGCATAGGAGCTTGCTGCCGCTGATGCAAAAATGATACCTCTTTTTAATCTGCTGTACTTTCTCGCTCCGAAATTGAAACCCAGCACCGGCTGTGATGCGTGGGTTATGGCTGTTCCAGGAAGTGTGATGAAATCTCTCAGGGAATTGATGATTGTGAACACACCTATATAGAGGTCTCCGCCGTAGTTTCTGAGAGTTATATTACAGGCTGCCTGAGTCACGGTATTGGTGGACTTCATGAGGAAATTGGCAAAGCCAAGGGTGATTATCTCACGGGCGATACTTTTATCGAATCGTATCCGCCCGATATCCAGTCTGAACAAAGCTTTTTCGGAAAACAGGAATCTGACGACCCAGAAAGCACTGATTGACTGGGAAATAACTGTTGCGATGGCTGCCCCCACAACTCCCCATCCGAAAACAAACATAAATATGGGATCGAGGACTATGTTCAGTAATGCTCCTATTGCGGTGGTGATCATACCGATTCTTGGAAAACCTTGTGCACTTATGTAGTAATTAAGACCGTGGCCTGTCATAAAAAATACGGTTCCCAGTATGTAAACAGTGAAATAATTGTGGGCATAGCTGTAAGTGGCATCGCTGGCACCCAGGGCATAAAGCATTGGCTTCATGAATATAAGTGTAAGTATGGTAATGCTTACAGACACGGTGATAAGCAGAAAGGCGCTTTGGCACATGATGTTCAGTGCCCTTTCATGCTTTCCTTCTCCTCTTGCTATGGAGAAGAGAGGTGTACCGCCTATGCCGAACCAGTCTGTGAAGGCTGTTATGAGGGTGATGAGCGGAAAGCATACTCCCACACCTGTAAGGGCCAGACCGTTTGCTCCCGGGAGATGACCGATGTATATACGGTCAACTATGTTATACAGAAGCTGTATGATCTGAGCCACCAGAAGAGGTACTGTCTGTATCATGATGGCTCTTATCACAGAGCCGTTTGAGAAATCTGTAGCCTTTGATGCCAATTTGAAGCCTCCTGACGATATATCATGATGTGAGTGTAACACTTCAAAACTATATGGTAAAATACTAAAATATCATGATGAGTATAGATGAACAGAGGTAAAAATCTCTGATTCTTAATGATACAGAGTTCGCTTTGAAAAGGCGGAGGAATGGAGAGTTTATATGAAAAAAATGATTTCCTGGAACGTTAACGGCTTAAGAGCTGTTATGGGCAAGAACTTTATGGAGGAATTTCAGAATCTTGATGCGGATATTTTCTGTCTTCAGGAGACCAAACTTCAGGAAGGACAGATAGAACTGGAGCTTCCGGGTTACCATCAGTACTGGAACTATGCGGTAAAGAAGGGATATTCCGGAACTGCCATGTTCACTAAGGAAGAACCCATAAATGTAACTTACGGCATGGGGATAGAGGAGCATGATCAGGAGGGAAGAGTCATCACGGCTGAATTTGAAAATTATTATGTTCTGACGGTATATGTTCCGAATTCCCAGGGTGAGCTCAAGAGACTTCCGTACAGAATGGAGTGGGAGGATGCCTGGAGAGAATACATTAACAGGTTAAATGAGAAAAAGCCAGTTATCTACTGCGGAGATCTCAATGTGGCCCATGAGGAGATAGATATTAAAAATCCTTCCACAAATCATCACAATGCAGGCTTTACGGATGAGGAGCGTGCAAAGTTTTCAAGACTTCTGGATTCGGGATATGTAGACAGCTTCCGTATGCTTTATCCTGAAGCAAAGGATGAGTATAGCTGGTGGTCCTATCGCATGAAGGCGAGAGAAAGAAATGTGGGCTGGCGTATAGACTACTTTGTTGTGTCCGAGAAAATCAAGGAGAAGATAAAGGATGCCGGAATTCATCAGGAGATATTTGGATCAGACCACTGTCCTATAGAGTTGGATATTGATCTGTAAATTTATGGAAAAAGGAAAATAAAACTGTATAAATTTTATATAATCAGCAAAACCAATATATTGATTTAAGCATTTTTGACCGTTGCATCCCCAATAGGATGTAACGGTTTTTGTGTATTTATGTTATACTTGAACCAACTATATACAAAAGTTGATTTATCCTATCCCTCAGATGCACCATTGGGAGACTGAAACGGGGGCAGAATGTTTGGATTAAAGAAAGAGAATAATATATATATTTTTGAAGCAGTTGTTCATACTGAACAACTGTATCTGAACCTGTATGAAGGTAATAAAAAAGTACGACAGATAGCGTTTGATCCCTATGAAAGAATAGGAGATGTCTGGAGGCTGGAAGTGGCGGAGGATATCTCCCGGTTCAGCTATTGCTATGAGGCAGACGGTCAGGTCTTCACGGATCCCAACGGAACGGTTTTCGAAGGGAGAAAGAAGTTTGGGTTCCTGAAGGATGGAACCAGAATTCTGAAGACTCCGGTGGCCGAGGCTGTGGCTGTGCCAGATGAGAGTGCAGAGTGGCTCAAAGACAGACCGCTGGATATACCTTATGACGAGACCATAGTTTATCGTCTTCATGTACGTGGTTTTACAGCCCATAGTTCTTCCGGACTGAATAAAGATGTGAGAGGAACCTTTCAGGGCATCATCGAGAAGATTCCTTACCTTGTTTCCCTTGGGATAACTGCGGTGGAGCTTATGCCTCCCTATGAATTCAATGAGGTCATGCTCCCGGATTACGGCAGTCAGAATCCATATAAAACAGAGCTTAGACCAACGGGACGCATAAATTACTGGGGATTCACAAAGGACGCCATGCAGCTGGCGCCTAAATCAAGTTTCACCTCAGATCACAAAAATCCAAGAAATGAATTCAGAAAATTAGTATACGAACTGCATCGCAATAAAATAGAGGTCATAATTGATCTCTATTTTACCTATGAGACACTGCCTGACTATATCACAACAGTCATGCGTTACTGGCGCATAAATTATCATGTGGACGGGATTCATATGATAGGCTCCGCACCCTACAGCGTTATCGCCAGAGATCCTTATCTGAGCAGGTTTAAGATCTGGGCGGACAGCTGGGAGGGGCAGATGCAGCAGGGAGAACGGTACGGTGGTGCCTACAGACATTATGCTCCGAGATACCTGGCGGATTACAATGATGGTTTCCAGAACGATATGCGCCGTGTTCTTAAGGGGGACGAGAGCATGCTGGGAACGCTTATGAACAGGATCAGGAACAATCCGGCTGACCGGGCCAACATACAGTATATGGCCAATGTCTCCGGCATGAGTCTTATGGATGCCCTTTCATACGACAGAAAGCACAACGAAGACAATCATGAGGACAACCGCGACGGAACCAATCAGAATTATTCTTGGAACTGCGGTGAAGAGGGACCGAGCCGTAAGAAATCGGTAAAGGCCCTCAGAAGAAAGATGTGGAGAAATGCCTATCTTCTTCTTATGCTCAGCCAGGGAACGCCGCTTATTAATTCAGGAGATGAGTGCGGTCAGACAAGACAGGGAAATAATAATGCATATTGTCATGACAATACACTGAACTGGATGGACTGGCACCTTCAGGAAAAGAATAAGGAGCTTTTTGATTTTACAAAAGAAATCATAGCCTTCCGTAAGAAGCATAAGGTTTTTCATCAGCCTCAGGCACTCAGGCAGCTTGATTACCGATCCGTGGGAATTCCGGATCTGAGCTTCC
>DFGZ01000339.1 GCA_002371295.1 Oribacterium sp. UBA3737 | reverse complement strand
ACGAAGATACCCTGTGCAGTCTCAGGACGAAGATATACAGCGTTCTTTGCATCCTCTGTTACACCCTGGAAGGTCTTGAACATAAGATTGAACTGACGGATACCTGTGAAATTATGCTTACCACAAGTTGGGCACTCTACCTTGTTGTCTTCGATGAATTTCTCCATCTCCTCGTTTGACCAGCCGTCTACAGAACCATTAAGCTCCATAGCATTTGCAGCTGCAAAATCCTCGATGATCTTGTCAGCACGGAATCTCTCGTGACATTCCTTACAATCCATAAGAGGATCCGAGAAAGAAGCAAGATGTCCGGATGCAATCCATGTCTGAGGGTTCATAAGGATAGCGCAGTCAATGCCTACATTGTACTTTGACTCCTGGATGAACTTCTTCCACCATGCCTTCTTTACGTTGTTCTTTAACTCAACACCGAGATTTCCGTAATCCCATGTGTTCGCAAGACCACCGTAGATCTCAGAACCCGGATAAACAAATCCTCTTGACTTTGCAAGAGAAACGATAGTGTCCATTGTGTATTCTTTTGCCATTTTTTCCTCTTTCTGCCGCCGGAGTGCGGCTAAGAATAAAGTTTATTGTTTTCCCGCTTACGCGTTACTCCCAACTATACATCCTGATGGCCGAAAAATCCAGCAAAAGATTACCTCTCATCAATTGCTGTGAGCTAATCCTTTACGCAATCATGCTTTGTGGCGATACAGCTTTGACTCTTCACTCATTAACTGCTGTCCGCAGCTTCTGTTATTTATTCAAAGTCTTCAAAATCTCCAAAGACCTGAAATTATGCGGAATCACGCCGCGAAGCAGCCTGTCAACATTATCCGCAAACTCGGAAAGAACTTCCTCCTTTAACGTGAAGGTATAAAGCTTCATCACCGGTGTTTCCAGTACATACTGCCAGGCAAAGCGGCAGGCCTGGGAACATGGCATGGGCGGCTCTTCCGTATACTCGCCGTTTATATACATTATTCTGAGCTCGTAAATCCTCCTGACGAGCTCATTGTCCAGATTCCCGTTCAGTATGGCCTTCAGTGACAGATATATGAGATTCACGGTCTCTTCCGCCTCGAGATTCTCCTGAGAGATATAATCCGCAAACTCAAGGATGTAGGAGCCGTAGCAGGCATTTACCAGATCCGAGGCTATCTCTTCAAAGTAGTTGTTCACCTTCACACTTCGCAGATTATAACCGCTCCTGCCCTTCGTTACACTGAAAGTGCCGAAGACGAAGTTCCTTGTACCTGCCATAAAGGAGGACCCGGGCTTTTTTGCCCCGGCAGCCCATACAGTCACCTTGCCGTATTCATTTGTAAGCACAGAAAGTCTTTTATCAAAATCGCGGGATGGCGCCGAATTAAGCACCACCCCGTGAAGTTCCAGTTCATCCCGCATTGTTCAGGTTTCGTCCTTGTAACCGTAATTTTTCAAAAATGTATCTGAATCTCTCCAGTCCTTGCGGACTTTAACAAAGAGCTGAAGGTTAACCTTTTCCTCCACCATCTTCTCTATCTGTATACGGGCTCCCGTACCGATTCGTTTCAGCATGGCACCGCCCTTGCCTATGATGATTCCCTTATGGGCGTCTCTCTCACATACGATTGTAGCCTTGATATCCCAGAGACCATCGTTTCTCTGATGCATCTGGTCAATAAGGACAGCTATGCCGTGGGGAACCTCATCCTGAAGCTTGCGAAGAGCCTGTTCGCGAATGAGCTCCGCTGCTATCTCTCTCATAGTCTGATCGGTCACCGTATCCTGATCAAAATATCGTGGTCCTTCTGGAAGATACTTGAACACTGCCTTCTTGAAGCCTTCGATGTTCTGCGCTCTGGCTGCTGAAAGAGGGACGATCTCATCGAATTCCATCAGAGACTTGTACTTCTCTATGGCTGCATCCAGCTCCTCCGGCTTTTCCTTCATGGTATCTATCTTGTTCACCACAAGGATCTTCGGCTTATCGGATGCCTTTATCACCTCTGCTATATGCTGCTCTCCGGCGCCGATATAGGTAGTCGGTTCCACAAGCCAGACGATGACATCCACATCCTGAAGAGTCTTCTCGGCAACATTGTCCATATACTCTCCGAGCTTGTTCTTCGCCTTATGAATACCGGGAGTATCAAGGAAAATGATCTGTCCCCTCTCATCATCATAGACTGTCTGTATCCTGCCTCTTGTAGTCTGAGGCTTGTTGGATACGATAGCTATCTTCTGTCCTATGACATGGTTCATAAGTGTTGACTTACCCACATTCGGTCTTCCTACCAGCGCAACATATCCTGTTTTAATTTTTTTATCACTCATTATATTGCCTCTGTCAAATAGTTCCTTCCCGAAGAGTCACCCCTCAGGAAGGAATCATAATCACTTAAACAGCTCCTCAGTTGTCAGGAACTTATCCTTATTCTCTTCTATAAGCTGGCCGTTTCCGATGGTGCAGGCAGCTCCCTTTCCGAGGATAGCTTCCATATAATCCGAAAGCTTTCTGATATCCTCCTCTTTTGTCGCAAGCACCTGATCACGCTCCTTCTGAAGCATGTCATTGGTCACCTTTGTCACGAATGCACTTACTGTAAGGGCTGCCTTTGCGGAATTGGTTCTCGGTGTATCCATCTCAGATATAGCACCTATTATGTACTTGGTCATATCCCTCTCAGATGTTGTGAAGTTTCGCACATACTCGGGAAGCCCCTGATATATGTCCAGAGTCTCCTTGAGATGAGGATCCCTGTAGGATACAAAATATCCTTCTCCCGATCTTCCGAAGCCGGACATACAGCCGTAAGCGCCTCCCTTCACTCTCAGGTTCAGCCACAGATACTGATAGTTAAGTATCACTTTAAGTACCCTGAGACTTCCTGTATAAGGAAACTTCTCAGTATCAAAACGACCGGTCCTTGCAACGAAGTTTACCTGTGAAGGAGTCTTAAAGCCCTCATTAAGATTGCCTGAAAGTTCTATCTGAGGTCCGTCAGGAAGCTTTGTCACCTTGCATGGCTTATAAGCCTTATCGAGCTTTGCACACCTTTCCTGCTTCTTCAGTGCTCCGGATGCAAAATTCTTTCTGAACTCAGCGAAATCCTTTTTAAAGGCATCATAACCCTTCTTCTCTGCCGCTACAAAAACAAACATATTCTCTACACGGAAAAGCTTATCGGAAACCTCCCAAAGCTTTCTGACCAGTTTCTTGGGATCCTTACGGAATTCATCCGAGATTCTGTTTATGAACTGATAATATCCTATTCCTCCGGTAAGATCCGAGTATCTTCCGGTACCGGAGAAATATGATGTCGCTCTGTTCACTGCGAAGCTATGGCTTGCACCCTCAACCCTCATACGTTCTCTCGAACGTGACTCATTAAGGATCTCCTGCATACGCTTCTTGTCTTCGAACTTCGTAGTATGAAGTATCTCATCTATTATGTCGAATCCGAAACGGAATCCCTCATAAAGGAGCTTTATCTCTACAGTGAAAAGGCCTGTGTATCTTCCGTAATTGACGATATCCGGGTATGCATTGGTATCGAAGTTGATGCCGCCGGCATTTAACAGAATATCGGATGTGAGATCCTGGAATGTATGCTTCTCGGTATCCATATATCCCAGCACTGTCTTAAGGAATCCTGCGTAAGGAAGCTCCTCTTCGGTAAGGCAGGCAGTATTGAAGTTAAATCTGAGATAAGCGATTCCTCTTGTGTTTAACTCTGTGTTGACCACCAGAGTATCCGACAGTCTGTCTTCCTTCCAGTCAAACTTATCAGCCTTCTTGCTTATATCGCTGATACTTAAAAGCGGCAGTGTCCTGAGGGCCTCCTCGCTTGTAGGCTCCGCCTGATACTCCTTCAGCATTCTGGTGTCGGATACACACTTCTTTATCTCCTCAGGAGTCATCTTTGCCTTAATATCGGAAAGCTTTTTCTTAAGCTCCTTCTCACGCTTCTCTGTAAGTCCCTTTTCAGGGCTAAGGATAACCATGGCAGAATGATCGTTATTTAAAAGATACTTCTCGATGAGCTTCTCAAAATATCCCTTTTCCACATCCTGACGGAGTTCCTTATAAATGCTTTCGCACTCAAGATAATCCCATGGCTTTCCACCGTATAACCAGGTATCAAGAGAAGTCAGGGAATATACCAGACCCTTCGGTGTACGTCCGTAATCAGCCTCTCTGTACTGGAATTCATCGTGATTGATAGCCGCAAGAAGGGTCTTCTTATCAAGTCCCTCCTTCACCAGCTTCTTCAGAGTGCTGTTTATGATCTCAAGGAATCTTTTCTTTTCCTTCTTTTCCGTTCCCTTTGCTGTAACCGTAAAGTATGGCTGCTTAATTCCGTCCTGGAAGCCTCCGAAGATATCCTCACCTATTCCTGCATCTACCAGTGCCTGCTTGAGAGGTGCACCCGGTGATGAAAGAAGGGCATAGTCAAGAATGTCAAATGCAAGGTTCAGCTTGTTGTCCACTGCGTCTACGACAACATTCCAGGAAAGATAGCTGTTGTTCTCGAGGGATTCATTATCACCTATAGAATAGGATATCTCCTCCTCGTGCATCTTCCCGAAGGGCTTCTGGAAGGCAATGTCGGAATTCGGTTCGATGGCATCGTACTTTGAGAGATATTCCTTATCAAGCCAGTCAAGCTTCTTCTCTATGTCCATATCGCCGTAAAGGAAGATATAGGAATTGGAAGGATGATAGAAACGGTCATGGAACTCCTTGAACTTTTCGAAAGTAAGATCAGGAATATTTACAGGATCTCCGCCGGATTCATTGCCATAAGTGGTATCCGGAAAAAGAGCATGCATGATATATCTTTCAAGAACAGATTCGGGATTTGAGAAAACTCCCTTCATCTCGTTATATACTACGCCGTTATAAATGAGATCCGACTTTTCATCCTCCATCTCATAGTGCCAGCCTTCCTGCAGCATGATGCGGGGGTCCTTCACTGAATTCGGATGGAATACCGCATCCATGTAGACATTCATAAGATTATCAAAATCCTTGTCATTTCTTGATGCGATAGGATAAACGGTCTTATCCGGGTATGTCATGGCATTTAAAAAGGTGTTGAGAGAACCCTTTGCCAGCTCTACGAAGGGGTCCTTCAACGGAAATTTATCGGATCCGCAAAGTACGGAATGTTCTGTGATATGAGCAACACCTGTGCTATCCTCTGCAGGCGTACGGAACGCAATCCCGAAAACCTTATTATCGTCATCGTTTTTCATAGTAAAGATACGGGCACCGCTTTTTTTATGTCTGTAGAGTCTCGCATCTGTAGACAGCTCTTCAATTCGTTTTGTCTCAATCAGCTCATAGTTCTTCATAAGACGTTCTCCTCTCCGTCAGTCCCTTATATTTCGCCGCGCGAAGGACTGGCGCTGCATGACAGTTCCCGGAGGAACCTGCCGCTTCTTTATTAAATGTTACCTATCAGTCTGTCCTTGAACAGTGACACCGCTTCTCTTGTGGCAAGATGAACCAGCATCAGCTCATCGGTTTTCGTAGCCATAGGACAGATATCCGGAACACCGTACTTCTTTGCTATCTCCCCGGCACGGTAAAGATTGAATTCAGAGGTTATGATCCCGATAGATAACGGGCGGTCAACTCCTATGATTATATCATCTCCCGGCAGATTTCGCCTCTCCATACTGTTATTATGTCTCACCCTGTTTGCCAGCATCTTCTGTTCATGATCCTGCTTGATGGTCCTTAAGGAAAAACCTACCTTTTCCTGAGTCGAATCTGAATAGAACTCCAGCAGCAGGTTTTTTTCCGGAACACCGGCCTTGATCATGTAATGATACATGACTGTGGCCTCCGTACTCTTATCGTAATCGCTTCTGCCTCCGGAAAGAACAAAAACCGTATGAGGATTCTCTTTCGCATACTCCAATGCCCTGTCCAGTCTCCTCTTTAGCGACTTCGATATCTTGTTATCCTGGAGATCTGTCCCCATAACGATGACATAATCCAGATTTTTCTGCTCCAGGGTCGTGGCATTACCGAAGATTATCATAAGAAGCACTGCCAGTGTACTCACCGCAAGTCCGTATGTGGTAAATACAAATATAAAAGGGCGTAGATTTATTTCTTTCTTTTCCTTGTTCTTATGTCTTACATATCTCACAAGGCTGAACATCATAAAATTGATAACGGCAAATAAGGGCCAGAACCACATAAAAGCGGTCAGCCCATTATTTACCAATATAGCTGCGTCATACGCAAGAGATGCTATTCCTATTGCAACAAAGATAAGTTCCATTCTTTTCAGTCAACCTCCGGAAGCAGAATACCCGGACACAGAGCCCCATTCAGCTTCGGAAGTTTCCTTTCTGTTTAGTCAACATCTACCTTTTCAGCTGTTTCTTTTCTTATAATGTCTCCGGCAGCCGGCTGTACAGAAAATCTCACCTTTATCTGCTGGCATGCATGAGGGCATGACTCCTGAGGGACATCTGTCTCAGCGTCACGGATCTCAAGGACCTCAATAGGTATATCCTCGCCGTTCGGCTTCATGATCTCGATGGTCTCGCCTACCGAGAACTTGTTCTTCTGCTCAAGATAGCACCATCCCTCTGAATCCGTATCTCTGATGGTACCGAGATAAACAGAACCGGTCACATAAGTGTTGTTATCGTAGATGTGATCCTCAGCGGATGGCTTTCCATAGTAGAAGCCTGTGGTGAACTCACGATAAGTGCACTTTGCGATCTCCGCCTTGTACCACTCCATGTTGGCACGATACTTTTCTTCACTCTCCTTAAGATCATCAAGAGCCTTACGATAAGTTCTTGCAACTGTGGCCACATAAAGAGCGGTCTTCATACGTCCCTCGATCTTCAGAGAATCGATGCCTGCGTCTATAAGCTCAGGTACATGCTCTATCATGCAGAGGTCCTTTGAATTGAAGATAAAGGTTCCTCTGTCATTTTCATATATAGGATAATACTGCCCCGGACGCTTTTCCTCAACGATATTATACTTCCATCTGCATGGATGTGTACACTCTCCCCGGTTGGCATCTCTGCCTGTGAAGAAATTACTGAGCATGCATCTTCCCGAATATGACATACACATAGCACCGTGGATGAAAGCCTCGATATCAAGCTCCTCAGGAATATGCTCCCTGATCTCCTTGATTTCCTTCAAGCTGAGCTCTCTTGCACACACTACTCGCTTTGCTCCCATCTTCCACCAGAAAAGGAAGGTCTCATAGTTGGTGTTATTGGCCTGAGTCGAGATGTGAATCTCTATGGTATCCGGCAATGTCTCCTTTGCGATCATGAACATACCCGGATCAGCTACCAGCACCGCATCGATTCCTGTCGTGGAAAGCTCCCTGAAATATTCGCGGGCCTCCTCCATATCGCCATTATGGGCCAGAATGTTTGCTGTAACAAACACTTTAACATTTCTTTCATGTGCGTATGCCACACCCTCACGGATATCATCCATGCTGAAGTTCTTGGCATTGGCACGAAGACCGAAGGCCTCTCCGCCGATATATACTGCATTGGCACCGTAATTAACGGCAACCTTAAGTACTTCCAAAGATCCTGCCGGAATCAATAACTCTGTTTCTTTTAACATTCTTTCTCCTCTTTATATCTCAATTTAAGACTCAATTATCAGATAACTGTGCCAGAACGCTCAACCTTAAGCGCCATCATATTTAAGTCATATTATGATGTGAGTGCCAAAGGTCGATATCGGACCGCTTCGCGCTTTGCGCTCACGCGTCTACGTTCCACTTCGGTCGGCGCTAAGCGATGATCCACTGGATCATCAGCGCCCTCCCACATTCCGCACTCTCGGGCCACCAAATGTGTCCCTACGTGCTCCATGTGGGGCATGTCATGAAGTCTTTCTCCCACTTTTGTGCGAGCACACGTGGGAGAAGACTTATGACACTTATATCATATTACTTTTTTACGCTGACGGATATTCCGTCTCCGTCAGTAAGGATGGCGGTTTCCAGACTCTCATTATGTTTGAGCTCGAAAAGATACTCTCTCATACGGGTGTGGATGGTACGATCTCTTCTTTCCACCTGGTAACGGCTGTTTATAATGCTTCCGTCCTGCAGTATATTGTCACTGAAAAGTACAGCTCCCTCAGGCATCATCCTGAGAATATAAGGGAGCCAGTTTATGTACTGTCCCTTGGCCGCATCCATAAATATAAAATCAAACTGTCTTCCTGACTCCGCAAGGTCCCTTATGACCTTCCCAGCATCATCATCAATCAAATGAATCCTGTCTCTGTAGGGACTTCCGGATATGTTCCTGCCTGCTTCCGCAACTCTCGGCGCATAGTTCTCAACAGTTGTTATCTCCCCATCCTCACCCATGACGGAAGCCATGGTGAGAGCAGAATAACCCACTGCCGTTCCTATCTCCAGAATGCGCTTCGGACGAAGCATAGTCACAAAACACTTAAGAAGCGCCGCCGTTTCGTCCCTGATTATGGGGACTTCCGCTGCTAGCGCTTCTTTTCTGACCTTATCCAGAAGCTCACTCCGATCAGGTTCAAGTGAACGAATATAATTCACCAGTCTCTCGTTCTCAATCAAAGTTCACTTCCTCTAATTTTAATTCTGTGCGGCACTTCCCGCAGAGGCATTGCCACCCGCAAACTGCTGAGCAGCGCTTTCTGCCGCCTGGGACTCAAGCACTGCAGCGGCAGCATCCTGAGCGATCATGTTCTCATCCTCAGTTCCGCCGATAACCTCTATTCCGTCTTCCGCTTCCGATGCTGCTGTTGTGGCCGCCTCGGCATCCACAAGATTCTTTTCCATAAGCTCGCGGTTCTTCTTTCCCTCCTGTGTGAGGTACTGGATTATCTCAACAGCCGTCATGGACTTGGAAATGGTATAAAGGCCTGGTACATACTCCGCTTCGTAAAGCTTTGACTTAACCCTGAAGGCTTCGGCGTTATCAATAAAGCCGCCCTTCAGCAATGCTTCGGAGATATCCTCCACCGTCTGTTCATCCGTAATCACGAACTCTGTTTCAGGAGCATTTTCACCTGCCATGGCATGGTCATACAGAAGACCATGACCGTAGCTGTATGCTGCCCTGACACCATTCATCAACGCATAAACAAGAAGTGCAATCACTATAACACGCCACGCAAGTCCTATGAGAAAGCTTGTGACTCTCTCCAGAGTATCCTGCCCCATCGATTAAACCTCCATGATTATCGGAAGAATAACAGGATTTCTCTTGATGCGCTTCCAAAGGAAGTCGCTGAGAGAATCCTTGATGATGTTTTTGATCTTTCCCCAGTCGTTTACATGACGAACCAGGCAGTCATCAACGGCATCCTGAACTTGCACTCTTGCCTCTTCCATAAGATCCTCGGACTCACGGACATAAACAAATCCGCGGGAAACCAGATCCGGACCTGCAAGAAGATGTCCTGAATACTTTTCAAGTGTAAGCACAACCACTATGATACCGTTCTGTGCCAGATTCTGTCGGTCTCTGAGGACAATGTTTCCAACGTCACCCACACCGAGACCGTCAACAAATACTCCTCCGACCTGAACGTGTTCCTTTACCTCAGCGTTGTTCTTTCCATCCTTTGATGAAAGTTCAAGAACATCGCCGTTTTCGATGAGGAGACAATTATCCTTGCTCACTCCCACTGCCTCAGCGATCTTTGCCGCAGCCATACGGTGATGGTATTCACCATGGACCGGAATGGCAAATTCAGGCTTCACCAGAGAATAAAGAAGCTTCAGATCATCTGCACATGCATGTCCGGATACGTGGGTATCCTGAAGGATAACCTGTGCATGAAGCATGCAGAGCTCGTTCACTACCTTATCAACTGCCTTCTCATTACCCGGAATAGGATGTGATGAAAGCACTACTACGTCGTTCGGCTTGATACGAACCTTACGGTGCATTCCGCTGGCCATACGGCTTAATGCCGCCATAGACTCGCCCTGTGACCCTGTTGTGATGAGCACTGTCTGCTCATCCGGATAATTTTTAAGCTGATCTATATCTATAAGTGTTCCCTCAGGAATATCTATATAGTTAAGTTCAGAAGCAACAGTGATGACATTGACCATTGAACGGCCTTCCACCACTACCTTACGGCCATGCTTTGCAGCGGTATTGATAATCTGCTGAACACGGTCAACGTTGGAAGCAAAGGTCGCAACTATGATTCGATTCATCCTGTGCTCTGAAAAAATCCGCTCCAGAGTAACACCTACCGAACTTTCCGACATGGTGGAACCCGGTTTCTGGGCATTTGTAGAATCGGACATCATGGCAAGAACGCCGGACTTTCCGAGCTCTGCAAAACGCTGAAGGTCGATGGGATCCCCGAATACAGGAGTATAGTCAACCTTGAAATCGCCTGTATGAACTATGGTTCCGGCCGGTGTGAATATGGCAAATGCTGCCGCATCCTGAATAGAATGATTGGTCTTTATAAATTCAACCTTGATGTCTCCGAAATCCACGACTCCGCCGAATGGAACCACATTCATATCAATCACCTGATCCAGGCCGTTCTCCTTGAGCTTGTTCTCAATAAGTGCCATGGTGAGTCTGGTTCCGTAAACAGGGACCTTTACCTGCTGAAGGACATAAGGAAGAGCTCCTATATGGTCCTCATGACCGTGGGTGATAACAAATCCTCTTACCTTGCTGATATTGGCCTTCAGATATGTAATATCCGGAATGACCAGATCGATTCCCAGCATATCTCCCGACGGGAATGCAAGGCCGCAGTCAACTATGATGATACAGTCGTCTGTCTCAAATGCTGTAATATTCATTCCGATCTGATCGAGTCCGCCCAGGGGAATGATTCTTACCTTGCCGTTCTTTTTTCCGCTTCCGTCAGCCTTCTGTCTTTTTCTTCTGCTGTTATTACCGCTTCTCTTTTCAGGAACTGCAGCCTCGGCAGCTGCTGTAATGTCTGCAGCCTCCTCTGTCTTTCCGGTCTTCCTGTTCTGACCTGAAGATCTTCTCCTTGCAGGCTTTGCCGGAGCTTTTTCATCAGTCTTCACAGCTTCTTCAGAAGCTGCTGCTTCTCTGCCCTCTTCAACCGCCTGACTTTCAGCAGGCTTTCTTCTGGCAGTTCTTCTCTGAGGCCTGCGAGGACGCTTCTCCCCTGCGGAAGCAGCTGTCTCCTTCACCTCAGATTCCATAACTTCTTTTACTTCTTTATCTGTATTACTTCTCAATCGTTATACCTTCACCTTCCAGGAGCGCTGAAAAAATCTGCATCAATGCTTCCGATTCCTTCTCATCAACAAACTCATAGTCCGCCTCTGCATCTTCAGGGCCGGAAACGTCCTTCATAACGTAACATTCGCCATCCTCACCCTCAGGTGCATCTGTAACAAGAATATAGTTAACTCCCTGAACCGTAGTCTCTTCAAGAATCTCCAGTTCGATATTCCCATCATCTGATTTTAAACGGATAGTGTTTTCCATTTCTTTCTCCTAACTCCAATAATATTTATAAAAAGGCCTCAGCCTCTCAAATACTGTTCCAGTATCAGCTGCGCGGCAACCTGATCGATGACCTTCTTCTGTTCGCTTCTTTTCACGCCGCTTTCATCAAGTATCTCGGCAGCTTCCATGGTTGTAAGCCGCTCATCCTCAAACTCGATGGGCACAGATACCCTGAGCCTCAGCTTTTCCGCAAATTCTCTTGTGAACCTTGCCCGGTCTCCTTCTGTATCGTTCATATTGAGGGGAAGTCCCAGTATGATCTTCTCCACATCATTTTCTTCGACTATCTGCTGAATTTCCTTAAGCGTCTTTCTAAGGGCTGATTCCCTGTCCCTTACGATAGTTTTCAATGGTTGTACAGTGATGCCCATGGGATCTGTTATGGCAACACCTACGGTTTTTGAACCATAGTCAAGTCCTAATATTCTCACCTGATATCTCCAAATACAATAAAAGAGCCTGCCTAAACGGACAGACTCTCAATATATACACAAATTACTTGCTGAGTTTTGCCTCAACATAAGTTTTCATAAGCTCCTCAAGGATCTCATCCCGCTCAACCTTCATGATGAGGCTTCGGGCCCCCTTGTGGCTTGTGATATAAGTAGGGTCACCAGACATAATATAACCCACGATCTGGTTTATAGGATTATAGCCTTTTTCAGTCAAGGCCTCATAAACCCGGGCTAATACCTCTGTAACATCCAAATCGTAATCCTGCATCGGTCTGATAATCTGTGTACTGCCTAAATCGTTCATTTTGTCACGTCCTTTTAATAACTTAACTAATTTTATAACATTTAAATAGGCATTGCAAGTACGCATGTCTCACAGAAATCTTTACCCTCTGCCCTTATTATTTGTCCGATTTTACTTTCCGGGCGTTCGCATTCTGTAAACGGTACCAAATAGCGCACATAACTCCGGTTATAGCCCCGTAAATATTTTTTGCCGTCTATTTCCACCACTTCCTCGGGAATGATCTCATCGGCAACTCCGATAAATCTTTTTCTGAACTCCTGTGACTTATGCTCATCAAGTCTGATAAGTCTCTCGGATCTCCCGGATTTTATCTTTTCCTGGATCTGATCCTTCATTCTGTCAGCGGCGGTCCCCTGTCGTCTGCTGTACTTAAAGACATGGAGCTCGTAGAATCCTATCTCATCTATAAACCTATAGGACTCTTCAAAATCATCATCACTCTCTCCGGGGAAGCCCACTATGACATCCGTCGTTATCGCCGCATTCTCCCATGCTTTTCTGATAAGGTCCACCGATTTCCGGAAATCCCCGGTGGTATAGTGTCTGTTCATGGCCTTAAGGGTTCTGTCACAGCCGCTCTGAAGAGAAAGATGAAAATGAGGACAGACCTCAGGAATCTTTTTCAGCTCCTCCACGAAGCTGTCGGTGATGATACGGGGCTCCAGGCTCCCCAGCCGTACCCTCTCAACACCAGGAACCTGAGCAACACATTTTATAAGCTCCAAGAGATGCTCCGATGGGATATCATTGTCCATGGCATATTCGTAATTAGTATCATCAAAATCAAGGCCATAGGAAGAAAGGTGTATACCCGTAAGAACCATCTCGCGATATCCGCGTTCCGCAAAATCCCGTACCTCTCTTACAGTGCTCTCCACCGATCTCGACCTTATCCGGCCACGCACATGAGGGATGATACAGTAGGAACAGAACTGGTTGCAGCCATCCTGCACCTTTATGAACACTCTTCCATCATCCTCTATCTCTCCGGCCCAGAGCTCCTCATAGCTATGCTCCTTAGATATGTCTTTTACATGACCGGAAATCCTGTTCCCGAAATCACTTTCCTCAGATCCAGCCGGGCTCTTTTTATCCCCATACATCGCATAATATTCTTCGAGTATGGGAACAATCCTGCTTTTCTCATTATTTCCCACAAGGATATCCACAGCATTGTCTTCTTTAAGCTCTTCAGCCCTTGCCTGGACATAGCATCCAACCGCAATGACCACAGCCTCCGGATTTGAGGCACGGGCCTTATGTATCATCTGTCTGGATTTTCTGTCTGCTATATTGGTGACCGAGCAGGTATTGATGATATAGATATCCGCCTTTTCCGTATCCCAGGATACTATCTCAGCTCCTGCCTCTCTCAGTTCCGCCACCATGGCCTCCGCTTCGTATGAATTGACCTTGCAGCCCAGGTTATGCATGGCCGCCTTCTTATTTTTTATATTCATATATCCTTTTTTAATCACCCGCAAAAATATATAGAAAAATTATTTCAAATTGTCCCGTTTTTCCAAAGGAAACCGCTGACATTCTATTGACTTTTGAAGTTCCTTGTTGCTAGAATTACTGTACAGTAAGTGTGTAATTACTTATTTAATAAATAAATATTATATTTTAAGGAGGATTTCATCGTGAAAACCG
>DFGZ01000004.1 GCA_002371295.1 Oribacterium sp. UBA3737 | reverse complement strand
GTAGCAGGGCTTTCCGGGTCCGTTCCAGTAGTATCCTGCAATGACTACCTTATCTTTAAAGGTGAGCATCTTGCCGTCCATGCCGAAAAAGCGGCTCTCAAGGTCTTCCGGGGTTGAGGGGCTTTGCAGGCGGTAGGTTCTCATTGCTTCTGTGATTGTCATGGTCTTGTCCTCCGTATGTATAATTTCCTTTCGGTACTGTATTAATCACTCTGATCGGAGATAATAGCAACTCATTTCTGCCGGATAATCTGTGATAAAATGCACAAATATGATCCCCACCATTTGTACACATTATAACTACCAAAAGAGCCGTCTCCGGCTCCTCTGGCTTTTCGGATCAGCCCTCCCCGGTCAGGATGAAATGCACGTACTCTTTCGGATGCTCCTCCAGGAAAATGACCAGATCGAAGTAATCCCGTTCATAGGCCATCCGCTGCACCACCGGCAGGTCGAACATGTTGGTCTCACCCGTGGCCCGGATCGCAAGGATCTGCTCCTTCACTCTCTCAGGCATCCGGATCACCCACCTTCCGCACGCGGTCTTGCTGAAAGATCACGTTTAAGCCCGATCCGTTGTCCCACTTCATGAGGAGGCTCCCAGTATCATCGACGCCGAGCACCGTGCCGAGTGTGCCAACCGTCGGAGCCATTGGGTCGTCCATGGCCAGAAGCTCCACCCTCGTGCCTGCCGGGTACTTCCGGCGGATGCGCTCCACCGTCTCCTTATTCGGAAATCTCATCGTCCTCGTCCTCCTCTTCTTCGTCTTCGAAGTCGGCTGCCGCAGCGGCGGCCCTTACCGCTTCGCGCTTTGCCTTCTGCTTTTCCAGAAAGGCCTTGGCATCGGCGGAGCCTCGCGCAGCGGCCTTGACCCTCCTGCCTTTATCTGCTTAAAGGTAATCATGCGGCGTTAAGCCGCAATCTGTCGGGCATTTCCCAATCCGGTCGCAGGACATCTGGGGCCTGTGCCTGGATCCGTGACCAGGCACAGGAAGGAGGAATGGTCCCACTCCAGATAATTCCCATGATGAAGTTCAGCTTGCTCTTATCCACCACATCATTCCAGTCAATCCGCAGGGCATTGCCTTCAACGATATATGCGTTCGTCTTCAGCGGCAGGAAGTCCAGCTGCATGTGGACGATGTCTTCGGTCTCTTTGAGCATCTGGTTTTCTGCAATCCACAACGCCGTCCGGGCGACCGTGACAGCGAAATCATTGATCTCAATACCGTAAAACTGGCTGATAGAGACCTTGATTGGGGTCATATCTGCGTAGCCAAACTGAATCTGCCCATGAGTCAGCAGCCGCAGGATCTCATTCTCCAGTTTCCTAAGCTGCAGATACGATTCCGTGAGGAAGTTCCCGCTGCCTGCGCTCGGATCGAGGAACGACAGGGATGCCAGCTTGTCTTGCAGGGCGCGGAGCTTTTTCTCCTGTGTCCGCAGCACGGAGATACCCTTAATCTCCTCAAATTCCGCTTTCAGGGCATCGAGGAAAAGCGGGTCGATGACTTTATGAATGTTCTCGATTGACGTGTAATGCATGCCGCCGGAGCGTCTGGTTTCCGGGTTCAATGTGCTCTCAAACACCGCACCAAAGATGGTCGGGCTGATCTCTGACCAGTCAAAATCATCACTGGCCTTGCGAAGCAGCAGATCCATGATCTCGTCGGTGAAGGGCGGAATCTCAATATCGTCGCCGTCGAACAGACCTCCGTTTACATACGGGAATGCTGCCAGCATCGGATCATCGTCTGCGAGATATGGGTCACGGTCTTCCGGCTTCTGGTTCAGTACGCGGAACAGATCCCGCAGGCCCTTTCTGGCATGCGCGGCATCGAACTGCTGCATATAATCGTGGAACATGCTCTTCTTGCCAAAGACAGATGCGTCCTCGGCGTAAAGGCAGAATACGATACGGACGCAGAGCTTGTTCAGGGATTTCAGCGTCTCCTCGTTCTCCGGATCTTTGTACTGCTTCAGGAAGGCATCGTAAAGTTGGCCAACAAGCTCACCGGCCTGCAGGGAGATCTTCATCTCATCGGTGACCTTCTTGACCTCTTTGTTCACAAGGAAGTCGAGCATGTGGTACTTTTCTGGAAGCTCCATCAATGTAATCTTAACCGGCTCGGGCTTCGCAGCATCACGGTCGTAAATCCATATCTCTGCAAAATTCGATGTCACGATCCATCGTGCACGCTCACTGAACGGAAGATAATTATCGTACATCTTTGCCTGCTCGTATGGCGTCATTCCGCTGTGGCCAGCTTGCGGTTTATCAAGTGCGATTCCAAGACTTTTCTGCTCTATCAGGACGTGTGTCTCCGGAATGTAAACATCAATTCTCTTCGTATTGCCGTCGCCGCCGACAACCTTCTTCTCGAACTCCACACGGTCTGTTACATTCTCCACGCCGAGAATATTCTGAAGAATATCGATCCAATAAGAACGAGCATCCTCATCTTCTTTCCCTTTGCCGTTCCACTTATAGAAAAACTGTCTGGCGGCTTCTCTCTGCTGCGCATCAGTCATTTATCAGCACCATCCCTCTTCTTGATATATTTTCCAGACTTCACTCTACCGTCAGCTGGTCTTTCGGCATCCGCCGGGATTGCCCAAGAATGTCCAAATCGCTTAACGCCTGGTATTTTCTCCTCCTGACACATGACCTGCACACGTCTTTCTTTGAGTCCCCACTTTGCGGCTGCTTCCTGGATTGTGATATAGTCCATAGTATTTCATTTCCCCATAATGCTGTAAACTCTTACAGTTACATTATATGCGTATAACCGCATTTTGCCGAGGGGGATTTGAAGAGAAAAGCTGATCCTCAGTTTGTCTGAAGACCAGCCTCTCTGTAAACCTTGTGCTAAATCTATCTTCGTTTCCTCCCCAGCAGTTCGCTCGCTCAAGGGATCAGGATGCTGCTGAGGATTGTGTAACCCCAAGTACCGGGGCTGTCAACATTATGCCGCATCTCTCCTTCTCTTCCTCATCACCAGGCTAGCTCCGGCGATGCCTGTGAGCATGATACCGATGAGATAGATCAGTTTGGTGCCGGGGCCGCCGGTGGAGGGAAGCTCGACACCGGGAGTATTTGTTACTATTATTGAATAGTTTCCATCTTCGTCAACATCGATATTGTCGCCCGTAATGACTCCGTTCTCAACAGTAAAAGAATAACCATTCGTTGTGATGATATAACCTTCGGGCGGTCTCTTTTCCGTTAATGTGTACTCTCCATCAGCGAGATCCATAACGAATTCACCGGTGACGGTAACATATATACCATCAACATGGTCACCTCTAGTATAATTCGACGCAGCACCGTTATTATCTCGTGTCAGTTGGAACTCAGCATCATCAAGCTTCTTGCTGGCATCTGTAGAATCCACTTTATACAACGTCAGGCTAACAAACGGTCGCTTATTGATGATTTCAGTAACCGTATCACCAGCTACATTCTTTAAAGACACACCAGTTGCCTGAATATATTTTACTCCATCAATTGTAATGAACGTATAAGGTGCTTCCGGAGTCTCCCATGTGACCGTGTAGGTGGAATCATCTTTCTGATAGCCCGCCGGAGCAGATGTCTCGATCAACGATAAAAAACTATTATCACCAGGGCGAACATTCTCAAATTTTACAGTTCCCTCATGATCATCTAATGTTGCAGAAGTTGCGGTCTCAGAGACACCCTCACCGCCCAAACTGAATACAGCCCCATTCAGCGGCTCATATTCAGATTCAAACGTCACCTCTTTCAGTTCTTCTCCCTGCTTCAGGAACTCCAAGTCAAAACAAACAGGCGTCCATTCTGCATAAAGAGTATTCTCCTTCTCACTGATACCATACGTTCCGCCAAGATCAAAATGGATTGCGTCTGCTGCATTCGGATCCGTGTTACTGTTCCATCCGGTCAGCACATAGCCAGGTTTCGTAAAGCCATCGCCATCTGACAGCGTGACTGCCGTATCCATCACGATATTCTTCAATGCATTTGTATCTGTTGTGCATCCCTCCTCTGCTGAACCAGGATTTGACAGTATGCCTGATCCGCCATTTACATCATATGTAAGTGATGAAGCATCAAGCTTTTCAAAAATAGGTGTCAGGGTATATGTATAGGTTTCCGTCTGGCCTTCTACTGGTTCAGCATAGTCAGACTTAATAGTATACAAATCACCCGGCTGATGGATCTCTCCATCCGGTGTACGCCACCCCTTGAAAACATAGTTTCCTTCCGGAGGAGTAGCTGCTTTCTCAGCTACTGCCTGAGCAAGATCATAATAGACATTTTGGTCATGTATATCTGGGCTTAGCGAACCCTGTTCGCCATCCAACGATGTGTCACTATAAACGATTGTGAATGTACCCTGTCGTTTCCAAATTGCCTTGATTGCGATATTCTCTGTTACAGGATTATTAAAGTTCCAGATTTCATCTGCATCACGGCCAAGGCTGGGTGGTGTATCATCATCGATCTCGCCGTTTACTCTATACCATCCAACGAAAGTATAGACACCCGTTTTATAGGAATATGTCTTTCCATCGGTATAGTCAGCTTCATTATATGTTACTTTTTCAGTTCCATCGTCATTATAAAGCGTGACTGTCGTAAGGTCACTTGTTTTTTTGTAATATGCCACACGAGCTTCATTGCTAGTGTCAGCAATATAAATATAGCTGTAATCACCTTCATTATCCTCTATGAAGGTTCTTGTATTCTGGACATCACTATATTCCTGGATCAGTTCTCCCCAGTCTGCGCGGAAGTATGTAGACTCCGAAGCAGAAAGTTGGCCACCATTAGGCTGAACCCATACGCGGTACCGAATTTTACTCCACCCAGCGTAAACTTTCACTGCATTCGAAGGCATTGTCTCGGTGGAGAAATCAAATGGTTTCGTACACTCTGGATCAGCATACCATCCTGTAAAAACATAGCCTTCATGAGATAGTGTTGTTGATCCGTATGTAAGTGTAGACGCATCCGAAGATACAGAAACAGTGTTTTCATAAGATGTCAATGGCATCTCATATGGAACAGACACAGCATCCCCTATCTGTGTGCTATCAAAAGAATCCCAGAATTCGAGGTTATAAGAATTACGGTTGTAATAAAGGTAATTTTCTCCACTGCTTGGGATAGAAGCTTGATTATTTGTGCCGAATTGCGGTTCTGCCCATGCACGGTTCCTTTCAAAACCATTGATTGGATGGTACTCTTCATCATAAGTTAAATAGTTATAGCTATGGTAAACTGACTTATATAGAACATATTCTTTCCCATTGAAAGACCTTGTATCTGTTGCTCCCGGGAGAGCTTCAACATAATAATAAATCAGATTTGTCTTTGGTCTGCTATAACCCCGGAATATAACATTTGCAGCTGGCATCTCCTCAACCGTCTTCAGGACATATGAGTATGTATTTCCTGACATATCTGACCAAGACCATCCATCATATGAGGCGCCATCACTTCCTTCAATAGGAAACGAATCTTTTATACTATGTCCATATAATGCTAGAATTACTTTTGCAGTTTTGTGATATCCATATCCGGAATAGTTTATCCCATTAGAGTTACTTCGCGTAAAGCGTGGGCCCGTATACTCTTGTCCGTTGTAGGAGTAAGAATATGTATTAACTGTTCTAGAGACACGTGTAATTTCACGTGCGTAGCCGTTATAGTTTCCGTAATATGTCACATTATCCCTATAAACCCCATCCCAGACAACATAGCTATTATTCTGCCGAATGTAAACAGTACCTGTGTATTCTGTTCCGTTTCTAGCCCAATAATATTCTGTAGTAGTTCCAGAAATCGATTGTGTCAAAGGAACAAAGTCTCCATCAATATATCCATATGTACCACTATCGCTAGGTGTATATGCATAACCGTATCCTGGCACATTAAACACCATAGCATACACATTCCGGTCATAATATACGTTCAGCACAGTAGAGCCATCAGCAGCTACAGTAGCCGTCACTGTACTTGCACTTTCATTAAAATTAAATCCTGTTCCTGCGCCGTTTCGGTCAGCTGCAGTAAGACTTACACTCGCACCAGTTTGGGCATACCTTGTCTCGGAATGATCATAGGAATATGTCTTAGTCTCTGCATCAACCTCATCTGTAGCATTCTGTCGCCAGTAGATAACATTATAACTCTGATTATTGGAAGGTGTCCATTTTGCTGTCACTGTTACGTCGGCTGTCGGCTGATAGTTAGAAGTCAGCTGTGTTCCGTCAGGCAAGAACCATCCCGCAAAATCATAACCTGGTCTTGAAGTCGTTGGAATAGAATCATAGCGATCGCTGATTCTTTCGCCTTGAAGAGTATACATTGGAGCAACATATAAGGCTCCCGTCCCCTTGCGGGTGTGCGTGCCGCCATTGTTGGCCCCTACATAGACCCATTCACCATTTTCCTGCTTCCAATCAGCTTTGGTCTCATCACTCTCAGCAGTGTAATCCCAGTCATTTTTATCGAAAGAAATCCAGTAAACCGGTGCCGTCACAGGGAACAGACGGATTACGCCCTCCTCGGGTATATCTACTTCCTCTTCTACATCACTGTCTGAGGAATGTCCTGGAGTTGTAGACCATCCCAGAAATGCCTCTGTAGGCATATTTGGGATATAATCAATTTTGGGTTCCTCTTTTCCATCTTTGGTTACAGTCGTGTGATATTTCCCAGTGTCAATTTCCTCCTGGTAAATGACATCAATCATGTAAATATTCTGATCAACAGATCCATCAGAATTCAACGTGGCTGTTTCATCATAGTAATAAACATAATACGCATGATCGTAACGGGGATATAGAATCTTTTCATCCACATGGGCCGTAAGCCCAGTGACGACCTTCCCGTTGCCTTCTATATCTATAGTAGGGGCTGATTCCCATGTTCCATCCGTGTTCTTCCCGTACCAGCCCACAAACTCCTGCCCGTCCTGTTGAAGGTCTTCATCGGTTGGCGTTCCCACATTATATGGGGCTTCTCCATTTGTAACATACTGATAATCAACAGTTTTTCCATTCTCATTTACGAAAGTATACGGTGTTGTCCCATCTGGATATCGAAAAACATACTTGATAGAATATGTCTCGGGATCGGACTGATCACCACCTATGATAGCGTAAACAGAGAATCCTTCCGCCTCAAACTCAATATTATAATCATTTCCGGACAGATCAGAAACACTATCAATCACTTCTGCCCGGCTGCCAAAATGAACAACCTGTACATCATCTGTACGGATCTCCCCGTTATTTACAAGCTCAACAGAAACGCTCACAGGTGCAAAGGGTTGAATTTCTTCTCCCTGGTATTCTATGGTGATATCAAAGAATCGCGCATAAGAAATATCCGCAGCGTTCCAACAAAGCACCCCGGCAGATTTCGTCCTGTAAACTGCGTATTCCTCACCAGTCAGTTCCCTAACCTGCAAGACAGATCCTTCCGGAATCCTTGCATCTTCATTGTAATTAACTGTAATCTTGTATGTGCTTCCGTCAGCTGTTATTATATTGGCTTCAATCGTTTCCGTCAGCACAACACCATAAACGGAGAATCCATTTGCCGTGAATTCCACTGCGTTATTCAGGATTTCCGCATCTACAAGCACAGTATCCAGCATTTCCACTTCGTTTCCAAAGTGAACTGTTTTCACATCTTCTGTCAGCTCATCCGCCAGTTCAATCTTTACGTCTACCGGATTATCGGGCTGAATCTCAACTCCGTCTTTCATGATGTTGATATCAAAGAAACGAGCAAATGCAACCTTTTCATTCTCTCCCAGTGCATTCTCGGTTTTTGACACATACTCATCATAAGCGGAGGATGCACTTACATCGCTATTTTCACCCGGCAGGATCTCCTCTACTTCCAGTTCCGCTCCTTCCGGAATCCCAGTTTCCGCCCCATATGTCACCGTCACCTTATAATTCTTCCCGTCACTTGCCAGTACATTCTTTTCAATCACTGTTCCGACGATAACATAAACCGCGGAACCTTCTGCTGCAAATTCAACCGTCTGCCCTTCCACAGAATTCTCTACTACAGATCCCGAATCTGCATCTTCAGCAAAGTTCACAACACTAAGTTCATTTTCTTCAATGGCATCTGACAGTTCGCATCGTACATCGACTGCTGTGTCTTTCGGATCAATCTTTTCCCCATCCTTGACGATGCTGATATCAAATACGCGCGCATACGAAATAAGCCCGGCATCACATCCAAGCGTATCTGAAGTACTGTCAATATATTCGTCATATTGTGTGACCTGACCGGCGTTGGAAGCTACCGGATCCTGCGTGATTTCCTGAACCTCAAGCTTAGCACCATCCGGTATCCCGGCTTTATCATCGTAAGTCACAAATATCTCATAGGAATCACCGCTGGCAGAGAGTTCGTTTATATGCGTGGATTTTTCATGAACACTATTCGGGGTTTCCTGAACACTCACGATCGGGGCATCAGTCACTATATCGTCTAAGGTCGGCTTAGTGTTTGGATATTGATCCTCGTCAATTACTTCGGCATCCTCTAGATAAAGACCCGAGACATTATCGACATTGTCTTTTTCCACACTGATGGCCGGCAGGATCAGGTGATATGTTGTTACAAAAACACACACTGATGCCCAAAACAGGACAAAACGCCTCCATCTCCTCAAGAACCGAAGATCTTTCAATATTCTATTTAAATGAGCAAGAAAACGATTCATAGGATATATCTCTTTTCGCAGGCATTAACTCACAGACAATAAGCAAATGTGTCAATTTCAGATTTTTATACACTATGCCTATCAATACTATATATGCCATGCTGAGTCAAATGTCAAGTGAACACTCTGTGTCCTCTCAATTCGTTTTCAGACATCAGTTCCGTGGATTATATCAAAAAACAGAACAGGAATCCCTTATAATATAATAAAAAGAATTCCTGCTCTAATTTCTACTCCCGGGGTCTTTTACCTAGGCAGTTTCATGCTAATATTTGCAAATTCAGCTCCGCCGGTCTCCGCAAACACACCGATATGTGCGCCGTCTATTGAATGACCGATCCGAGAACTCAGTGCCTTCATATCGTCGACATAGAGGACGACGATTTCATTTTCACAGACAAGAGTGACGTGGTGGACCTCATTTGCAGCAAAATCAAATTTAGTGAAAGCCTGCGGATCAAACTTGGAAAGATCCGCCATCTCGTATCCCTCATAGTGAAGAAGACCGCGTTTCGCGTCCAGGCAGAGAACCGTCCATGTCTCATCGCTCTCACTTCCGCCGAAGGCAAATCCCGCGCATCCATCTGCATCCAATGTCACGTCGCACTCAAGAAGCATCGTGGCCGGCCTCGTGCCCATATCCGCGAGCGCGCCTTCCGAGAGGGTTATTGTATTGTCCTTGATCTTAGCACTGCCCTCTTTCTTCACTGCGGCAAACGGCTTATTTTTAACAAAATACTCCTCGAAAGTCACGGGCTTCTTAAGGCCAAGTGTACCGTCTTCACGCTGAATCAGCTGATGATTAAGGACATTGCCTGCCCACTGGTAAACACCTGAATCGCTTGAGAGTCCTGCACGTCCAAGCCATCCACACAGATATCGATTGCCGTTCAGCTCTGCAGTCTTTGCTGCATAGAAGATAAAATTATTGCCGTCAAGTACATTATCCTCGGGAACGGTAAAAGGCCCGTTCGGTGAATCGCTCATTGCGTAATATGTTACACAGTCCCAGCTATAAGTGAGATAA
>DFGZ01000366.1 GCA_002371295.1 Oribacterium sp. UBA3737 | reverse complement strand
TTTATGGAAACCGGAGTATTGGGGCAGGTACATAGAAGATGGGTTCCTTCTTTAAGTACTGCTTCATCGAAATATCTTTCAAAATCGTATCCCCAAGCTATGGATATGACCAGTTTTCCGGTATCCTCTGCCAATGTCTCTGCAAGAGGTGTTATAACTTCCTTTATTTTATTTGGCTTAACAGCAATAAAGACTATATCTGATACTGATGCAAGCTCCCTGTGATCTTCCAGGGGATTGATCCCGCCCATGCTTTTGCATTTTTCGCAGAGCTTATCATAATGTCCGGAGACAGCATACATATTCTCCGCTTTGAATCCGGAATTTATGAGTCCATGGGCGATGGCTCCTGCCATGTTTCCGAATCCGATATAGCCTATCTTTAATTCTTTTATGGTCTTCATAGCTTATGCCTTTCTGTCATAGTTTCATTATCCATTTTATAATTTTGCATTGGTGATTTCTATTTCTTTTTGGTTATGATTAGCATTGCCGGAGAAAAGGGATGGGGGAAAGGGCAATCGACACATAGCAAGTGTCGATTTGAGGGCATTGCCACTTTGGTTTTCCGATATAATCTTACGACAAAGCAACCGCAATCGACACATAGCACTTCGTGCTACATGTCGATTATGTGGCATTGCCACATAATCAAAGAAAGCAGAGAATCGCCTTTGGCAAGCAAGCTTGCCACGGCGATTCTCTGCTTTCTTTGATTGCGTTTGCAACGGCTGGTCAAATATAGTGTTTCTTCTGGCTGGAGAATTCCAGACGGGTAAGGGCGCGGGCGAGGGATGACTGGGTCATCTTGTATTCGCCTACGGATTGTTTCTGTCGCAGCTGTTCAAGTGCTCTTTCTTTTGCTTCTTCGGCTCTTCTTACGTCGATCTCATCGGCTGTTTCACAGGTATCGACAAGAACTGTAAGTCTGTTGTTCGCGCAAGAACAGATTCCGCCGCTTACTACAACGGTCTCTCTTTCTCCTCCGGGCTTCACTATACTCATGGTACCGGTCTCTACGGCAACTATACATGGTGCATGATGCGCCATAAATCCACGTGAACCGGTAAGTGTAATAACCTGCAGATATTCTGCCGGTCCATCATAAAAGACCTTATTGGATGCTATTACCTTCAGGCTGAACGTTGGTGTTTCTGCCATTTCAAAACCTCACATTATTTCTTCTTCGACTCGGCGTTTGTGATATCCTGAGCCTTCTTCTTTACATCCTCTATTGTTCCTACATTAAAGAATGCATTTTCCGGATACTCATCCATCTCGCCGTCGATGATAGCCTTAAAGCCCTTAACAGTCTCCTCAAGAGGAACATACTTTCCGGGAACACCAGTGAACTGTTCACCTACAAAGAACGGCTGGCTGAGGAAGTTTCGAATCTTACGTGCACGATATACGGTCATCTTGTCCTCTTCGGAAAGCTCTTCCATTCCGAGGATTGCGATGATATCCTGCAGCTCCTTATACTTCTGGAGGATACGTAAAACACTCTGGGCTGTCTCATAGTGCTCCTTACCTACGATGTCCTCTGTAAGAATTCTTGATGATGACTCCAGAGGGTCTACAGCAGGATAAATACCCTGCTCAACTACCTTTCGGCTAAGTACTGTAGTTGCATCAAGATGGGCGAATGTTGTTGCCGGAGCCGGGTCTGTAAGGTCATCCGCAGGAACGTATACCGCCTGAACAGAGGTTACTGAACCATCTCTTGTTGACGCGATTCTCTCCTGAAGCTGTCCCATTTCAGTTGCAAGTGTAGGCTGATAGCCTACGGCTGAAGGCATTCTTCCAAGAAGAGAAGAAACCTCTGAACCGGCCTGTACAAAACGGAAAATGTTATCGATGAACAGGAGCACGTCCTTATGCTGAACATCACGGAAGTACTCCGCCATGGTGAGGCCTGTTTCCGCAACTCTCATTCTGGCTCCCGGTGCCTCATTCATCTGTCCGAATACAAGCGCTGTATTCTTGATAACTCCGCTCTCCGTCATCTCACTGTAAAGATCATTTCCCTCTCGGGAACGCTCACCAACACCGGTGAAAATGGAATATCCGCCATGCTCGGTAGCGATGTTTCTGATAAGCTCCTGGATAAGGACTGTCTTACCGACACCGGCACCTCCGAAGAGACCGATCTTTCCACCCTTTGCATAAGGGGCAAGAAGGTCGATTACCTTGATTCCGGTTTCCAGAACCTCCTGAACAGGATTCTGATCTTCAAATCTTGGAGGTTTCCTGTGAATCTCCCAATGTTCCTCTGTTTCAGGAGCCGGCTGGCCATCTATGGCATCACCGAGGACATTGAAAAGTCTTCCCAATGTCTTCTCACCTACAGGAACTGTTATTCCGGCTCCTGTATTCTGTACCTCCATGTCTCTCTCGAGACCCTCGCTCGCTGTAAGCATTATGCAGCGAACGGTACTGCGGCCCAGCTGCTGGGCCACCTCCATGGTGCACTTTGTACCATGATTATCTACTGTAAGTGCAGTCTTGATTTCAGGCAGCGGCGTGGATTCAAATTCAACGTCTACTACCGGTCCCATGACCTGCACAATTTTTCCTGTCTGCATATATATCTCCTTATTGCAGCCGACAATGCTTTGCCCTCTGCTCACTTCAAAGCGCTTTACACAGCTTTCTTATTATAAAACGTAATCCGTTTCCGTTATCTTCTTTTCTGCGCTCTGGCACCTGCTGCGATTTCCGTTATCTCCTGTGTGATCGCAGCCTGACGGGTCCTGTTGTACTGAATGCTCAGTTCCTGTCTGAGCTTGTTGCCGCTTCGGTTGGCAGCATCCATTGCCGTCATTCTGGCATTCTGCTCAGAACAGAAGGACTCAACCAGTGCACTGTAAATAAAACCATTGATGTAGTCAGGTATAACATTGTCGATGATAGCCTTTGGCGTAGGACGAAGTCTGAAATCCTCCATTCCTGCCACCATAGGTATCTGATTATTACCCAATATTCCGCCATTAATCTTATCTATAGGAAGCAACTGCTCTGTTTCCGTTACCATCTCAAGAGAATTTTTCATTCTGGTATATACGATATAAACAGAATCGATCTTATCCTCCTGAAACAGATCCAGCATTCTTCCTGTTATAACTCTGGCACGGTGCAAAGTAGGATTCTGCGCTGTGTAATGGAACTGCTCATCAACATCCACACCGCTTGAACGGAAATAAACTCGCCCCATTTCTCCTACCACATACAATCTGTGTTTTGGTCTCTCTCTGAGAAGCTCTTCTGTACGCTTTATAACATTATGATTATATGCACCCGCAAGACCCTTATCTGCAGTAACACAGATGATGGCTGTTCGATAATCCACCGGATCCTTGGTTTCACGAAGGTTCTCTCTGAGATCCAGGTAAGGGTGGGTAAAGTCTTCAGGCAAATGTCTCAGGATTCTCTGTATCATGGTCTGAAGCGTATAGAAGTACGGCTCAGTCTGCTGAAGTTCCATCTTAGCCTTACGAAGCTTTGTGCTGGAGATAAGATACATGGCATTTGTGATTTTTAAAGTATTATCAATACTCGAGATTCTGTCTCGCAGTTCTCTTATGGTTGCCACTATTTAATCCTCATTATAATCTATTTCCAATTGAGCTATACCTCCGCGGGTACAGCTCAATCACAATACGATCACTTTTCTTCCTCAGAAAGCTCAAAATGTCCGTCTTTTTCATCCCAGAGTTTCTTAAATTCATCAGCCACATTCAGTATCTGATTCTTTGAATCATCACCGAGAAGCCTTGAAATCTCGATATTCTTGCCGATCTCCGGATATCTCTGGGCAAAATAGGTAAGCATCTTACCCTGGAATTCCTTTACCCTCTTAGGCTCAATGTCCATCATCCTATGGTTGAGTGATACCACAAGGGTTATGACCTGATCGCTAAGGGACATAGGTGATCCCAAAGGCTGCTTCAAAAGCTCCATCAGTACCTTGCCCTGTGTAAGAAGATCTCTTGTATTCTGGTCAAGATCTGATGAGAACTGTGTAAATACAGCCATCTCTCTGAACTGGGCAAGATCGATACGGAGTGAGCCTGAAGCCTTTTTCATGGCCTTGGCCTGAGCCGCACCACCTACTCGTGAAACAGAAAGACCTACATTTACCGCCGGACGCTGACCCTCAAAGAAAAGGTTTGACTCAAGGAAGATCTGTCCGTCTGTAATGGATATAACATTGGTAGGAATATATGCCGAAACGTCTCCATCCTGTGTTTCGATGATAGGAAGAGCTGTTATGGAACCTCCGCCAAGCTTATCGTTAAGATGGCAGGATCGTTCCAGCAGTCTTGAATGGAGATAGAATACATCTCCGGGATATGCTTCACGTCCCGGTGAACGTCCAAGAAGCAGTGACAGTGCTCTGTAAGCTACAGCATGCTTTGAAAGATCATCATAAACGATGAGGACGTCGTGTCCCTTATACATGAAGTATTCGGCAAGTGATGTTGCGGAATACGGTGCAATATACTGAATCGGCGCAGGATCCGCTGCTGTCGCAGCCACTACGCAGGTATACTTCATGGCATCGTGCTTTCTCAATGTCTCAACCAATGCGGCTACTGTAGATTCCTTCTGACCTATGGCTACATAGATACAGATACAATTCTTATCGTGCTGATTAAGGATAGTATCAAGAGCGATGGAAGTCTTTCCTGTCTGACGGTCTCCTATGATGAGCTCACGCTGTCCTCTGCCTATAGGGAACATGGAGTCGATGGCAAGGATACCTGTCTGCAGAGGTTCATTTACAGGCTGACGATCTATGATTCCCGGAGCCGGCTGCTCTATAGGTCTGTACTCCACCTCATTGATTCCGCCCAGTCCGTCAATGGGATTTCCCAGTGCATCCACAACTCTTCCGAGGTAATCATCAGAAACACCTATACCTGCCATACGGCCTGTACGGATGCCCCTGCTGCCTTCTCCGAGACCGGATTCATCACCGAAAAGGATAACTCCGATCCTGTCTCTCTCGATGTTCTGAACCATTCCCTTTGTACCGTTGTCAAAGGCTATGACCTCACCATACATGGCATGATCAAGTCCGTTTACGATGGCAATACCGTCACCTATGCTCTCGATGAATCCGATTTCCTTCTTCTCAGCCTTCAGGTCAAAATTGTTGACACTCTGCTGAAGAATGGTAAGGATATCCACATCACTTGTAAGCCCGGATCGTGTTGCCTTAAGCTGCTCAAGGAACTGGTTTCTTCTTCCGCTTGTAGACCAGTCATACTGATCGTTGCCCACTTCAAGGATAAATCCGCCGCCCAGGCTCTTATCCTCTGTCATGTCAAACTCAAAATGATGAGTATTATACTTATCAAATACAAACTTCTGTATATCCAGAAGCTGTTTCTCAGACGGTCTGGTTACATATCTAAGCTGCACATGGAGCTGTTTCTCAGCATTGGCACGTATACTTTTATACTGCTCGGCAATATCATGCCACATGGAAAGCTTGTTCTCATCGCACAGCTCCTTCAGTGTACCTCTGACTTCAGTAGGAAATACGCTGTCTACAACATCATCACGTTTCTCTTTATCGATGGTCGGGTCACTGAGCTGAGATGCGGTCTGTGGCAATACTTCAAAAATACGCGAAGTAGCTTTGATCACGCTTGCTGAAACCTGTAACTGAATCAGACGTTCTGCTATTTCTCTGGCATTCAGACTCACTATTATGCCTCCTGATCATTCTTGTTGGTTGGCTGGCTGTTGCTGCTGAGGAACTGATCGAAAAGATTCTTGTCATTTGCGGCACTGTCCTGTGAAGCCGCGATCTTGTATGCTGCCTCTGCAACAAGAACAGCCATCTGCTGCTGCATCTCACGCTGCTTTGTCTCAGCTTCCTTTGCTGCCTGAAGCTTGGCGTCTGCAAGGATCTTATCAGCCTTCTTATTGGCATTATTTACGATCTCATCATATTCCTTTGAAGCTTCGATCTTTGCATCATTGATAGTCTGCTTACGTTCTTCCTCAATATTGTTGAGACCTTCTTCATACTTCGCCTTAAGCTCCTTGGCAGCCTGATTTGTATCCTCGGCCTTCTTATAAGACTCCTCGATCTCAGCCTGACGCTTCTCGATCACAACACGGATAGGTCCGAAGAGGAACTTCTTCATAAGAAAAACAAGTACCAGCAGATTAATGATAGTAAATAATAAATTGATATCTACTCTTAACATGTGTTTTCTTCTCCTGTAATTTCAATTTTCAGATAATGTAAAATTATTTAAGGAAGAAAATGCAAAGGATACCAAGAACGAATCCGTAAATTGCAGTCGCCTCGGCAAGTGCACAACCAAGAAGAAGGATTCTCATGATCTTTCCATCTGCCTCAGGCTGTCTTGCGATGGCCTCTGCTGCCTTACCTGTTGCAATACCGATTGAAAGACCTGCTCCTAAACATGCAAGTGCTGCTAAACCTACACCAATAGCTGTCATGCTCATAAATAATTCTCCTTTAAATTAATAAAATGTTTATAGTTGACTACTTAGTTTCTTATTCTGTTGCATCCTGAATATAAAGTGATGTCAGGAAAACAAATACGTATGCCTGGATGAGTCCGTCGAAAATATCAAAATAAAGACTGAAGATGGCAGGAATACCAACAGGAACCACCATCTTGATAAGTTCCATAATGATAAATGCACCAAGTACATTACCGAACAATCTCATACAAAGGGATAAAGGTCTTATAACAAGCTCCAAAATATTGATCGGAGTAACTATGGCAACAGGCTCCGAAAAATGTTTTACCCAGCCCTTTGCTCCCTTCTTCCTGAATCCTGCGATCTCGATAAGGAAGATACTGATAAGCGAAAGACCTACCGTTACGTTAAGATCCTTTGTTGGGGGCTTCAATCCAAAAAGCCCGATAACATTTGAAAATCCGATGTAGATGAGAATAACGGAAATGATCGTACTGTATTGCTTTCCGTGTTCTCCGAGAAGTTCTCCGGTGAAGCTATCGAACCATGTGACTATCATCTCAGCAAGCTGCTGCCTTTTACCCGGATTTCTGACCTTTAGATTTGACCCGAGATATACCGACAGAGCAGCGAGTACCGCCATGATGACCCATGTGATAACCGTTGACTCGGCGACTTGTATTCCTCCGAACACCGGAACAGTAAACGCGGTTGAAACCTGCAGCTGTTCCTGGAGTTCCTCGGTGAAGTGCTCCATTCTACTACCTCCATTCTTAACTTTTATAATTTGTTAAAAGTTCCGAAACAGTCTCAGACTTATCTCAAAACTCGTGCGACCTTATTATATTTCCGGTTTTTTAATATTCAAGCCGTATTTTTTACATATTACTCATATCAATTTGACATGCATTGTCTGATTTGTTATATTTTCATCTAAATTCACTTTAAAGAATTAGTCTTTTTTGATGATAAAGAGGCTCTGAAAGTATGTTTCAGAGCAAAAAAATATTTTCAATTTTGTGTCGTTTTTTTTACTCCCATACATTTATATAAGCGACACAAAAAACCAACTTATAACCTGTTATGGCGTGTGGATAAAGATTTTTGTTAATCAATTTATCTGATTTCTTATCCTCAGCTTTACCCCGTTAAATTTAATTCTATTCAAAAGATATTTAATTAATTCCGGAATCATACTCTTCCGGGCAATGGAGTTTTTATGATTTCTTATGACTACTACAGAATTTTCTATTACGTGGGCACCTTTAAAAGTTTCACCCAGGCTGCAAAAGTACTGGGTTCCAATCAGCCTAATGTAAGCCGTGCCATGAATCACCTTGAGGAGAGCCTGGGCTGTAAGCTCATGCACCGGGGAAAGAAGGGGATCACCCTGACTCAGAACGGTCAGAGGCTCTATGAACACGTTATCATCGCTTTTGAGCAGCTGGAACTGGGAGAAAAAGAGCTTGATAAAGATGTCAATCTGGAATCAGGACAGGTGACCATAGCAGCCTCCGAAAATGCTCTCAGACTTGTTCTGCTTCCGGTCCTGCACGATTTCAAGATACAGTATCCGGACATAAGCATTCGCATATCCAATCATGCAACTCCAAAGGCTATAAAAACTCTGCAGAACGGTTCTGCTGATTTTGCGCTTGTCACCACTCCACTGACTGTACGGGAACCTTTCACCATGGACCCGCTGTTCAATTTCAGAGAGATCCCCATAGTGGGACCTGGTTATAAGCATCTTACAAAATATCC
>DFGZ01000108.1 GCA_002371295.1 Oribacterium sp. UBA3737 | reverse complement strand
CCTATGAGGCAGGGGTTGTTCTTGGTGCGTCGTGAGAGTATCTGTATGACTCTCATGATCTCGGATTCACGTCCGATGACAGGGTCAAGTTTACCGTTGGCGGCCATATCTGTCAGGTCTCTGGAATACTGGTCAAGTGTAGGTGTCTCAGACTGTCTTTGAGGCTGGGACTGACGGCTGGAACGTTCATCAACAACGATGTCATCACCTATTACAGCCATGATCTGCTGGTACATGCGCTGGGCGTTGCCCCCGAGAGTGGCAATGATCCTTGAAGCCACACAGTTTGTATCTTTAAGCAGGGAGATCAGTATGTGTTCAGTGCCCACAAGTCTTGAACCTGAACGTGTAGCCTCCTGCATGGAGTTTTCCATGATCTTTTTGGCTGAAGGTGTGTAACCTGCACGGTCAGTGATTGCGACGCTGTTATCGGGTGAGATGAATTTTGCGATCATCTCCTTGATCTTTTCGTCGTCTATACCGTTTGACTGTAATACCTTGGCAGCCACTGCTGTACCTTCTCTGCGAAGTCCCAGCAGAATATGTTCAGTTCCTATGTAATTGTGCCCTAGTTCTTCTGCCGCTTCTATAGCGAGCTGAAGTGAACGCTGGGCCTGAATAGTAAATTGATTCATGCTTTACCACCTTTCATACAAGATATTCTAGAACATTTGTAGGATTTAATCAATGAATGTTCACTTGTATACGGCATCAAAATTAAATTTTACGTCATCTCATCAGTATTCTTTATGCTCTCCGGCTCCTGATATAAGTCTTATCCCGGCCGGCTGTAAAAAAAACAGCAGACGCCCGATGGGACGTCTGCTGAAGCATATAAATCTGAATTCCTTTAAATCAAAGGTCCTCTATATCGAGACCGTTGCCGTCTTGATTGTCTTCTCCGGCTGAAACTGCCTCTTCAGTTACTGTGGAAGCATTGGTGCTTGCAAACTTGTTAAGTGAGCTTGCAGTCTTCCATTCATTGCTTAAATCGAAAGCCTTTGTAGCGCCGAGATCCTCTTCGGATTCCTTGACATCCGTATCTTCACTGTCCAGATCCAGATCTTCAAAATCAAGACCTGTTTCTTCGGCAATCTTTTTC
Organism: Oribacterium sp. UBA3737; assembly: GCA_002371295.1. The sequence continues at coordinate 19,660 of DFGZ01000108.1, read as the reverse complement.
TCGGCCATAGCAGTTTCATCCAAAACATGCTTATCCTTCTTTGAAATCACTCTTGTCATTTCAAGTTCAGGATTTGAGATATCTTCTGCTTCGAAGGCCTGTTTTCTTCCGAGAGTATCGAGAGCTATGGTCTCGTCAAGATTCTCTTTTGCGGTATCCGCTGAAGTATGTGTCTTACCGGGATCCTGAGGGTCCGGACGGCGGAAAGTATCCGTATGTGAAGAGCCCTTTCTCTGTGTAAGAAGAACTACAACAAAGATGAAGAGTAAAAGTACAAGTCCGCCCAGGATACATGCAAGAATGAACATGCTGTTATACTGTCCCACAAGCTTATCGTATCTTTCAACCACTTCAGGATACTTGGCTGCATCTTCCTTGATCTTTAATTCTACAGGATCTTCGAAATACTTCTGTATGGTCTTCTCGGAAAGATCGTAACGGTAGAAATTGAGCTCGCCTGCGTCGTTCATACCGTAAACTATGCAGTACTGGTGCTCAGTGTCTTCCTTCCATACCCATCCTTTGACCTGATGTCCGTCAACGTCGATGGTGCTCTCTGCAAATCCTGCAGGAATCAGAACGTCAGTGCCCGGATTCATGATGGTGATGGTCTTTTCCTTTGAGCTGAGCTTTACACCCTCGTTAACAGTCTGTGTATTTGCAGCCTGTGCGTCTGCGGCACTTGGACCGCCCTCCTGCTTGTTGACCTTTATGGTGTAAAGGGCCTGAGTCATTCCGTCTGCGGCAGTTACGGTGACAGAAACGGTGTTCTCACCCATGTTTAAATTCTCGTTGCCGCTTACTGATGTGGAAGCACCGCTGTCATCTGTTGCAGCATTGATGGCAAGAGTATTTACATCTGTACCGACTATTACGGAATATTCTGTAATAGTGCTTGAGAACTCAGGTGTCAGAGTTCCCGGTGAAACCATGAGGCTCGATAAAAGTGCATTGTTGGATGAAGTTGCACCCGATGAAACTGTCACGGTAGATGAGCCCTGATGAGTAACCTCTGCGATGGCCTCGTCTGTATCGTATACTTCGAAATTTGCAAGCTTTATGGCAGCACTTCCCGAGGATAATGTATTGAACTTCAAATTGTACTCGAGAGTTCCTGTTCCGGCACCGTTTGTGGCACCCTTGACACGTACAGTACCTGCGCCGCCTTCAGCATCTGTTCCGCTTACGAACTGAAGCAGGTTTGTGTCGTACCCCAGAGTGATGTCAGCTCTGGAAAGGCTTCCGTCTGTACTGGAAACCTTCATAGTGACATTTACTTCAGAACCGACTGTTACTGAAGGATCTGAAAATGAAATAGAAGCTGTTGCTGCCAGGGCCTGTAAAGACAGGAGGGCTGAAAGTACAGCAGTCGCCAAAAAATATTTAAAATGAATCATGAAAACCTCTTTTTTATGTTTATGTTCCGCTTTATTTTACAATGGACCGACGCCAACTTCAACCACATTAGAGGCTATTGCTTCAGAAGCTGCTGAAACTGCGGCATCTGAGCCTGAACTTGTGCTGTCAAAAGCTGCTTCGACCTGAACCGATACTCCCATGGAAGCATCGTAAGCCGATGTCTGTGCAGTCTGTGTGGTCTGGGCTGTTCCTAACATACCGCCGGCAGCTTTGTTGATAGTTATGGTATAGGTTCTCTGATCTCCGTTCTCGGCTGTTACAGTGAGAGGAATGATGGTTGAGGCTTCTGTCAGGGCTATCGTTCCGGCACCTGAGATGGCTGCTCCGGAATGGATGGCTGCGGCAGAAACATTAACATAGGATACGGAAGGATCAACGATAAGTGTATAGGATTCTGTATCCATGTTGAAGCCCGGTGTAAGGGTGAAGCCGTCAACTGAAAGAGCTGCCAGCTTATTGTTGGGATTTCCGTCTCCTGTCGGCATGACACTGGCCGTTTCGGGCATATTGCTGTAAACCGGAATAAAGAACTCTATGGCGTCGTTTCTCATGGACTGGGTGTAGGCCTTTCCGAGCTTCTTTCCCTCTTCCGCTGCGCCCTGGGTGTTGGTCATGTACTGGTGCTTGAACATGTTGGAGCCCTGGACATTGAACTTCTTTAAGTAGAGAGTGTTCTGTCCTGCATCTACATAGTTCTGTGCATAGAAAAGTGCTCCTCCGATGATGGCACGTTCTATGGAGTTCCATGGTCTGTTGTAGCTGCCGCTCTGGGAAGCGTACCAGATACCTCTTTCAACTGCAGTCATACCTCCTGTTGCGTAGGCACCTACATTGAAGAAGTTGTAGTAGCCTGTAGCACCGGAAATTGAACCGCTGGTTCCCTTGGTGCCCTGTTCCTGAATGATCATTGAAGCGAGTACATAAGGATTGACCTGTGACATCTGTGCAGCTTCCATGATGATGTCTGAATAGGTCACATTCATAGTGCCGTATGCCTGAGCAGCTGCTGTATTGCCGCTTGCTACTGTTCCGTCTGTAACTGCTGCAGATGTTTCACCGACAGTAGGACCTGTGAGGAGACCTGATGAGGCATCAGTACCTGTTCCGGTTGCATCTACTATATAAGTAGATCCGGCGGAAGAAACAGCTGAGGTATCTGCAGCTCCTGTGGCAGGAACCGTTGCGGATACAGAGGCTGATGAGTCAGTTCCGGCTGTAGGACCTTCGTAGGCTATCACTACTTCGTCAGAACTCATACCGGAGCTGACAAGATCTGCAATTGAATCTGCCACTGTCGGACCGGTGACAGCATTGGTTGCTGTATCTGCTGATACAGTACCTGCATTCGCATACATCTGCTGAAGGGCAGCCTGATAGAGGGTACTTGATGAATCAACTGCTACTGTTCCCTCAAGGAAGGTTCCCTGAACCATGGATTTTAATCCTTCAAGGGTCTGCTTGCTTGGATCGTATTTATGGGCGGTGAACTGGAAAATGTAGTCTTCATCAAGAAAATTTCTGGGGTCCATGTAGTATTCCAGTATACCCTGAGACGCTGCTACCCATGTGGCACCGTCGAATCCCGGCCAAGTGGATGTAGCCCAGTCAAATTTTCCCGGGTCTGTGGATTTCCATGACGACCGTACTGTTTTTTCGATAAGACTGTTGGTTCCCTGTAATTCAGACTGAATTACATATGACCAGTCAAGTCCGGTCTGTTCTGCTGTGAATACCCAGTTCGGATACTTGGTATGAAGCTGTCTCAACGCGGGTTTGTAGCTTTCAGGAAAGCCCTGCTGTGAAAGATAGCTTTCGAAATTCACATCCGATGAATAGCTTGTCTGATATCTGACGAAATCAGAACGTACATATCCGCTGCCCCCGGAAAAGGAAATGTGATACCAGATATTTCCGTCACTTCCTGTGGTCTGATCTATGACCGTGATCTGGGAATTGTTTCCAAGAGCAGTAACTATAGAAGAATCTGTCCCTGCGGCTGAGCGGACGTTTACATTGCTGCCTGCTATGACCGCCATGGACTCTGCATAAGCAACGGGTGTGCTGTTAAAAAAAGATACTGCCGGTGAGGTCATAAAGATACCGAGTGCCGATAACAGCGCCCCGGTTTTATAAAGTTTCCGTTTCAGGTTTGTTTTTTTCATAATTTTCCTCAAGTTGATTTCAAAAGTAAGTAGTATTTTACTACTTTTACAATATAAAATCAGCTAATATTAACCGTCAACGAAAAATCTAATTATTCAGATAACCGACAAAGATTCGTAATAATCAAATATCGTGATGTGAGTGTCAAAAGTCGATATGTGACCGCTGTGCGTAAAGCGCTCATATATAATCAAATTAAAGAGGGTGCCGTAAAACGGCACCCTCTTTAAAAAGGATAAATCAGTCTCTATTATACTGGATACGCTTTATTAGCTTTGTCAGCTGCAGTTGCTGCTACACCTGACTCCTGAGCATTGCGGTACTCAAAGAAATCCTTTGCTACTGCAGGGAAGAGTGCGTATGAAAGAACATCTTCCTTGGTAGGATTCTTAACGTACTGCTTTGTCTCTTCAGTGTACTTCTCCATCTGAGGCTCGATGTGGTCTGCAGGACGGTCTGTCATCTGAGCAGCACCCTTAAGGATCTTTGCTACTACTTCAGGATCCATAGGCTTAACTGTACGTCCGAACTCTCCTGCAACGAGCTTACGTGACTCGTTAGGAACCATCTTGTATCTCTCACCCATAAGAACGTTCATAACAGCCTGTGTACCAACGATCTGTGAAGAAGGTGTAACAAGAGGTGGCTCACCGAAGTCCTTACGTACTCTTGGAACTTCCTCAAGAACGGCTGTAAGCTGATCGTCCTTACCTGCCTGATGGAGCTGAGAAATAAGGTTACTGAGCATACCGCCCGGAACCTGATACTTAAGAGTGTTGACATTGACACCAAGTACCTTGGTTGAAAGAAGACCTGACTTCAGGCACTCCTCACGATATGGCTCGAAATAGTTGGAAACATCAATGAGCTTCTGAACATCGAGACCTGTATCGTACTCTGTTCCCTCAAGAGCCTTTACCATAACATCTGTAGAAGGCTGTGATGTTCCGAGAGCGAAAGGTGTTGATGCTGTATCGATGATATCAGCGCCTGCTTCGATACACTTCATATATGTCATAGAAGCCATACCAGATGTATAGTGTGTGTGGATCTCTATAGGAAGCTTTGTTCCTCTCTTAAGAGCCTTAACGAGATCATAACCTGCCTGTGGAAGAAGGAGTCCGGCCATATCCTTAACGCAAAGTGAATCTGCACCGAGGCTCTCTACGTCGTTGGCAAGCTTTTCCCAGTAATCAAGAGTATAAGCATCACCAAGTGTGTAGCAAAGTGCGATCTGAGCATGACCGCCCTCTCTCTTTGTAGCCTTTACTGCTGTCTCAAGGTTACGGATATCATTGAGACAGTCGAAAATACGGATAACGTCGATACCGTTTGCAATTGATCTCTCTACGAAGTTGTCAACTACATCGTCAGCATAGTGATTGTAGCCAAGGATGTTCTGACCTCTGAAAAGCATCTGAAGCTTTGTGTTCTTCATGTGCTTCTTGATCATTCTGAGTCTCTCCCAGGGATCTTCCTTAAGGAAACGAAGACATGAATCAAATGTAGCACCGCCCCAACACTCAACTGCGTTATAACCAACCTGATCCATCTGATCAAGGATCGGCTCCATGATTGAGCTTGGCATACGAGTTGCAATTAATGACTGGTGAGCATCACGCAGTACTGTTTCTGTAATTTTTACTTTAGCCATTTTATCTCCTCTACTTACTTAACACCGTAAACTGCCATAAATGTACCGGCTGCAACTGCAGTACCGATAACTCCGGCAACGTTAGGACCCATTGCCTGCATGAGCAGGAAGTTTGTCGGATCAGTCTCAGCAGCAACCTTCTGTGAAACTCTGGCAGCCATAGGAACGGCTGATACACCGGCTGAACCGATCAGAGGGTTGATCTTCTTTCCTGAAAGAACGTACATGAGCTTTCCGATGATAACACCGGCTGCAGTACCGAATGCAAATGCGATAAGTCCGAGAGCAACGATCTTTAATGTGTCAACATTAAGGAATGCCTCTGCTGATGTTGCACCACCTACAGATGTTCCGAGCATGATAACAACGATGTACATCATTGCATTGGAAGCTGTCTCTGTGAGCTGCTTAACAACACCACACTCCTTGAAGAGATTACCGAGCATAAGCATACCAACAAGTGGTGCTGTTGTAGGAAGAAGACAACATACGACAACTGTAACAACGATAGGGAAGAGAATTCTCTCAAGCTTTGATACAGGACGAAGTGTCGGCATCTTTACCTTACGCTCTTCTTCTGTTGTAAGTGCCTTCATGATAGGAGGCTGAATGATCGGAACCAGTGACATGTAGGAGTAAGCTGCTACAGCGATAGGTCCGAGAAGTGATGTCTGTCCGAGCTTGTTACAAAGGAAGATGGAAGTAGGACCGTCAGCACCACCGATGATGGAGATGGCTGCGGCTGCAGCACCGTTGAATCCCATGAAAATAGCCATGAAATAAGCTGAATAAATACCGAACTGAGCAGCGGCACCGAGCAGGAAAGTGATCGGGTTCGCGATCAGCGGTGAGAAATCAGTCTGGGCACCTACACCCATGAAGATAAGTGACGGAAGAATCGACCACTCGTCAAGATGGAAGAAGTACCAAAGAAGTCCACCTGTTCCGCTAATTGATTTCTCCGGCTCAAGCATGATGTCCGGATAGATATTAACAAGCAGCATACCGAAGGCGATGGGAACCAGAAGAAGCGGCTCAAATCCCTTGGCGATAGCAAGATAAAGGAAAATAAATGCGACGAAGATCATCAGGATATTTCCCCATGTCATGCTTACGAAAGCTGTCTGCTGGAGCAGGTTTGAAAATGTCTGTAATGCGTTCATATTTTAATAACCTCCACAGCAAATCAAATCAACATAATGCAATCACTTAACTTCTGATCAGTTAAGAGTTGCAAGAGTTGCACCTGATTCTACTGCCTCACCAACAGAAACGTTGATGGAAGCTACAGTGCCATCCTGAGGAGCAACGATCTCGTTCTCCATCTTCATAGCCTCAAGTACAAGGATGCAATCACCTGACTTAACAGCATCACCAACATTCTTCTTTACAGCAAGGATCTTACCAGGCATAGGAGCCTCAACCTTTACTGAACCCTGTGAGCCTGATGCTGCAGGAGCAGGAGCTGCTGCAGGAGCCGGTGCAGCGGCAACAGGTGCTGCAGCCTTAGGAGCAGCTGCTCCATTGCCACCCTCTTCTACTGTTACGTCATAAGCGACGCCATTAACTGTAATAGTATATTTCTTCATATTAATTACCTCTCATTATGGAAACATCAGTCTGATATTTTTCGAAAGCCGAATGACTGACGTACATGTCAGGCTTCCAATGAAAACCTGGCTCTGGATAAATAAGGGCTGTGCCCGGGTTAATTTAAAGTTGCAAGTGTTGCACCTGACTCTACTGCCTCACCAACAGAAACGTTGATAGAAGCTACAGTGCCATCCTGAGGAGCAACGATCTCGTTCTCCATCTTCATGGCCTCAAGTACGAGGATGCATTCACCTGACTTAACTGCGTCGCCTACGTTCTTCTTTACAGCAAGGATCTTGCCCGGCATAGGAGCCTCAACCTTAACTGAGCCCTGAGCGCCTGTTGCCTTAGGAGCAGGAGCCGCTGCAGGAGTAACTGCTGCAGGTGCAACTGATGTTACAACAGGAGCGGAAACTGCTGCTGTTTCTGCAGGTGCAGCTGAGAAGCAACGGTTTCTTAAAGGACGAACGAAAAGACCGTTGTTAAGTGCAGGTCCCGGTACAAAACCATCAGCGCTTACAGATCCTTCTGAATCTGCCTCATAAGCTGCTATAGCTGCTGCGATTACAGCCTGGATTGTGTCATCGCTTGCAACAGGTGCGGCTGCCTTAGGAGCAGGAGCTGCTGCAGGAGCAGGCGCAGCCTTTGGTGCTGCCTGGGCATTCTTTCTTTCCTTGCTCTCCTTCATCTTCTTCTCAAATACGCTGATGTACTTGAAAAGTGAAATGATCCACGCGATAAAGATGAGAACTGCAAATACTGTGCCCATACCAACAATGAGGTTACCTGCCGCATCACCCATAAGCTCACTTGTTGAGTAAATAGGCTCGAAGGTCATCTCATTTGTTGCACCTGTCATCTCATTGATGCCAAGTGTAAGCTTAAGTGCTCTCTTTTCAAATGTTGAATTGATTACGATCTGATAGCCCTCTTCTGTTTTTGAAGCTTCTGCATTATCAACACTGACAAAGGCTCCGAGACGATCGAGATCGTTCTTGTAGTTTGTAAGACCATTGTATGTAATGGCATCCTTCATCTTGTATGCATAATCGATCTGATCCTGAATTGTTTCTTCAGAAAGAGAATAGATGCTGTTTTCTGCATACTGCATTGCCTGCTGCTCAAGCTGACCCTTGATCGTAGGATCCAGAGGCTCGATAGTCTCCTTGTTTGTGCTTCCGCAAGCTGCAAGTGTGATAACGGAAAATACAAGAGCTAAAGAGAGAGCAGCTTTTCTAAACCACTGTTTCATTCTGTCTCCTCTCATTAAACGGTTCCGTTCTTCTTGTCCGGTCTGTAAACGCTCTTCCATCCAAGCATCTGAAGAGAAGCAGCGATTCTCTGTCTTGTCTCCTGAGGCTCGATGATCTCGTCTACATAACCTCTCTTAGCTGCTGCAAGTGCAGTATTCTTCTCTGCAAATGCCTTTGCAGCTTCAGCATCACCGTCGCTGACAAGCTTGGCAGCCTGCTCTGCGTCCATAACGCCGATCTTTGAATTGTTGTATGCGTATACGATATCTGCGCCGAGAGCCTTGGCACCGAATGTAAGACCGGCTGTGCCAAGTGCGTTCTTAACTACTGTGATAACAGGTACATCTGCATTGCTGTATGCATAAGCAAGTCTTGCTGCCATGGTAGGCATATGCTTCTCTGTGCACTCGCAGTTGCAGTATGCTGTTACGTCTACGATTGATACTACAGGAAGGTCGAAAGCATTGGCAAAAGAAACAAGTCTTGCTGCCTTATCTGCGCCCTTCCATGTAAGCTTCTGGCTCTTGTTTGCAACGATGGCAACTGTCTCGCCGCCGATCTGTGCAAAGCCTGTGATAACATCACTTGAATAGCCCTTCTTTGTCTCAAGGAAGATGCCATTGTCAGCAAGCTGCTTAACAGCCTCCTCTGCCTCAAGTGTGTCGAAAGAAAGAACTGCACGGTTGAGGTCATCTGTGTTCTCCTCAAGTACTCCGCCGTCCTCGTTATTTCCTGGTAATACAGCAACTAACTTACGAATCTGAGCGAAAATCTCATCTTCTGTGCCATCGAAATCAACAAGTCCGAACTCTTCGCGCTTTGCAGCCTTTGCGATTGAATCATCCTTGTTTCCGATTACAGCGTCAGGAGCATTCACGTATGCCAATGCTTTTGTGTTCTCCATGAGAACATAATCAGAAAGACCTGCAAGAACGGTAAGTCCGCCGCCGCAGTTTCCGAAAATAGCTGTGATCTGAGGAATCTGACCGCTTGCCAAAGTCTGCTTCTTGTAGATGCGGCCGAGACCAAATAAGGAGTCATTTGCCTCCTCAAGTCTTACACCTGAGCAATCCACAAGTGCGATCACAGGAGCCTGATTCTTCATCGCCATTGAGTAAATGTTGGCAATTTTTCTGGCATGCATCTCTCCGATTGAACCGCCGAGAACTGCAGCATCCTGTGCATAAACATACACGAGGTTACCGTCGATAGTTCCGTAGCCGGTTACAACACCATCGGATGGTGCTTTCTTTTCAGCAAGGTTGAAATCTGTAGATCTTGCTTCAACAAGACGTCCGATCTCAACAAAGCTGAACTCATCGAGCAATGACTGAATTCTTGTCATAGCTGATGATGTTGACTGATTATCCATTTTTTATCCTCCATTTCATATATAAACAAGGGGTATTTTTACCCCGGTTTATGTCGAATATATTGTATACGATAGACATACATAATTCAATATGAATTTACGTCATTTTATATATATTGTTAATAAATTAACGCCTGATTTTCCTTGCTTTTCTGTCAAAATGTCCTAATGTTCTGCGATAAAAACATAGATACTTATCGGAAACGTAAGTTATGGAATTTCCTGATCCGGTCGTGGATCCGGATACCACATATCTTTACATAAAACGCAATCCTTTAGGATAATGATTCTTTATCATCCCGTTCACTATTTTACCGAGACCAAGAGCCGCCCCGTCGCAGGCCACTATGCACCAGCCCTTTTTATCCATGCCTTCGGGAGCAGGAATCTGGAGACCTCTCAGGTACTGATAAGTCAAGGGGTCCTCCGAACCGTAATCACATACGGAAAACTCAAAGTTCTCTGCTTCCTTTTTATCGTGTATATTTATGGCGTGAGTAAGTGCATGCTCGGGCTCTATGCGTTTTTTCAGATCCTGAGCTTTAAGTATGCCTGTTCTGAAAACCTTGAGTCCAGATAAATCCGGAATTATGTCCGGAATCAGATAAATCTGGTCTTTCATCTTCCTTTCCGTAAGGTTCTGCATGCTAATGCTCCTGTCCGGACCTTTTATGACTGTACCGAAGGAAGTATTTTTTTCTTCGAAGGGATCATTGCCGTCTCTCTGAAATACAGAAACATAGTGCCCTTCGCCCTTATCTATATGGGGCCAGAATCTTTTTTCGAAAACAAGATGCATATCCGGGAAGCTTTCCAGTATAAAGTCACGTATATCTTCGTCCTCTTCCTTCTCAAAGGTACAGGTGGAGTAACATAGCTTTCCGCCGGGTGAGAGCATACGGCAGGCAGCGGACACGATCTCCTTCTGGCGTTCGGCACAGAGCCGGACATTATCCGGAGACCATTCCTTTATGGCTGTCTCATCCTTTCTGAACATTCCTTCTCCCGAGCAGGGAGCATCCACAATGACTCTTGTGAAATACTCAGGGAAGAAACGAGCCAGTTTTCCGGTGTCTTCGTTCAGAACCGCAGCATTGCTTATGCCCATTCTTTCGATATTGGAGCTGAGAGTTTTTGCCCTCAGGGAAACGTATTCATTTGAAATGATGAATCCGCCCTCATCAAGAGAAAGCATATCGGCAGCCTGGGTAGATTTTCCTCCCGGACTGGCACAGAGATCTATTACACGGTCATAGGGACGGATATCCAGATGACTGACAGCCTGCATGGCTTCGGGTCCCTGAATATAGTAGAGACCTGCTTCATGATAGGGGTGCCTTCCGGGACGTATACCTCTTTGGTTAAGAACGGTCTCGTTCATATAAAACTCACGGTAATACTTCTTTCCGTTGTATATCGCATAGCTTGCCTCATTTATAGGAGTCAGTTCCCATTCTGTCAAAAGGCGCTCGTAGGTAATGGCCCTTTCGTCTCCGGAGGCTTCATTTTCCAGAAACTTTTTCAGGTTCAGGCGTAATCCACGCACCGGTGTTTCTTCATAACTGTCAACGAATGCCTTGAACTCTGTCTCATCGGGAAGCAGTTCTTTCATTCTGTCTAGAAATTCTTGTGGTAATGCTAAAGTCATATATACTCTCTCTGTTATGGATTTGCCGATACACATGATATGTCGGCTGATTATCTAAAATTATTACGCAAAAAAAACGGTACACCGAGGCGTACCGTTTTGAATAAACGTACCGATCAAAGATCGATTCTGTAGTCTGAACTGCCTTCACCGTCGATGGTGTAGTATGCTGCAGACTCGGCAACATTGATATAAACATCAACACTTGCAACGTCAGCCTTGATCTTACGGGCTGCTGCGATAGCTTCTTCCTGAAGCTTTGCAGGATCATAATCCTGATTGTTAATCTGTAATGTTACGAATGTTGATACTTCAGCCTTAGGTTCAGCCTTCTTCTCTACGGGCTTCTTCTCAACCGGCTTCTTTTCTACGGCTTTCTTCTCAGGGGCCTTCTTTGCAGCAGGCTTTGTCTCTGCCTTCTTCTCAACCGGCTTCTTCTCTACGGGCTTCTTTTCTACCGGCTTTTTCTCAACCGGCTTCTTTTCTGCAGCTGCCTTAACAGCTGTCTTTGCTTCGGTCTTGGCTTCTGTCTTTACTTCAGCCTTTGTTCCTGTCTTTTTTGCAGCAGGCTGCTCTGAGTTTGCTGCTTTTTTAATCTCAGCAAAGGACTGTTTAAGAGCCTCGTCCTTTACCTCAGTTGCCTTCAAATCCTTCTCCATTTGTTTATCTCCCTTTTCAAATGTCTGAAAAAATATTCTACCATTGAAATTATATTTCCGCCTATTTGCTTTGTCAATAAATGAGGTAAAACAATACACTGAAGCCAAGATAGAACCAGGTTGAGGGATTCGAGAACCAGGTTGTGAAGAATGAAACTGAAAAATAGAATGCAAGCTCTGCATATATCAGTTTCGCAAAGGGATTTGAATCCCTTTTATGTTCATATTGGATGAAACCGGTTATAAGTCCGATGACTGCAGCAAACAGAACAACGCCTGTGATCCCGAAATCATACCATGCATCATATATAAGTGTTACAGTTGTGAGCTCTTCTTTAGTGGTGAAAAGAGGAAAGCCCATGCCAAAGTCCGGATTTAAAAACTTGAGACCCGTTAGTGTCGTGAATGGATACAGCATCTTGAGACCGTTTGAATGAACTGTCAGCTCCCGGGTCATGACATTGAAATTATCGTAATTATTTGCGATGTACATGTATGGCTGGGTTATGAAAATCGGAGTATCCGGATTCTTCATTTCAAAAATGCTGTTCAGGTACTCAACTGAATGGGCACGTGCTATGGTGATGGTCACATAAACTGCCACCATGAGCATAAAGATCGTGATGACCTGCCAGAGCTTGTATTTTCTGCCGGAAGAAGCGGCTGCAAAAACAGCCAGTATGGCGGCGAACATAAACTGAAATCTGGATACCAGAAGTACACTCAGTAAAAGAGGAAGAAAAATCCCGAGAATCGAGACTGCATCAGGTTTCAGATCCTGTTTTTTTCTGTGCTCCAGGTAAAGCACTGATACAGCCGGAACAAGAACGGCAAGGGTCGTAAAATAATGGATGCCCTTCAGATGGAAATAGCTGTAGGCATGAGGCATATCCACAGTGAATAGAGGGATGAACCCGAGATTTGCAGCTTCATAGAAAAAAGCGCTCCAGGAAATGATGATCACCAAAATGATGATGGACCTGTGAAGGGCAGTATCGGATATCTTCCTTTTATATAGTGAAAGATGCTTTTTTGAAAGTAAAGCCCGGGATTCAGTGAAGCGTTCCGCTGCACCGGAAACCATGAAAAAAACCAGATAGAACAGATAAAAGGATAGCCAGGTGGATTCGGTCCACACTGTTGAAAGGGAACTAAGCTGTAATCTGGCTATGCCCTCTCCTCCCAGTATGCCCAATGCCATAAGTCCTCTGAGATTTAAAAGTTCGTTGGTCCTTTTCTTCTCCGTATAATAAAAAAATACAGCCATGCCTATAAGACAAATAGCAGAAAGAGCGGAAATTCCCGCTCTTCCTGCCATGAAGCTTATAAAATAGGCAGCTGTATATAGGATTGATATTTTAAAATCGCTGATTATCAATTTTGTGTATTCTCCATAGATGAAGTTTCTTTTGACTGATTCTGTTCAACGCTGCTTTCATCGGAAGAACTTTGCTCCGTATCTGTTTCAGACTGCTCAGTACTGCCGGAAATCTCAGATTCGCTGTCAACAGCAGAGGTCTCTGCTGCTGCAGTCTCGTTCTGCGGGATCTGCTCATCTGTATGAAGCGGCTTTTGATCCGGTTTTCCGATATCTTCGCCAGTCGGTTCTGCAGGCTGGTTAGGATGTGGAGCAGGAACCATACCGCCGTTTGACGGATTGTCACCTATATCAGGTAATTTCTCAATACGTACAAGGACATTGACCTGGGAATCCTGATCATCTGCAAGTTCGATTCCTGCCGGGAGATATTTGGAAAGGTCAAAGGTCACATTTATACTTTCGGTAGCTCCATTCAGACTGATTTCCGGAAGCTCGAAAACAGTCATGGCTTCAATGATTCCCGGAGATGCGGCAAGAGTCACACTGTCCGGAGAAACCGTTGTGGATTCATACTGATATCCCGCAGCAGGTGTTCCGGAAACTGATGACAAAAGATTAATGCTTTTCTCCTTATGGATGGTAACTGAATAGTTGATATCTTCTATATTGGAAGAGACTTCCTTTAAGTTGTTCAGGGTATTGCCGTTCGCATCGTAATATATCAGTTTTGCTATCCCATCCTGATTAGCGGAAATACCGGAAACGTCGACTTCCACTCCTATAGAGGAGATTCGTCCTATTTCGGATTCGGGACCTGTCAGATATGCTGATTCAGGACTGAGGATTACATTGGCAGCCTTATAGCCGGACTTAGGTTCCCCCTTGATCTGCTTTCTGATATCGAATTTTTTATTCTGAACATTTTCGATGCTCACCTTGGCAACGGAAGGGTGTATCTGCACATCATCTATGATGGTTTCCTTTCCGTTGAGGACTTCAACATATACGGGTACGGAACCGGTGATGCTGTAATCCGAGAGATCGATATATGCGTGGAAGTCGGAACTGGAAATGGTGGAACGCACATCACTTCTTACCTTATAAGAAATGTTGACATTGGTCCTGTCCACTGACCAGGTTTTTGAATCCTCCTCAAATATGGTCTGGTTCTTAACCTCCAGCTGGACGCTTTTTGTGTCTGTTGTCTCGGGTTTTGAGACATTGACAACCATAATCCATATAACAAAGGCGAGAACAATGCTTATGCATTTGAGAGACAGATTTTCAGTGAAAAAATCTTTTATCATTCTCTTCTCTCCTTTCTGTTATTGCGGAATAAACGGAAACGAGGGTTCTCGGTGGGGAGGTCTTCGTTTTTATGAATAGGAAGCATTCCGCGAAGAGCATCCGCATCTACAGCTCTCTTAAGTACTCCGTTTACTGCAACTGATACCCGGCCTGTCTCCTCTGACACAACTATGGTTATGGCATCACAGGTTTCTGAAACACCAAGGGCTGCCCTGTGCCGTGTGCCGTAATCCTTGGAAATTCCCGCATCTGATAACGGAAGATAACAGGTTGCGGAAACTACATGGTCTCCCACTATAACCACAGCGCCGTCATGAAGGGGGGTGTTCTTTTCAAAGATGTTGATGAGGAGAGCTGAGGTCACAATACCGTTGATAAGTATGCCTGTCTCGGCGATTTCGTTGAGAGACTGCTCCTGCTGTATAACGATAAGAGCTCCGGTCTTCTTCTTTGCCATCTCAAAGGTGGCTTTAACTATCTCGTTTATGGTATGGATGCTGGCATCCTCGGCATCGTTAGGAAAAAGACTGGTGATAAAATTTCTGCTTCCCAGCTGCTCGAGAGCCTTTCTGAGTTCGGGCTGAAAAATTACAACGGCCGCGATGATGAACGCGGTGGATATTCTCTCGATGATCCACATTATGGTAGTGAGTTTAAAGAACCATGCCACAACGATAAAAAGAGCTATGACAACGAGACCCTTGAGGAGCTCAAAGGCACGTGTGTTTTTTATCCATAAGAGGAATTCGTACACGATCACTGCCAGTATGATTATCTCCAAAACATTGGTGAAATAAAAAGGCGGCAGTAAACTGAACCAACTCCGTATCGTTGAAAGAAATTCAGGCATTATAACTCTTCCTCATCTTCTGATTTTAATTTAGGTACAGCTTTTACATAATAAACATAATCGTCATCTTCAAAGTGAAGGCGTTCTGTGCGCTGGTAATCTACGGCGTGAAATACAAATACATAGCCTATGGAAAGGATACATGAAAATAAAAGTCCGGGCAGCATTTCCAAAAATGAAATCTCAAGTCCGAAATGCATACGACCGAAAATGGTTGCTGCAGCCACAACTATGATACCTGCTGCGGCAGCAACTATCCAGTTACCGTCGAAAGGAATCTGACTGATTATAAAAACCACTATAACACAAAGAGCAAAAGCAAGTATGGCAACTATCGCATCTTTGTCCTTGAAAAGATTTCCGAACAGTCCTGCGTAGGCAGTGGCCATGGCTGTGATGTCACTCTGCGATGCCGCTATGGCTGTGTGCCCTGCCATATACTCTATGAAGTAATAAAGCATGATGCCCACTGATATGGGGACTATGGACATGAGCCCTAATGATAAACCGGCGATAACCGGAAGAACATAAGGTATATGTATGTAAAAAAACAAAGGCACGAGGGCGATAAGAATTGCATGACCTGCACGGAAGGCTGACTGGATAAGTGAAGCCAAAAGCAGGACAACTACTGCAACAAGTGTTATCTCCAGTGAAGCGGCATAGGCATTACCAAGGATAAATAAACAGAAGAACACGGGAATGCAGGTCCATGGTAAAAATGAGCAAAGTACTGAAGCTGCAAAACAGATCAGAGGGTTCGACAGAACATCACTGAACCCCACACGACTGTTGACAGTTAAAAAACACAAAAATGCAGTAATCGCTTTTGTGACCGGCAATGTCCAATAATCATTTTTCGTATAGAATTTTTGTAAGGATTCTTTTACTCGTAACATCTATATGTGCCATGCCTTTCATTTATCTTTTTTGCTAATGCTGAGGATTTCAAGTCCGTCATCATAATCGTCTTCCAGATCCTCATCCAGCCAGCCGCCCTGAGGTGCTGAACTGTCAATGGAATCCTTGCCGGATGTGTAATAATCATCCTCGGGATCGTCAAGCCAGCCGTCATTAGGCACATCGGAACTGTATGAACCTTTGTGTATCGGAGTGTACTGAAGATCCCGGCTTCTGTATCCTCCGGAAGGAGCTTCAGTTGTTCCGTGATTGACGATTGTGTGAAATCTGGGTTTTACGGTCTCCCATGTATTCCTCTTGTCATCATAGATTCTTATCTTTCCACCGGTCTCCTTGTAGTACTCGGATTCCTCTTCTGTTATATCAAGAACGTCATCCTCGTTTTCCTGCATGCGGAGAAGCTTATCCAGCTTTGCAGCGTAGAAAAGACTTTTACGATGAGCGTAATCATAGCTCGAGTTGTATCTTATATATGCAATGAGCAGCATGATCACCATACCGATAAGGTATATAACAAATACAGTGTGAAGTGATTCCATGATGAAAGGAATGTTCAGCTTTACAAGCACCTCTTCAAGGTTAATGATGGTGAGAACTATCGTTATCAATATAAAGCACAGGGTATAGAAAATGGCAGAGGTAAGAAGTCTTCGGGAGATATAATCTCCCTTGAAGTGCCTGCTTGTTTCAAGTATGCCTTTTCCTTCCTTCCTTTCATATATGGAAAGCTGTGCCATAAGTCGAATTTTCTCAACATTTAGCATTTCATTTACCTCATAATTAATAACCGCGGATACTCCTTGCTTTTTCGGCGTATGGTGAGTCGGGATAGGACCCGATGATCTTGTCGAAAAGAGTATTGGCATCGTCCGAACGTCCCATGGACTGGTAAAGTCTGGCAAGGAGGAACATATTCTCCGGCTCTTCACGTATGGTCACGCTGAGCAGGTACAATTCTCCTGCAGTCTGCTGGTCTCCTGCGTTCCATGCGTCGGTAGCTTTCTTGGCAAGTTCCTGATATACGGAGCTTTCCATGATATGTTTTATATTCTGATACTGGGCCATCAGGTTCTCATCTGCTATCTGGGAAGAATCAAGACCTGTATAAAGCTGGGCCGCAAGGATCATATCTCCGCTTTCATAAGCCTGATTGATCTGAGTGAGTGCACGGTACTGACCCATGAAGGATTCATTGGCATTCTGGAACTGCTGAATCTGAAGAGCGGCTTCCTGATACTGCTTTTCCAGAGTGCTGTACTGTTCGTTAAGATCCTTTATTTCCCTGTTTGCCAGGTCAAGCTTATCTGTATAGGAAATGAGCTCCTGATTATTGCTTGCATTGAGGGCCCGTTTGTTTGCGGGAAGTATCAGCATATTAAATGTTAACAGAGCAAGAACTACACCTATTAATATGTAGACAACTACCATCCAGGGTGAAACTTCCTTTACTTCCTGAGGGACGATGACGTCATCATCAGTCATTTTGCGGTGTGAGAAAGCATTTCTCAGTTTACTCTGCTCAACCTCTTTACGACCGGTTTTCTGCTTTACCTCGTCCATAAGTACAAGTGCTTTCGGATTGTTTCGGTCAATCTTTAATACCTTGTAAAGGCTTCGTCCCGCCTTGACCCAGTGCTCTCTCTTCATATACAGAAGAGCAAGAAGTATGTGGGCCTTTACATAGTTAGGACTGTCCTGTATGACCTGATTGAGCTGCATTATGGCCAGATCTTCGTTGTTAGTCTGGGCATATATCAGGGCCTGATTATATCTGTTCACGTTGTCGGTACATATACGAAGAATAGCCGGTTTACGCTGTACCGCTTCAAGATATTCGTCTGCAATGTTGTCATGGGGGAACATATTCAGACTTATGACCCACTGAACCAGGGCGTCTGCAGTTTCACCACATTCAAAAAATATGAGTCCCAGAAGATTTCTGGCATCCTTCTGGTATTTGTTGAAAAGCAGGGATTTTTTCAGTAACTCTGCCGCACCGCTTAAATCACGTAATTTTGCTCTCTCAAGCCCCAGATTGTAGTAGCAGTTAGATATACGTCCTAGAGTTATATCGTAGTTCATTTCTCTGAGTCCTTCTTCTGCTCGATAGCATTTTCAATTAATTTAGTCATGATATCGTTCATATCGGTAAGGTCCATCTTTACAATGGCATCTTCTATCTGATCTACATCGAGGCTTGGCTTAAACCGGTCTATTTCATGCTGGTAATCAATCATATTAATATCTTTCTTTTTAAGGATAGTTACAGCTTTACAATGTATGATAATGCTGTTCTTGACACAAATTAATGTTTCAATTAGAATCTGCTGAGTACGTAAGAGTACACTATCAGATATTAAGTCATCTATTAAGTTTAGCACATCTTATTTTTGCATTCAAGGAAGATAGACCTGGCGTAAGAAGCGGTAATAAAAAATTAAGCATTGATTGCAGGGGTATTACAGGGATATACATTAGGAGGATAAATGGATAGTCTGGTAAATTTTTTAACTGAAAACATGAGAGGTATACTCTCCAGGGAATCGGTGGTCTTCATTATTTCTATGATGCCGGTTCTGGAGCTTAGAGGAGGTCTTCTGGCGGCGTCAATTCTTGACATAACATATCTGAAAGCTCTTCTTATCTGTATTATAGGAAATCTTCTTCCTATACCGTTTGTGCTGCTGTTCATTGAAAAGATCGTTATACTGCTTGAAAAGTTCGGACCTACAAAAAAGATAGCTATGTGGCTCAGAAATAAGGTGGAGAAGAATCAGGCAGCTATTGAAAAATATGATTTCTGGGGACTTACGCTCTTTGTAGGTATACCTCTTCCGGGAACAGGCGCTTGGACAGGATCTTTGGTTGCCGGTCTTCTGCATATGCCAAGGAGAAAATCAGTACCGGCTATACTTACAGGAATACTTATGGCGTCGGTTATTATGTCGGTTGTTTCTTATGGGGTTTTGGGAAATATCATTCGGTAACAGATTAAAAACGCCCGCACTTCGATTGTAAAAAGTGCGGGCGTTTTTAATACCATAAAAGTGTATATGATTTATGATACGAAAAAGGCATCGGTTTGACCGATGCCTTAAATAGTGCGGAGAAAGGGATTTGAACCCTCAAGAGTGTTACCTCACACGGACCTGAACCGTGCGCGTCTGCCGTTCCGCCACCTCCGCGAACCTCTAAATATTAGCATATAGAAAGAGCTCAGTCAACCCGAAATTTAATATATACGTTTTATCAAAATAAAACCCCGATGTAAATACATCGGGGTTAAATAAGCAATTTGAAATTACTTGTTAAGCTGAGCCTTTGCTGTCTCTGCAAGCTTTGCGAATCCCTCTGGATCTGCGATAGCTACCTCAGAAAGCATCTTACGGTTCATGTCAACACCTGCTGACTTGAGACCGAACATGAACTTGCTGTATGAAAGACCGTTAAGTCTTGCAGCAGCGTTGATACGAGCAATCCAGAGCTGTCTGAACTGTCT
>DFGZ01000080.1:4320-6242 GCA_002371295.1 Oribacterium sp. UBA3737 | reverse complement strand
AGCCATCAGGCTTGAAGCTGAAGAGTACATACTTAAGCCCATCGATGCAACAGAGCTAAGTGAAGTCTTTAAGCGGATAAAGTCCGCTCTTGATAAGGAGTTTGATGAAAAGCAGAACATCAACATGCTTAAAACCTACTATCAGGAAAGCCTTCCCATATTACAGGAGAATTTTTACACCTCCCTCATAGAAGGACGTGTGTCAGAGGATTACCTCCAAAGAGATATGATGGATTATCAGGTAAGCCTGGAGGGTCCGTTTTATGATGTTGTGATACTCCATAACAGCATTTCACTTGCGCCGGAAGGCATTAACCCTGTGCTCATCACCATGTCCGTAAGGAAACTCTGGGAAGAACAGATGGAGGAGAGATGGAGGGCAAAGTTTTTTTCCTACCTCGGAAACATTATCATCATAGTTCAGATGGAAGCTGAAAGTGATGTTACCCAGCTCACGGATGCCTGTCAGGTTCTCTGCAGACTCAGTAAGCGTGTGTCCAATGCCACCATAACCGCCGGAATAGGCAAGCCTGTTTCAGGTATAATGTCCCTGCCCAAGGCCTATGAAGGAGCCAGAGAGGCCATCTCCTACAGAGTCATCTATGGAAGAGGCCAGGCCATAAACATTTCCGAGATAGCTCCCGAAAGAAACAAGACCACGGATAACCTGAAGGCTGAGCCTGTGGATCAGAAGCTTTATGCTGTGTTTAAGGCAATCAAAATGGATTCCGGAGATAATCTTGATATGGAAGTGGAAAGGTACATTTCGGAAGAAATGCCGGTAAATCCTTCCATACAGGATTACAGATTCTTTGTTATGGATATGGTGTCTGAAATATATCGCTTTATAAAGTCCAATCATATCGATACAACAGAGATCTTCGAAAAGGATGAGGATCCTTATGACAAGGTACAGCACATGGATAAGCAGGAGCTTACAAAATGGCTTAAGTCTGTTACGCATGAAATAAGAGAGATCCTTCGCACTAGCCGTCAGGATACAACAAAGGGTTTCGTGTCAAAGGCCATTGATTATGTCAGGGATAATTACAGCAATAAGGATCTTACCGTAGAGAGCATGTGTTCCTATCTTGGCATCAGCTCTGCGTATTTTTCTACGGTATTTAAGAAAGAAACCGGAAAAACCTTTATAAATTATCTCACTGACATGCGTATGGAAATGGCTGTGCGTATGCTTTTGGATGAGAATGAGAAAACCTATGTTATAGCTGAGGCTGTGGGCTACAGTGACCCGAACTATTTCAGTTATGCATTCAAAAAGAAGTTTGGCGTTTCGCCATCAAGATATAAATCTCAGCAAAATGGATGATCAGGGAAATAAAAAGGAATTGAATAAGGCTTCAGGGGTAGAAAAGATTGTTGAAGCAAGAGAGTCCGGAGAGGAGCTTCTGAACAAAAGGGTTTCCGAGGTTAATGAAAGAATCAGGAAATATATGCCCCACACCATACAGAGTACCATTCTTATGGCTTTTACGGTGGTATCCTTTACCCTTCTTTTGATCCTCGGGTTAATGCTGTACACCCTGTTTGCCCGCCGTATGAGAAGCGGTACCATAGAGGCCACGCAGCAGCTCATGGAGCAGTCGGTTGTAAACCTTGAGGACTATCTTGTGAGTATGCGGCGTATCTCTGATGCCATGTACTATGATGTCATCAAAAATGCTGATTTTGAAAGAGATTCGGTTGATAATGAGATGAATATCATATATGAGGCTCACAAGGATAATCTGGTGAGTCTTTCCCTGTTTATGCAGGATGGTACCCTGGTTTCGGCATCCCCCATCTCAAGCTTAAAGGCCGATCTTCAGGTAACAACCCAGAAGTGGTTCACCTCGGCCTTTGATAAAATGGAGAACCTTCATTTCTCAACCCCCCATGTGGAAAACCTGTTTCTGGATCCC
>DFGZ01000080.1:2474-4133 GCA_002371295.1 Oribacterium sp. UBA3737 | reverse complement strand
ACCGGTCAGTATATCTATCTTACTGATTCAAGCGGAAATATCATATATCATCCGAAACAGATGCAGTTAAACTATGAGATCATCAAAGAGAATAATGTCAACAATGCTCATTATTCGGATGGTATACATGATGAGGTCTTCGGCGGTGAAAAAAGACAGGTCATAGTTGACAGCATTTCCTATACCGGCTGGAAAATGGTAGCCGTGCTTCCGGAAAAGGCATACCAGCTTGACATCAGCAATATGCGACTTCTTGTCATACTCCTTATCGCCTGCGGACTTCTCATCATGATCTTCATAAACAAAATGATCTCAAGCCTCATCTCAAGACCTCTTAATCTTCTGAACAGATCCATAAGAAATATGGAAAACGGAGATATTTATCCTGAAGATATTTATGTTGGGGGAACCCGGGAGGTTGAGCATCTGGGAAAGACTCTGAGACATTCCCTGGGACGTATCAATCAGCTTATGGATGATATCGTTATAGAGCAGGAGGAAAAGCGAAAGACTGAGATGGACGCCCTCCAGTCTCAGATAAATCCACACTTTCTTTACAATACCCTGGATTCCATTGTATGGATGATAGAGGGTGAGAAAAATAAAGATGCAGTGTTCATGGTGACACAGCTTGCCAGCCTCTTCAGAATAAGTCTCAGCAGGGGAAAAAATATCATTCCTGTGGAGCAGGAGATACGCCACGCAGAGAACTATATGAATATTCAGAAGGTAAGGTATAAGAATAATTTCAAGGTGACCTTCGACGTTCAGGAGGAGGTGAAAAAATTTGCAACCGTAAAGCTTATCATTCAGCCCATCCTGGAAAATGCCATATATTACGGAGTTGGTGATATGGATCCTGATGATGAGGGAGAGATAAAAATCATTGCAAAATTTGAGCCTTATGGTGATGACATGGCCATATCGAAGGAGATCGATGATATATCGAAAAAACCGGATGAAACAAATTTGCGAAATTCCGGCAGGGTTGGTGAAGCCGAAATGGAGAATGACATTTCCATGGGAGATATTTACATTGAGGTGAGAGATAACGGATTTGGTATGCCTCCGGAGGTTCTGGAAAATCTCCTAAACGATCAGGAAGGGGTAAAACGTGCTCCAAAGCACGGATCCGGGGTAGGACTTGTTAATGTTCATAAGAGAATCAAGCTCAGATTCGGTGAGCAGTATGGTTTAAAGGTGGAATCGGAACCCGACGAGGGAACCTGCATTACCATACACCTTCCGGCGGTACTGTTTAATGAGGAAAATCAGAAGCTGCTGGAAAGCGGACATTATAAATCCCTGAGAAATAAATCTGCCCATGGTTTTTAATCCCGGGAGCCATGCGGCTTCGGGCAGTTCAAAAGAATCCGTAAGGATTCTATCTTTAAACAGGTAATGGTTAGAAATAATGAACGAAGATAAAGAATTTCTGCTGCCTGTGGTGGTGGCGACCCTTATAGTTATTATGTTCTGCCTTGTTATGCTCACAAAGGGCATAAACTCGGAGAACTATAAGATTTCCGTGATAGTCAGCAACTCCTCCGAAGGAAGATGGGTACCTTTTAAGGCAGGTCTTGAACAGGCTGCAAAGGATAACGGCATCGAGCTTGACTATGTGTATACAGATTATATAGACAATATCCAGGAAGAAGC
>DFGZ01000080.1:0-2388 GCA_002371295.1 Oribacterium sp. UBA3737 | reverse complement strand
GATCTCTCAGGGAGCTGACGGTGTCATAGTGGAATTCTGCCTTAGTGAGGGAATACATGAAATGGTTTCTTCCATAAGTGCCAGGGTACCGGTTGAATTTGTGGTTACAAACGTTGATGCGGATGTGGATGTCAGAGGCAATCATGCAACCGTTGCCCCCGACAATTATGCCGTGGGAAGAGCCATAGGTAATGAGCTTGCCATAGATTTAAAGGGCAGGACAGAAGAGGGAAGAGTTAAAATAGGAATAGTTTCAGGTAATCAGAAACAGTCCGGGATGCAGCAGAGGCTCCGGGGATTTTTGGATGCAACGGAGAATCTTGATCCGGAGATAGTCTGGAATGTTTCAGAATCCCGTTACACCAGCGAGGATTTGGAAAAGGCGGATACAAAAAATCCCGCAGAGATAATCGTATGCCTTGATAATAACAGCATGGAGAAAGCGGTAGATTACTGCACAAAGGGAGATTCGGGTGACAAAAGGCTCTACGGCTCGGGGTGCAGCGAAAAGCTTGTGTACTATATCGATTCCGGGCTGATCGACTCCATGATACTTACCAACGATTTCAGCATGGGGTATCAAAGCCTGTCAGACCTTGCATTAAAGCTTCAGAACCGAACCTCGGTTCTTGAGGACAGGGAGATCGGTTTCGGTGTTGTGAACAAAGAGAATCTGTTCGGAGAGGATAACCAGCAGATACTGTTCCCCATTGTCCGTTGAAATCAAAGACCGGGGTTGGTGCACTGAATAAAAGCATTGTTGCTCCTTTGTAAATATAGAGCCCGTTAGATATGCATCTGTGTAAGATTAAGGCTCTAAAAAGCTTCGTTAATAGATGGGAGGTTGTTATACCGATGTTCAGGAAGAAGCATATAAAAAAGCAAATAATAATGCTTATGGCGGCGGTGGCACTCTTGACTTTGCCGAGTTGCGGAGCCGGAGCTGTGCCTGAAAAGCCTGACAATGAAATAAAGATCGGCATCACGGTTTATGACAGGTATGATACCTTTATCGCTGAGATCCTCAAGGATCTGAATGAAGATGTCCTTTCGGAAAGGACCGAAGCCGGGCAGGAGATAACATTGGAAATATATAACTCTTCCCAGAGCCAGTCCACACAGGATGATCAGGTTGAGGAAATGATAAAACACGGCTGTGATGTTATATGTGTAAATCTTGTTGACCGCACGGCACCTTCCAATATCATAGATGCGGCAAGAAATGCCGATATCCCCATAGTATTCTTTAACCGGGAGCTGGTGGATGAGGATATGCTGAGGTGGAATAAGCTCTATTATGTGGGGGCGGATGCATTTGAATCCGGAATCATGCAGGGAGAGCTGGCGGTTGACATTATAAAGAACGAAAACGTTGACAGAAACAATGACGGCGAGATCCAGTACGTTATCCTGGAAGGCGAGGCAGGTCATCAGGACGCCATAGTCCGCTCAGAGAACTGTGTAAACCGGATACGGGAGCTGGGAGTGAAGCTTGATAAGCTGGGATATGCCATTGCCAACTGGAATCGGGCTCAGGCTTCAAACCAGATGGAAAAGCTTATAAAAAACCATGGAGATAAAATAGAGTTTGTATTCGCCAATAATGACGATATGGCCCTTGGGGTTATAGATGCCTATAATGTTTCGGATATTCCCGAGTACAAGTGGCCCTATGTCATAGGTATAGACGGAACGGAACCGGGAAGAGCAGCCGTTAAGGAAGGCAGCATGGCTGCAACGGTCTATAATGATGCCCGTGGTCAGGCCGACGCCATCTTTAACCTTTCGAAAAGACTTGCTGCCGGTGAGAACCTCGAAGGTCTGGGACTTCAGGGAGACAAATATATCAGACTCCCATATCAGAAAATCACAAAGGAAAATGTTGACGACTTTGATTAGTCGGAGAACCTGGTGGGACGGAGTTAGTGGTTCATTTTTTAAAAATGAACCACTAACTCCGTCCCACGCTCCATTTTCGGATGATTTTTGTAAGAAAAACAAACTTGACGAATAGGGACTCTGATGCTATCATGTTCAAAACTTAGGAAAGGGTGTATAAAAATGAACAAGAAATCTTCTTTTGACAAAAACAGAATAGACTGGTTTATAACATTGGTTCCGTTCCTTCTTATCGGAATGATGTGCGTGTTCTTCTTTATGGTGCCTCAGGAGTCCAATGTCATCATTAACAATATAAGAAGTTTTCTTGGTGACAGCTTCGGAGTTTATTATCTTTTCATAGGACTTGCCTTTGCGGTGATATCCATCTATATCGCCTGCTCGGATATAGGAAATATAGTACTGGGTGAGCAGGATGAGAAGCCCAAATACAGCTTTTTTGTCTGGGGCTCAATGATGTTCACATGTGGTCTTGCGGCAGATATACTG
>DFGZ01000262.1 GCA_002371295.1 Oribacterium sp. UBA3737 | reverse complement strand
GCAGATAAACTATGAGATCATCAATGAGAATAATATCAATAATGCCCATTATGCGGATGGTATACATGATGAAGTCTTCGGGGGCGAAAAAAGACAGGTCATAGTTGACAGCATTTCCTATACCGGCTGGAAAATGATAGCCGTGCTTCCCGAAAAGGCATACCAGCTGGATATCAGCAATATGCGACTTCTTGTCATACTCCTTATCGCCTGCGGACTTCTCATAATGATCTTCATCAACAAAATGATCTCAAGCCGCATTTCACGTCCTCTTAATCTTCTGAACAGATCCATTAGAAATATGGAAAACGGAGATATTTATCCTGAGGATATCTATGTGGGAGGTACCCGGGAGGTTGAGCATCTGGGAAAGACTCTGAGACATTCCCTGGGACGTATCAATCAGCTTATGGATGATATCGTTATAGAGCAGGAGGAAAAGAGAAAGACCGAGATGGATGCTCTCCAGTCTCAGATAAATCCGCACTTTCTTTACAATACCCTGGATTCCATTGTATGGATGATAGAGGGTGAGAAAAATAAAGATGCAGTGTTCATGGTGACACAGCTTGCCAGCCTCTTCAGAATAAGTCTCAGCAGGGGAAAAAATATCATTCCCATGGAGCAGGAGATACGCCACGCAGAGAACTATATGAATATCCAGAAGGTAAGGTATAAGAATAATTTCAAGGTGAACTTCGACGTTCAGGAAGAGGTGAAAAAGTTTGCCACCATAAAGCTTATCGTTCAGCCTATTCTCGAAAATGCCATATATTACGGGGTTGGTGATATGGATCCTGATGATGAGGGAGAGATAAGAATCGTTGCAAGATTTGAGCCTTATGGTGATGATAGGGCCAAATCGAATGGAATTGATCATTCATCGAAAAAATCAGATGAAATAAATTCGCGTAATTCCGGCAGGGTTGGTGAAGCCGGAACAGAGAATGACATTTCCCTTGGAGACATTTACATTGAGGTGAGAGATAACGGATTTGGTATGCCTCCGGAGGTCCTGGAAAATCTTCTAAACGAGGATGAAGGAGCAAAACGTGCTCCAAAGCACGGATCCGGGGTAGGACTTGTTAATGTTCATAAGAGAATCAAGCTCAGATTCGGTGAGCAGTATGGTTTAAAGGTTGAATCGGAACCTGACGAGGGAACCTGCATTACCATACACCTTCCGGCGGTACTGTTTAATGAGGAAAATCAGAAGCTGCTGGAAAGCGGACATTATAAATCACTGAGAAAAAAATCTTCCCATGATCTTTAATCTTGGGAGCCATGCGGTTTTGAGTGGTTCGAAAGAATCCGTAAGGATTATATCTTTAAACAGGTGATGGATAGAAATAATGAATGAAGATAAAGAATTTCTGCTGCCTGTGGTGGTGGCGGCCCTTATAGTAATCATGTTCTGCCTGGTTATGCTCACAAAGGGTATAAACTCGGAGAACTATAAGATTTCCGTGATAGTCAGCAACTCTTCCGAAGGAAGGTGGGTACCCTTTAAGGCAGGTCTTGAACAGGCTGCCAGGGATAACGGCATCGAGCTTGACTACGTGTATACAGATTATATAGACAATATCCAGGAAGAAGCATCCATGATCAATTCAAGGATCTCTCAGGGAGCTGACGGTGTGATAGTTGAATTCTGCCTGAGTGATGGTATACGTGAAATGGTTTCTTCCATAAGTGCCAGGGTACCGGTGGAATTTGTGGTGACAACCGTTGACGCGGATGTGGATGTCAGAGGAAATCATGCAACCGTTGCCCCCGATAATTACGCCGTAGGAAGAGCCATAGGCAATGAGCTTGCCATAGATTTAAAGGGCAGGACAGAAGAGGAAAGCATTAAAATCGGAATAGTTTCCGGTAATCAGAAACAGTCCGGGATGCAGCAGAGGCTGAAGGGATTTATGGATGCAACGGAGAATCTGGATCTTGAGATAGTCTGGAATATTTCGGAATCCCGTTACACCAGCGAGGATTTGGAAAAGGCGGATACAAAAAATCCCGCAGAGGTCATCGTATGCCTTGATAATAACAGCATGGAGAAAGCTGTAGATTACTGCACAAAGGGAGATTCGGAAAACAGAAAGCTATACGGCTCAGGCTGCAGCGAAAAGCTTGTGTACTATATCGATTCCGGACTGATCGACTCCATGATACTTACCAACGATTTCAGCATGGGGTATCAAAGCCTGTCAGATCTTGCGTTAAAGCTTAAGAACCGCACCTCGGTTCTTGAGGACAGGGAGATCAGTTTCGGCGTTGTAAATAAAGAGAATCTGTTCGGAGAGGATAATCAGCAGATATTGTTCCCCATAGTCCGCTGAAACCTGAGGCCGGAATCAGAGCCTGCCAGATTGTAAGGTGTCTGTGTGTCAGATAAAACCACAAAAAAAGTGTTTATCAGGAGTGACTAAAAACCATTGTCGATCCTTTGTAAATATGGAGCATATAAGATGTGTATCTGTGTAAGCTTAAGGCTCTAAAATGCTGAATAATAAATGAGAGGTTGTTATCCCGATGATCAAGAAGAAGCATATGAAGAAAAAATTATTAATGCTTATTACGGCAGGGGTACTCCTGACTCTGCCGGGGTGCGGAGCCGGAGCTGTGCCTGAAAAGCCGGACAATGAAATAAAGATCGGCATCACGGTTTACGACCGGTATGACACCTTTATCTCGGAGATCCTCAAGGATCTCAATGAAGATGTCCTTTCGGCAAGGGCTGAAGCCGGGCAGGAGATAACATTGGAAATATATAACTCCTCCCAGAGCCAGTCCACACAGGATGACCAGGTTGAGGAAATGATAAAACAC
>DFGZ01000252.1 GCA_002371295.1 Oribacterium sp. UBA3737 | reverse complement strand
CATATTCGAATACCTCCTAGAATACTTATGTCTTTCTATCTAACACAGGCATATTATTCTATATAATTCTTGCAATTCTCATCTTCCACGTGGTACAATCATATCGCAAAAGGTATCATTTGTAAACATCCTTGGGTTACCTTTCTTTCCATGCGGTAACTACACTTTTTATATATCTTATATATATCGAGGTAAAAAAGTATGAAAAAAACAAATCAAGAGAACACCATAGACAGGTTGATCGGTATACGACTTAAAAATGAGGCTCAAAGTCGAGGATATAAAAACCGTGACATGGCAGAACTTTTGCATTTAAGCGAGAAATACATCAGTAAAATATATGGTGGAACCGCGCGTTTATCGGACTATTCAGTAGATGTCATATGTAAGGAATGGCATTTAAGAGAAAACTATGTACGATGTATTGATGAATGGAAAACAACTGCAGAAATGGTCGATTCCATTGGAATACAGGACAAAAATGCTTTAACCGCGACAATTAACTATTTGAAGACATTGGGCTATAAAATTGATCTAGTATATTCAACACAATTAGAACCGCCAGAAATTTACAACAACTGGGATCTGCTTCAAACCATATTGACAGAAGAATGCAAGAACGAACTCCTGGAAAAATATGATTTCTCTCTGAGTTTTCATGAGTTTTTAACCAGTTATGATTTTCTCCTGTATGATCTTGATATAGTAGGAGATGGCATAGATGAAAAAAAAAATTACGCCAAATGTAAAGAGGAGATAACCATTTATCTGAAAGGGCCCTTGATAGGAGAAACACACGAGGGAGAGCGGATTCGGCGTATCGATGTAGGAAAAAAGAATATCACTTTAAACGTTGAGGACACTGATACAACCGAGAGCAAAAGTCGGTCGCATATTTGGCTGATTCCCAATAACTGGGTTATGTGTAAAGAGGCCGAAGTAAATCACTGTGACAAACAATACGTAGCTATATTCAATTATGGCGGGATTAATGAGTATATACAGGTTAGGATCACTTCTATCAATAACCAAACCCGATTACTAAATCTTGAGGACTTTCAGGATTTCCTCGAAAAAGTTGATGCAGGTGTACTATTTCTGTTCAATAACTTCATTTTTGACACCTCAATTTCTCACAAAGAATAAGGGGGGTAAACGGTATACTATTTTCCATGTATAAATTCGATTGACATTTGCAGCGATGATCCTACGCCAATGAGCAAGCCTGACCTCGTGTATGATCTTGTCCATAGTTGTGCAACTCCTTTAAAAAACTTGTGAATTTGTACGGATTTTTACACTTTATACAACTGCTGTGCACCTGCCTAGACGAGTGATTTTCTTCAAACTTAACCCCTGGTCCCTGTTATTGCGGTATGGTCTGGGATCTGACATATGCACCCTCCTAAATGACACCATAATGGGGCGCATGGGTATCGCTGCTGTTTTCATCAGAACGGAGAAACGGAACTTTTGCCCCATACTCACGGGCGATGCTTGCATATGCTTCTGAATCAGTCGAAACCATCACCTCTTCGTAAGCGCTCAATAATGGGGCGCGTGATTTGATGAACCTTGACAATCAAATATCATATGGATAAATGGAAGTATTTTTGTACCATTTGAAATGGCAGTTAAGATTTGCACTGTTCCTGTGCGAGATCACTCCATGGAGCCAGGATTGCCAGATCATTGTCTGACGGGTTTTTCCCAGGTCGATTGACAAGAAGGAAATTCATGTAGAGGAGGGGATTTAGTCCATGAGTTTTTGCCATTTCTACCATGGTATAGCAGATTGAGCTGGCTTCAGCCCCTTTTGTTGTATCAGAGAACAGCCAGTTCTTTCTTCCGACGGTAAATGGACGGATTGCATTTTCTGACAGGTTATTGGATATGCTGCATCGTCCGTCTTCAAGATATGTCTCAAGGAGTTCTTTATGATTCCGGGCATATTTAACGGCTTTATCCAGTCGTGAGTTTTTGGCCGGATGCTGTTTATCGATCCAATCCCAGAATGCATCTATCACCGGCTTCTCGTTTTTGAAACGATATTCCTTCCGTTCTTCAAAAGAATGCTTCTTTTCTTTGGAGATGCGTTCATAGTGGAACAGTTTATCACAGTACTGGACCGCCTGTACGGCAGGATTGCCAAGATCCTTTTCTTTGCCTTTAGGTATGGCATCTATGAAGTCACGACGGACATGAGCCCAGCAACAGCAACGCTTTACTCCGGGCAGGTTGTTATAACCCTGATAACCGTCAGTTTCAAGGTATCCTTCAAACCCCTTAAGGAAATCCTCGGCATTATACTTCGCCCGGGTCTGAGTATATCTGTAGATGATTATGGGAGGTCCTTCATCTTCTCCGGTCCTGAACAGCCACATGAATGAGTCTGTCTCCGGAACCCGGTCCGGTTCTTTTAAGACCTGTACCCTGGTCTCATCTGCCATCAGGAACTTCCGCTTTATCAGCTCACGATGGAAATATTCATACAGAGGCTTTAAGTGATGTTCAGCACAATAGATGATCCAGTTAGCAAGAGTAGCTCTCCTGATCGATACATTGTGAAGAGTAAGCCAGTCCTTTTCCTGTCGGTATAAAGGTATTGCATTAACATATTTCTGATAGATCACCCAGGCAACTGACATAGGTGATGCCGGTGAATGCGGCATGAGTGCTTCGGGGGCCTTGGTCTTTATGATGATACCGGTATCAAATCCGGTCTTGCCTTCACAGCAGGGTTTACATTTGTATGTGGCAGTATAATAGCGGACAAGTTCCATCTTAGCCGGAACATATGTGATCTCCTCACGGACAAAGTCCTTGCCGATCATTTCAAGTTTTCCACCACACTGAGGACATATCCTTTCTTCTTCAGGGATCTCCAGGATGACCTCATTCACCTTGAGACCTGCATACTTATCGGCATTGGTTGTCTTGGCTTTACGTGAATGCCCCTTTACCTCGATCACTTCATCAGGGTCGGGAACAGACGGATCAGCTTCGTTTTCCGCCTCATCGAACAGGTTTAGCTGTCCTTCGATCTGTGTCTGGTGTTTTTCGCTGGATCTGCCAAAGAGTTTTTTGGTAAGGAAGTCCAACTGCTCCTGCATGAGAGCCATCTGATTACGGTTTTCCTGCAGTTGCCGATTGAGTTGGTTTATTGCCTCATCCTTTTGGGAGATGGTATCTTTCAGTTCTCTTATCTGAATAAGACGGGGATCCTGAGCCACTTGATAACCTCCGATTTGTATATGTTTATTATACTGAAACCGGAAGTCATGAACCATTGACAAAGTGACGAAAACCGCCAAAAATCGGCATTCTCAGAGCCTTTATACGGGCCTGGAGATAATGTTGCACAATAAAACCGGGAGCATGTATCAGGATGCCTTGATGGCCTTAGGCTGCTCTATATCGAGCCCCGATATGAGCCAGTCAAACTCCCGCCAGGTGAGACTTCTGGTCTCCTCTTTATTACGAGGCCAGCGATATCTTCCTTCTACGGATAATCGCTTATACAGAAGAACGAACCCATCCGGCTCCCATAAGAGTAGTTTGATACGGTCACATCTTCTTCCGCAGAATAGGAAGAGACTTCTAGACATTGGATTCATATGTAGCTCATCCTGAACGATAGCGCACAGCCCGTCAATAGATTTGCGCATATCTGTATAACCACAGACGATATATATGGCGTTTGCTGCAGTGATATCACCGATCATGACATTCCTCCCAGGATCCGCAGTGTATGCTCCAAGAGATTGGGATTTACATCGTTGGAAAACTGAACTGAAAGTTTACCGCATGAGATCATCATCTGATATTTAGGATTCGGATCAAATGTCATCTCCAGCGAATCGATCGAGTCGGGCTCCGGGATTATCTGGATCGGGACCACATCCTGCTTGGGCGCAGAAGTGATATCATAGACCGTCTCTGAATTAAATCTGCTTTTCGGAAGATCAACTGAAGACCTACGCAAACGGGTTACAGCTTTGTAGAAAGTGGAACTACTGATCCCGTTCTGCTTACACCATTCAAAATCCGATAGTCCGCTTTGTCTGCATTCGGTTATGATGCGGAACCATTCTGCATTATTGCGTTGCTTACGCATGATCCGTAACCTCCAGATGGAAAATGTATGGCAGTAAAATAGTGCCATTTATCCATATGATATTCAGTTGTCAAGGTTCATACAATGCGCTGCTTTATTGAGCGTTTAC
>DFGZ01000069.1 GCA_002371295.1 Oribacterium sp. UBA3737 | reverse complement strand
AACCTCCGAACTCATAGAAAAGCTTAGAGCATTGACTGCCGATACTTTTCGAATATCTGTTTTCATTTGACACTTAAAAATCCATCGAAGAAGGTTCTCACCAACAGGGACCTTCTCCGGTGGATTTTTCGCCTTGTACCATCCTTATACAAAACTTATACCGGGCTCGTACATTTTTACACATAACTTATACGAAAAATGTGATGATATAAGTGTAAAAAAGACTCGCGTAGTTTTAAGAAGGTGATCTCATGTACGGGCAATACACATCAAGCTTTACATCCGGTGCAGCTCCGGTTTCCGTAAAAGAAAAAATACTTGAATATATACGGCAAAAGCTTCACTTTACTTCCTTCCAGCTTATTATCTACGGATTTATGCTGGTGATTCTTATGGGTGCACTTCTGCTGATGCTTCCCATCGCTTCCTACGGAGCTTCCAATGGAATCCATATTTCATTTCTGGATGCACTCTTCACTGCTGCTTCGGCCACCTGTGTGACCGGTCTTGTGGTTACCGACACTGTGAGAACCTGGACTCCTTTTGGACAGTTTATATTAATATCTCTCATCCAGGTGGGCGGCATGGGTGTAGTTACCGTCGCCATCGCGCTCTTTGTTATGTCAGGAAAAAAGATCGGTCTCCGTCAGCGAAGCCTGATGCAGGAATCCATATCGGCACCCTGCATCGGAGGCATCGTCAAGATGACCGGTTTCATCATAAAAGGCATGATGTTGTTTGAGTTTATCGGCACCATACTTTTAGCCCCCGTGATGATCAGGAATTTCGGCATCGTGAAGGGTATATGGTATGCCTTATTCCACTCCATATCCGCATTCTGCAACGCAGGTTTCGATCTCATGGGACGTGAGATACCTTTCTCTTCATTAACTGCCTATGCAGCGGATCCTCTTGTGAATTTCACCATTATGTCTCTCATCATAACCGGAGGCATAGGTTTCTTCACCTGGCAGGATATATATAAACATAAGCTCAATGTAAAGATGTATTCCATGCAGACAAAAGCCATCCTTAAGCTGACACTGTTTCTGATACTTATACCTGCAGTCATCTTCTTTTTCACTGAATATAAGTCACTTCCTCTCGGAGAACGTGTTTTCACATCTCTTTTCCAGAGTGTGACTCCCAGAACCGCCGGATTTAACACCACCGATTACAGCACTTTTTCAGACGGCAACATTCTCCTCACCATCATACTGATGCTTACGGGCGGTGCCTCCGGATCAACTGCCGGCGGCTTCAAGATCACAACCCTTGGGGTTATTCTTGCTGCTGCCCATGCAACCTTTTTCCGTTATGATGACGTGATCATTTCAGGAAGAAGAGTTTCCCACAAAACCATCAGGATGGCTTCAGCCATACTTATGATGTACCTGATCCTCTTCCTGAGCGGAGCAGTCCTTATCTCAGCATTTGATGAGCTTCCACTTCGTGAATGCCTCTTTGAAACCGCCTCTGCCATCGGCACAGTAGGTCTCACTATGGGCATAACCACTAAGCTCTCATCTATTTCGAAAATCATCATCATAGTGTTAATGTTTCTGGGTCGGGTTGGTGGCCTCACGGTTATTTTCGCCGCTACCAGAGACAATTCCACAGGCGGCGGACGCGTGCCTGAAGGAAACATTACGATAGGATAATAAACGGGAAGACGGGTAGCGCGCCCTTGCTTCTCATCCGCACCCCCATTCCGGCAAAGCCGGGTTCAAAATGGGAATGTGCATTACCGGGTCTGTGCTCCATGCAGCGTCTGTTTGGAGCACAGACATTTTAAGTTTTAAGCCAAGGAGGTAGTAAAAAATGAAGTCTGTTCTTGTTATAGGTCTCGGAAGATTCGGCCGGCATATATGTATGGATCTCACCCAATTGAAGCATGAGGTTATGGCAGTAGATAAAAACGAAGACTGCGTAAATGCAGTTCTTCCTTTTGTTACAAGTGGTATAATAGGAGACAGCACAAGGGAGGAGTTTTTAAAATCTCTCGGCATCTCCAATTACGATTTATGCATAGTCGCAATCGGTGATGATTTTCAAAGCTCCCTGGAGACCACATGCCTTCTGAAGGAGCTGGGAGCAAAGGAGGTTGTTTCCAGAGCTTCAAGAGATGTGCATGCCAAATTCCTCCTCAGAAACGGAGCTGACCACGTAGTCTATCCCGAAAAACAGCTTGCCGACTGGACTGCCATACGTTACAGTTCCGACATGATCTCTGATTATTTCGAGCTTAATGAAGACTACTCTTTGTTTGAACTGAAAATCCCTGACACATGGGTAGGTATGTCTATCGGAAAGCTTGACATAAGAAAAAAATATAAGATCAATATTTTAGGCTTTAAACACGGAAATGAATTCAATCTTGAAACCACTACGGATACGGTTTTTAAATCCGGTGAGACCATGCTGGTAGTGGGAAGAAATCAGGATATACAGAAGTGTTTCCACTTGTAATGAACATTCGAAAGACATGGACTTTATTCACAGGAAATTCCGGTTCCAAACACACGAGTTTTCCAACAAAGTAATCATTCGGCATGAATAGAACTTTTTCGAATATTTTTCCCGGCTGTCGTCAATAACCTCTGCATGTTGTAAAGCCCTGCATTTAGTATTATTGAGATAACAAATATATCATGTATCAGGATATCCTTAACCATACAACCGAAACAGGGATTTTGATACCCCGCCACGTACTGGTGTGCTTATCCTCAAGCCCCAGTAACGAGCGGGTTATTCGTATTGCAGCAAATCTTGCCAAAGCCGAACGGGCAGATTTTACAGCAATTTTTGTTGAGACACCGGGTTTTGCCGCTCTTCCCGAAAAGAGTAAAGTAAGCCTTCAGCGTAATAAATCCCTTGCCGTATCCCTGGGTGCCAAGGAAGTGGATGTGACGGGCACCGATATAGCTTATCAGATTTCAGATTTCGCCCGTTTCAATAACGTCACCGCCATCGTGATAGGAAAACCGGCCAACGACCAGCATAAGGTTTTTTTCGGAAAGACCATCGTTGAAAAGCTTGTGGATGAGATCCCCGATATGGAGATCCACATCATTCCGGATAACAGAGCGATTCATAAAAGCTTCCGGGATGAGCAGGATTCGGGATTTAAGCATTCACTTATGGAGCTTTGGAAATGTCTCCTTGCCCTGACCATAGCCACCGTCATCGGACTCATTTTTACGCATCTTGGCATTTCGGTTGCAAATATCATAACCTTATACATATTGACCACCATGGTACTTGCAACCTTTGTCACAAGCCTCGCCTATAGTCTCCTGTCCTCTTTTCTCGGTGTGCTGGTTTTCAATTTCTTTTTCACTGCACCGAAATATACATTGCTTGCCTATGACTCAAGCTATACCATCACCTTCATTATAATGTTTTTGTCGTCCTTCCTTGCGGGTTCACTTGCATCGAGGCTCCGTAAAACTTCTAAGCAGTATGAAGACACCGCATACAAAACAAGACTCCTTCTGGATATGAGCCAGCTTCTGGACAAAGCGGAGGAAGAAAAAGAAATCCTCAGAATTGCAGCGGAACAGATAATAAAACTTCTGGATTCTGACGTGGTAGTATATCCCGTAGAAAAGAAGAACGGTACTCCCGTGCTTGGTTCCTGCCGTATCTACCACACAAAGGACAATACCTCAGATACCGTATACAACAGTGTTTTTGAAAAATCTGTCGCCGAATACGTCATGAATCAGAACCATGCCGCAGGTTTCGGAACAAAGGAGTTCGCAGAGTCCAAATGCACCTATTTTGCGGCAAGGGTAAATAAAAATGTTTACGCAGTCGTGGGAATAGCGGGTGAGGATCGTAAAAGCGATATTTTTTCGGACAATGTCCTTTTTTCCATTCTCGGCGAATGTGCCCTGGCACTTGAAAACAATGCCAACCGCCGGGAGAAGGAAGCCGCAAAGCTGAAAGCTGAAAACGAGCAGCTTCAAGCCAACCTTTTGAGATCCCTGTCACATGATCTCAGAACTCCCCTCACTTCTATTTCAGGGAATGCCAGCAACCTTATGTCCGGAAGCATTAACGATGAAGATGTAAAAAGACAGCTTTATACAGATATATATGATGATGCGGAGTGGCTTAAGGAGCTTGTGGAAAACCTTCTTTCCATAACACGTATCAATAACGGAATTAACCGCGGCATCACAGCCAACAGATCAACGGAGCTGCTGGAGGATCTCATCAACGAAGCTCTGAGGCACATTGACAGAAAGCAGTCAGAGCACAGTATAGTGTTCATCCCTGCAGATACAACGGTTCTTGTTAATGCGGATGTACATCTCATAGAGCAGGTGGTTACAAATCTTGTTAATAATGCTATAAAATATACTCCGGTGGGCTCTGAAATAACAGTACGTCTCACCGCAGCAGAAAATGTCGCCTCGGTTTCCGTGGCAGATAACGGTCCGGGAATACCGGATTCCGATAAAGCCCGCATTTTCGAGATGTTCTATACCGGTCAGAAAACCGTTGCGGATTCCAGCCGCAGTCTGGGACTCGGTCTTTATCTTTGCAAAATGATAGTGGAGTATCATGAGGGACATATTTCGGTTTCAGACAATAACCCGTCGGGTACGGTATTTACATTTACTCTGCCGCTGGCAGATCTGGAACTGGAATACTGATGAATTTTCCGATATGATAATTGCTTTCCAATATATTGGTTGGAATAACACCGTTTGAATAAAGGGGGAAATTTTGAATCAGTTTACTATTTTGGCAGTTGAGGATGATGCACCTGTAAGAAACCTCATTGCCACAACCTTAAAAGCTCATAACTATAATTATCTGACTGCGGAGAATGGGCAGTCAGCCATACTGCAGGTAACTTCCCACAATCCGGAGGTTATGCTTCTTGACCTGGGTCTTCCGGATATGGACGGCGTAGACCTAATCAAAAAGATCCGTACCTGGAGCGAGATGCCTATCATCGTTGTCAGCGCACGGCAGGATGAGGCAGACAAGATATGTGCCCTGGACGCCGGAGCCGACGACTTCCTGACCAAGCCTTTTTCTGTTGATGAACTCCTTGCCCGTATCCGTGTGGTTCAAAGGAGGCTGCAGAGACAATCCGACATCTCCGGAAGCAGCAGTATCTTCATAAATGGGGGACTTAAGATAGACTATGTCTCAAATACCATCGAGGTTGACGGTGTAGAAAAGATGCTTACTCCCATAGAATTTAAGCTACTAAACATTCTCGCAAAAAATGTCGGAAAGGTCGTTACCCACAGCTATCTCACCACTGAGATCTGGGGCAACAACTGGAGCAGCAGTATGGCTTCTCTCCGTGTGTCCATGGGAAATCTCAGAAAAAAAATAGAAAAAAACACAACCGACCCGGTATATATCCAGACTCACGTGGGAATCGGATACAGGATGAATCAGTTTTGACATACTCCGATGGTGTTCAAACTTCTTAAAGCTATGATTTAGGATTTTTTCCATTGACTAGCACAAGTCTCAAAGAGAGATCTTCATTCCAAAATACGATATCCGC
>DFGZ01000067.1 GCA_002371295.1 Oribacterium sp. UBA3737 | reverse complement strand
GCAGTTATGGGTGTTTCGCTCGTGCTGAATATATCGATCATTCGCTGGATCTCATCTGTTACTTTGTCGGTATAAATCACTGCGTACTGCTCTTTGTATTCAGCGGAGATATCTACACTTACCTTCATGCCCCAGCCCCCTCTCTTTATCTTTGATGATGTCATTATACATGATATAGAAAAGCTTGTCTCAGGATTTAAGGTAAGTGGCAAAATACAGGCGGTGAAATGCAGTAAAAAACATACTTGTGCGTTATTCTTTACAGTCTTATAATGAAACCAGTCCGATATAAACAAATAATCTTAAGGAGGTATCAGACTCATGGAAACAATTACTACACTGAAAACCCGCAGAAGCTGCCGCGCCTACAAGGCGGACCACGTTGAAGAGGAAAAGCTGAACGCCATCGTCGAAGCCGGCACATACGCTCCGACCGGGATGGGCAAGCAGTCCCCGATCATCCTCGTTATCAAAGATAAGGAAGTCCGCGACAAGCTGGCAAAGATTAACGCCGCTGTCCTTGGTGCTGATATTGACCCGTTCTATGGTGCACCGGATGTCGTAGTCGTCCTTGCAGACAAATCCATGCCGACCTATGTATACGACGGAAGCCTTGTGATGGGCAACATGATGAATGCTGCGGCAGATCTGGGCGTCGCCAGCTGCTGGATTCATCGCGCAAAAGAAGAGTTCGAAAGTGAAGAGGGAAAAGCAATCCTGAAAAAGCTCGGTATCGAGGGTGATTATGAAGGCATCGGCAACCTGATCCTTGGCTACGCCGCTACTCCGGCCGGTGATCCTGCACCGAGAAAAGCCGACTATATCTATACAATCTGAAGCAGGCTCTTCGCTTCCATTCTTTTATAAACGATAAGGCTGGTTCGCCGTCTGGTATATGATTTTACCTTAACAG
Organism: Oribacterium sp. UBA3737; assembly: GCA_002371295.1. Next base: position 2,469 of record DFGZ01000067.1, on the reverse strand, counting down.
GCGAATACAGCCTTTCTCGTTTTATATACGGTAATTTATCGTATACGCTATGTTCACCATCATATCAACACAAATGAACCGGATCGAGGGCAGATACCTTTCATCAAAATCCTGTCTCCAAGTGAATGGGAGATAGCAGCACTCCACAATGAGATTATGCCTGTTCTCTACTTCAGTCTTTATGATTTCCCTTACGATCGGCCAAAGGTATTCTGTAAGGTCATCGTCGTCTTTCGGTATCAATACCGTATTGCCACTGCGGATCAGGCCCATTTGTGAATCAGCCAGTAAGAATCGGTTTTCTTCAGTCCCAGAAGCTCTGCCATCTCATGCACGGCCTGCTCATATATCTGCACTGTTTCCGCATTTTCTATTTTCTCAGTCAGATCATGCCGCATGTTTATCACCTCTTCCCCATCGCAGATAAAACAGGAACAATGATTCCAGAATATACAATGTATTATCTTTCCACTCAAGTACCTCGTAAGAGCGATCGTAAGAATTCAGAACTTCCTGGAGATTCTTCAAATAGCTTTTAATTGAATTCACCGCAGGCTTGCTGTCATCCTGAATCAGTTTAAGGACCCTGTCACATAAATCTTCAAAGGAGATACTGGCAAATGGTGGATCCAGTGCAAGAGCTTCCAGTATAAGACCATAAAGATCGAGATTTCCAAGGCTCTCCGTATGATAAACAGAACGCTTTTGCCCCCTTGAGCTTTTTCCTTTTTGAATCACCTTAACTACTTTTTCGTAGTCAAGGTTCAGTGTAGAAAAGCGAAATGCATCCTTCAGCAATGAATCGTCAATCTCTTTCAGATTTCTGCTTTCTGCGAGGATGCAGATATTCAGGCAGATTAACTGCATCAGCTGGGGAGAAGAGATACTTTCTTTTGCAAGCATATCAATGATATCTGCCGGAACCGCCATATCCAACTCCTCAAATCCCTTTTGTGGAATCCTTTCAAGATCCTTTTTACTCCATGCCAGCATATCTATGATGCTGATCCGCCCCTGCAGATCCTGGTTTGTGCGAATCGTATCGTCAACACGATGAGGCAAAGAAGCAATTATGATTCGAAGTCCTTTTCTGATGGCATCTTTGAACTGCTGAGCCATGAAGATCTGCATCTCTTCAGAGGCATAATGAAAATCATCCATTAATAGAACCAGATCGTGATCTTTAAAATAGTTTAGGACGCTTTCTTTCGTCAGAAAATAGGTCTCCTCCATATAGTCGCGCCTTTGGTCGCCTGACTTGGTGGTTCCTTCCAGCGGCATCCCTGCCTTCATACCGATTTGTGTCCATAACCCAGATGGATCCAGCATATCCGATCCTGATATTTCAACCAGGTGGTCTAAGCCTATCACTTTTTCGCAAAGGACGGTCTTACCTATTTTTGAAGGTCCGGAAATGAGCGTCAGATATCCGCTGACATTTAATGCCTGTTTTAATCGCTCTTCATATGTAAATCCAGACTCCATCACTCGTGTAATATAAGTGCTTTCCGGCAAAGCTCCCGGAATGAATACTTCATTTGGCTTCTTCATATAATCATCCCCTGTCATTCTGATAAGAGTATTATAGCACAATTTATCTTTTTTTCAATAGATTAAGTGTATTTAAGAGCATTTAAGAGTTTTAAGCGATTTTAAGTATATTTTAGAATTTTAAGTGATTTAGCCATAATAAAACCGGGTCCCCACGGTTAATATCCATTTTGGGCAGCCCGGTAACAAGCTCTACTTCTAAAAATGGCGTTTGCTGAAAAACTCTTTCAGGATCATCTGAGTCCAAATAAGACCATCTAAGACAAAATTATTAGGAGCCACGGTCGGTGTTATGCGCCGAGGATCATATGTAGTCTTTCAAAGTCCCTGAAGGCCCGTAATCGCAAGTTCTTTTTTTGTTATTGAGTGCATTGGTAATCACCGGAAATCATCCGAAATCATTGGTAATCACCTGGTGAAATTAGACGTTTTTTAGAAATTTCTAATAGTGCCGTTTCAGTTATCTTCTGAGATGAAAAAAACTTGCCTGACGATTTAACGTACGTCAGGCAAGCCCATTTTTTTACAGTGATTTTTATTCGATTGTTCCCGCCAGTGCCTTCAAAAGATTCGCCATTTCTGGGTTCGTAAGGACCTTCATCAGCAGCTCCGCATCGATACCGGCCGACTGACCGGCCTGCTCGGCTGCGATCTGGCCCGGTGTCTTTTTCTGATAGAAGACATCCTCAAAGATCTGGGCGTTGTTTTTGCGGTCTTCATCCATCACTCCGTTCTTCATTTCTTTTATATGTTTCGGATAAACAAGGCTCCAGTCTCTCGCATAAGCGGGTTCTGAAATATCGTTAACAAGGTATCGTTTTGAGCTGCCCTTCCGCTGTTTGCATATATTTATGAATTCATCACTGATATTCAACTCATTCCGGTACTGACTGTCTATAAACCCCATTTTCTGATATA
>DFGZ01000245.1 GCA_002371295.1 Oribacterium sp. UBA3737 | reverse complement strand
GCTCTGCTTTTCCCATACATGAGATTACCGATATATACTTCGATGTGAAGGATCCGACTGACTGAATCTACAGTCCAAACAGAATCACTATAGTTCTTTTTATCGCTAACAAAGATTCCACTCTCCTGCATGTATTTTTCTGGACATGAGATACCATCTTTATTAAATTCTTTACTCAGTACATGCATTGATTATCCGGCTATTTATTCCTTATATATTCTACGAATAACCTTTGCTGCCAGTTCATCTACAACAAGCTGGTGCCTGTCTGTCTCCGATTTTCTGTAACCATAGGGTGGTTTCTCATAAATGTATTTGCCTGCAATCAGCTGATCACGAGAGAAACGCGACATATCTTTTACAATGACACACTGGATTTCCTGCTTACGGAATCAGGTCTATCGTCAGCTTACCCATCTTAAGACCACTTCTCAGGTCATCCAAACATTCAGCCGCTTCGACACCTTCGCCTTTCTCATACTTAGCACAGAAATAGTAAACTTTTCTTTCATTCTTTCCATCGTACTGTCTTCTAAACATTGGATGTCCACAATCACCACAGAAAAGAATTCCAGAATACATATAAGATGTATCTGTTCCGGGAGCCTGAAGCGTATCTCTTTCAATAATCAAGATCAACGAAAGATTATACAGAAAATATGTGGAAATTTTTTAAAATAAAAAGGAACGCCACAATCAGCGTTCCCTATGTTTTAAATATTCGTTTAATTTATATCTAATTATCAATACTATAAATATCTTCCAATAAAAAAATTATAACAGATTTTTATAGTTTTATAATTCTTCTAATCCAAGACTTTTCAAATAATTATATGTACCATCATAGTACTCCGGAAGCCGCGTACTATCTTCCCAGAATCCACTGTTTGTCTTATGATCATTTCCCATTGGAACACAAATAACCATTCCTGCCCTTGCACGTGTAAGTAGTACTCTATAAGCATTGAGCATATATTTCATTTGCTCCTGCTTACTCTCAGTATCTGCAATTTGTTTAACCCATTTTCTGTTAAATCTGTAGTAATGCCACTCACCATTTTCATAACGCATATCAGCATCCCATAATAAACAAGTGTAATCCAATTCAAGCCCTTGAACCTGAATTTCTGTTGCAGCATCTTCCAAATAATTTGATGATCTTGTATCTGCTTTATCTTCAAGAAACCAGTGCACAGCGTTTTCATCACCTGTCTGCAGTACATGTATGCCTAATGGTTTATATCTTGCAGACTCTTTTGTGATAAGAACTCCAGTCCTTTCTGTTCCTCTAACTTGATCATGAAGCCACCTTCTAGCCTTCTCCATATCTCTGGTCAAAACAATAGGATAGTTATCTTTTATTTCTGCATATATTGAGGCCGCATTCTCATCAAGAGATAATAAGGCATGAACAAATGCAGAAAGCTTTTCAGCTCTATACGAACGAAGAGAAACGCCAAGATGTAACTTTTCAGAATAAATAACACTCTTATTATCCTTTAATAACTCATTGACTTTTCCTTCTGCATATTCAGGTTCCGTAAGCTGTGGCGATATATACACCTTCCAATATGGGAATTTTTCATTTAAAGCCTTAATCCATTCAGTAATGCCAGCTTCACCAGTATTAATCTCCTGTCCTCCGCCAACAAGACAAACAATGGTTGCCCAGTCTTCTCGCTGGTCAAGTGACCATATTAAAAATGCAGCCTCAGACATTGGAAAATTAGGTACCTTAAGCTTATTGCCATAGGTGCCACCTCTTTTTAAGTATTCTGCTAATCTTTTATGTGTCCATGAGCGCTGCGCTTCATCGAATATAGCGACGTGCTCTACTTCACCATAACCAGACTCCTGCATTCTTACAGCCTTCTCAGGATCAATTTCTAGAATTCCATTCTCAACAGGATTCTTAATTTTTGCCAACATATTATCCCGATATCGGTGAATTATCTGAATAAACTTTCCTACCTCACGTCTTGAATCAGTCAGCTTCTTTACTTCGCCTCTTTCCTTACATTTTGTATAATTATCTTTTGCAAGAGCTTCATTTAGTACAGCGACTAGCGGTCCATTTCCAGACAAATAAACTGCCCCTTCATCTTCAATAGGCTTATCAAATCCTTGATATGTTTGCTTTACTGCGACATCAAGACCAACCAAGGTTTTTCCTGCTCCCGGAACTCCTGTTACAAAACATATACTTTTATCTCCACTGTTCTTGCTTTTATGTATCACATCTAAAATAAATGCGATAGTAGCATCTGTAGTTACCTTATCAGCTTCATGTCTTGTAATATCCTCAACAGAATGACTTTCATATAAAGTTCTTGCCGCTTCTATTATAGTTGGTGTTGGCGAATATGGACTAATTATCCAATCAGTGCTTATTGGAGTTTCCCCAGGGTAGGCTTTCAATACTTCAGATATTATACTACTTATACCACTAGCCCCAGTCACAAGCGGATTTACAACTCTGTCATCATATACTGATGACTGGATCAATGAAGATGAACTACTGTATTTTGTAGCAATAAGAATAGGAACTATTAGCTTATCCTGGCTAAACTTATGAAAATTCTTTAAGTCCAGTGCATAATCCAGAACCTGATCCACATCTTTTTCTAAGATGTCAGATTCCCCGACCTTAAACTCAAGACAGAATATCACACCATTCAATAACAAGACAACATCAATTCTTTTTCCTAGACGTGGTATATCATATTCAAAAATGATTTCTCCATCAGACTTTTTCCAAGAAATAAGGGATTTCTGTAATATATCTATTTCAGCAATCCATGCTTCCCTTGTGGTTGTTAACGCATCTCCATGATACTTATCACAGAGGATTCCAAATATCGTCTCTTTTTCTTTACCAAGAAACGTCCTTATATCATTATTATATAAACATCGTGGACTTTTCCCCATTATCCCTTATTCTCCCTATAATACAGTCGCAGTGTGTAGATATAAAAGCTGCTTACCCATTCAATATATCACATAATAAACAATCTATAAAGATCAGCAAGCCGCATATTTTTTATACTTCTATAAACAAACTGCACGACTTTCGTAATCTCTTTGGAGTTTTTTTCTCACCTATAACAACCACCTTCTTTTTATCTTTTCTTGCTTCATCAACTACATCCTTATAACCTCCATCAGAAGAAACAATTACGATGATATCGATATTTTTCTTATTACTGCAGCTTTTTCTAACATCTTTTTTTATCTTTTTATCAATTTTATCTTTTGACGGGGCTCCGTATAGTCTTATATCCTCTAATGATGAATCATTATGAGACACTTCCGTCCACCCTTTTGTATGCATATCTTTTTGTAGTCCATAAACTTTTGATGTGTCTGCAATTCCTAATCTCTCTAATTCTTTCTTTACTTCCTTGTACTTCTTTGCTGATACATTTTCTCCATCGAAAAAAACATCCATGTTCTTTTTCTTCATTAAAACACCTCCTGAAAAAATAAAAAACCAAAAACCGCTTCTTCGTCAACCCACGGATTACCGGGGATTTACTTAAGCGACCTTTGGCCATCTCTAAGCTGGACAAGAATTATATCTGTCCTTTTATTAAGTTATATTAATATTCTATAAATCTGTCAATTTTAAAAAATTTATTTACTAAATAACCAGACCTACCCATGTCGTAGATCTGGCTTGTTCCTCCTATATTATTTTACAAATGCTCCGGCCGTTGAGCAGGTGTAATGATGTGAAGAAAAACGCATTATCTTTGTAAGAAGCAGCTGGATCACAAGAACCGGACTAATGCGCCGAATGCTTACGTGTTCATTAGACATCGTTCTTAACCCTTTTCCCTCTTTTTCTCATAAAATTCAGCGCGATCACCCGGCCCAGCTCCAGTAAACCGAGCAGGATCAGGATCGTCCAGAACGGGCGGATGAACTTGTATAAATGCCTGTAGAGGGTTCTGGCTCTACCGAAGGGAACGTCGGCAAAGAATACCTTGTCGTAATCCTGCCCGAGAGTAGAGAACTTATAATAGAGCTTTCCGTAAGGATCCATGACCGTGCTCCAGCCATCCACCGTCGGTTTAAAGAGAACGACGCCGTTCTGGATGGCACTGATTCCCTGCATCCGGTAATTCAGATCCACAATTTCCGACCAGTCCCACGAGGGGTTGATGTAGAGATTGGTCTTTCTGTCCATCGTGAGGAGGAAATCGGAAAACGTAGCATCGTAACAGATGGTGTAGGAAATCACCAGCTTCCTTCCCATAATCTCCACATGCTCCGAGGGGATCACGCCATCACCGGTCCCGGCTTTGCCTGCGCCTTTTTTCTTTCCTCGAGCTTCTTCTTCGCCTCTTCCTGAAGCTTAGCCTTTTTCTGTGTCTCCATGGCTTTCTTCGCTTCGGTCTGCGTCTGAAGATTCTCTACGCTCTTTCTCCGGCTCTCCACCTTATATCCGATAGGCATCTCCTTATCAGCCATATAGGCGGTCTTCTGGTTCAGTTCAAGTCCTGTCTGCTTTGCATATTCGTTCCAGTCTTTGGAAATCTTGAGTCTTGTCCTTCCATCCTTTGTCAGCGGGCCGAGCGGGCTGTCATGATAAAGGGTGTAGGTGTCCGAGATCTTCGTCATCTTCTTCAGAAAATCCTCGAAATCTGCAACGCTTGTCTTATCGCCCATTTTGGCGCCGTCCGAAAGCATTTCATGAAATGCATCATACTCATCGCTGGTGATCTTACCCACTCTTGTGGTATCCAAGATCGCAAGGCTCTCTCTGCACCACATGGCTGTATCCTTGACCATGGTCTGGATGCTCTCTTCATTTTTCAGCCGTCTCTCTTCCTTTTCCAGCTTGCGCTCCAGACTGCCATTCTTCTTGGCCAGCCGTTCCTTATGGGCGTAGATCCGATTATCCAGATCGTGTTCGATCTCGATACCATTTTCCTTCTCCAGCGCCTTCATCTGGTAGTTTCTCTCCCTCATGGTGAAGGAAAGCGCATCGCTGACCAGATTCATTCTGTATGCACTGTCGCCCTCTGTGGGGATGACCGTCTTACGCATGTATTCCCTGCAGGCTGTGATCAGCATATCCTCTGCTGCGAGGATATCCGTGCGGCTGACATTTTCCTTTGCCTTTACCTTCTTCAGCTCAAGAATGGCCTCCTTCACCGGCTTTAACCGCGTTTTCCGGGAATCCAGGATCCGGTCTTCCACATTGGTATACTTAGCTGTTTCCTCTGTTCTCGCTTCCTCATCTGCGAAACTCATCTCCAGATGATTCTCCAGGAACCAGTCCCTTGTCATCTTGTGGATATTCTTTACACGGGTGCTCTGCTTTCCTTGTCCGTCATAAACCGCATCGATCACCTTGCCCAGCTGGCTGTAGCTGGTCACACGGATCAGATTATTCTTCTCATCCTGAAAATATACGCCATCCGGCAGCTGGCTGAGGCCGCTTCCCCGGTACATCTCTCCGGTCTCGGCGTCATAAAAGCCTGCCTGGTGCGCATTATGATCATCCATCAGATGCATCTGGGAACTATCCGTTTCCTTCATGTTTGTATGCTCGGCGGTCCCGATGATCAGCTTCTTCGCTCCCTTTACATGCTGCAGAGGATAAAGGAAATCACCGTGCTCCTGGGCCATAGAACAGATGATCGTTGTGTTCACATTGGGGATGTCTTTCAGGTTGCAGCTGGCCAGATGAATATTGGTCACTACTCCGGGAACCGGTTCTCTCAGCGTAACATCATAATGCACATACTTTGCAAAATCCAGATGCTTATTATTCTTTTTCGCATATGCCTTTGCATATTTCTGAACATACTTATTGATCAGCTTGACACTCTGGCCTGCAGCTACAGCCCCCCGGCTGTGACCGGTGATGACCAGATGCAGGTCATGCGGAACCTCAGTACCCGCCTCCCACGCTCTAAAGTGGGGCTCAAGGAATTTCTGGGCGAAATCTCTTGCATAAACCTTAGTGCTCTCAATACTGTAGTCCCCTAAATTGAAGGTTCCGGGGAACAGCCATAAAGTCGGCGTCGGGCCGGCAATGCTGTACCGGGTCTTCGTCAGCGTTTTTCCGTCATTTGTCTTTACCGGCTTATTCTCGGCGCGGATGAACCTGAACTTTCCGCCGCCCTTCTTTTCTACACGCGCTCCGCCGTAGTTCTGCTCCATGACCTCTTCCCGGTTCTGATATACAATACCGTTTCTGCCCTTATGCGCGTGCGCAACATCCTGGAAGCCGGAACCGGCAAAGTCGAGCTCCAGAACCTCCTTGCCCTCCTTCATGAGCCGGGTTCCGTATGCATGGTAAAGCTTTACCCTGCGCTCCTCCATGCTGCCCTTATGCATCTCGTCGATGTCGTCGTAAATCTCCTCGCCGTAAACCTCCTTCAGAGCCTTACGGTTACTCTTTTTGATCTTATTATGCTTATGTCCCTTATGAGGAGCAAACTTCTCCATATCCTCTTCGGTCAGGGTTTCCATAATATAATCATTCTTCTCTTTTTCCACCTGCTTCAGCCGCTCGCGGCGGGGTCCGGTGAATTCAGCCTTTACTCTGAGGCTTTTGAGTCTGAGATCGATCCCATATGCATTATGCTGAAATTTCTCATCATTGGGCATCTCTGTATACTGCACCGGATTGGAGATCACTGTGTTGACCGCGTTATACACAGCCTCCATTTCATTTCCGTTCATGGTAAGAAAATAGCTTACAGCGGCATCCAGGATATCATACCGTCTTTCTACGGTATCTGCCCGACCGGATGTAAACAAGGAAAGCGTATCCATTCCCTTACCCTTAGCGCTTCCCTCCGGAAGATGATGCACGGCTTCGTACATACCGATCAGCATACGCACATCGCTGGGAAGCCATCCGTTTTGCAGAGCATTGCGAACAAATACACACTCATCATATTCAGTCTCAGCTGTCTTTCCCTCTGCCTCCAGCGTCAGCATTCTTTCTTCCAGTGCATTTACGCAGAGTGCGCGGGAGCTCACAACATCAGCTGCTGCAATAACAACATTGCTGTGAAAAGCGTCGTAAACCGATTCAAAATGATAAAGCGCAGCCCAAAGATCCGGATTCAGATGCTTCGGCGGAACCGCAAGCAGCGCCTGGGGCGTCATGGGCTGTACAATGGGCGCAATAAACTGGCCCTGTTGGTTCTGCTGGTTCTGCGGATTCTGCTGACCCTGCGCATTCTGCTGACCCTGCGGCTGTACGGGATTACCCTTCGGCTGGATAGCTTCAGTCTTCTTAGGAACATTCTCCTCCGGCGCATCAAGGTCCTCAAAATCATCGATCACATCAAAATCATCAGAAAGTTTCTTTTTTTCTTCAACCTTCCTTACGTTGTTCTTTACGGCTGCCTTTTTACCGGCGTTCTTGGCTTCTGTCTTCTTGCCGGCGTTCTTCACGGCTGTCTTTTTACCGGCGTTCTTTACTTCTGTCTTCTTTCCGGTATTCTTTGCTTCTGTCTTCTTGACAGTATTCTTGACTTCGACTTCGCCAAAATCATCAATTACGTCCCACTCGCTTTCCTTCATGAGCTTTCTCCTCTTTGATGTGCGTTGATGTGCGTTGACCTATGTTGCCTTTTAACCTTACCTCTTTTTTACCTATTACATCGTTCGCGAAATAACTGCACTCTCAGGTTAAGCAGGCAAGCATTTGTTCCAGTTATTTAAGAATCGATGTACTAGATATCATTATATTAACGACACAGCAACAAAAGAGCAACATCCACTGCATTTAAGATAGGCTATGAGCTGGGTAAAAACAGCAAACAGGCCGATAAGCGAAACGATCGCACAAATACAAAAAAGTAACTGCCCTAAGCCTGAGAAACTTGGCAGTTACTTTTTGTAACTAATCAATATTTCAAGGGCAACCGTCTATCGGTAACACC
>DFGZ01000301.1 GCA_002371295.1 Oribacterium sp. UBA3737 | reverse complement strand
GGGTACTTTGCCGTATCCTTTGCGTTGGGATTTACTGCAAGCAGCGCAGGACTTACTGTATTTCAGGCAACACTTGCAAGTCTTCTCTGCAATGCTTCTGCCGGAGAATATGCAGGCTTTGTGGGGATAGCTTCGAAGGTTTCATACCTCACCATGGCAACCATGATAGCCGTCGTTAATATCAGGTATCTTCTTATGTCAGCATCACTTTCCCAGAAACTTCCCGAGGAAACAAGCCTTCCACACAGACTGCTGGTGGGGTTCTGGATAACTGATGAGATATTCGCAGCCTCGGTTACGGTACCGGGTAAGCTTAATCCCTTTTATAATTACGGCCTCGCCATAAGTTCACTTAGCTTTTGGGCACTGGGAACCTGCCTGGGAGCGATTGTTGGTAATGTGGTGCCGGATAATATAGTCAGTGCCCTGGGGGTACTTTTATACGGTATGTTCCTTGCCATAATCATCCCGCCTGCCAAAGAAAACAGGATTGTACGTTTCCTTATCATCCTTGCAATGGCATCCAGTTTTATTTTCTCAAAGCTTCCCGGATTATCATCCATAAGCAACGGTACCAGGATAAGTATTCTCACGATACTGATATCAGGTGCAGCAGCATTTTTATTCCCCATAAAAGAGGATGAAGATAAGCTTGAGACAGGTGCAGATGCTTCACATGCAGAAGCAGGGGAGGTGGAAAATGCACACTAATTATATTTATATCTTTATCATGTTTGCGGTTTCTTTTATCATCAGGGTGCTTCCGCTTACACTTATACGTAAAGAGATAAAGAATATAACCATTCGCTCTTTTCTTTATTATGTGCCCTATGTGACGCTTGCGGTCATGACATTTCCCGCCATCATGGAAGATACGAAATCGCCTGTAGCAGGATTTTGTGCTCTTATAGTCGGTATTGTTACAGCATGGCTGGGAGGGGGACTTTTTCCTACGGCTATTGCCTGCTCGGCTGTAGTGTTTGTTTTGGAATTATTTATTTAAAGGTAAATCATGAGTCTGATTTGAGCCTTGGCGGCAGTTTATGGAGGTATTCAAGGCAGAGACATTAGCTCATGAATTATGGAGGTAATTGATGACAGGATCTGATGGCGTTAAGAAGGTAAGGGATCCGGGGATCGATCTTTTGAGAGTGATTGCCTGCCTTATAGTCATTGGCACACATGTGGATGTCATGGGAACAGGGGATTCCACAAAGCTTTTCATAAGATTATTGCTTTCTGACGGAGTAACGCTGTTTTTTGTGATCAGCGGATTTTTCTTTTTTAAAAAGGGATTTAAAGAGACACTGATACGTTCATTAAAAAGCATAGTTCTTCCGGGAATAGCGGTAATGTTTATGACTTACCTGTTTGCACCATTCATCAGGGGTGAGAAAAGCGTTTTACAATGTTTCACAGAGCCGGCATTTGACCTTTGCGGATTCATTACGGATGTTTTTTCCTGGGGAGGAGGCATACGTGAAAGCCTGGCAAGTCACCTCTGGTATATATTTACCTATCTTCAGCTTGTGCTCGCTTATCCGCTTTTAAAACCTCTATATACAAAAGATGACCGGTACCGTAAGTACAGATGGTTCATAATGGGCTTTATTTTTATCAATCAGATAATAATGGATCTCAATATGACCGGGCTTATCAGTCTCTTACCGGTACAGATTTCGCCCTTTATGCTTTATACGGCACCTGCCATGCTGCTTATGGCGGGAGCGGAGCTGGCTATGATAATGCCGGCTATAAAGAAATCTACGAAGCTTAAGGAATTGAGGATAGGTGCGGTAATTGTCCTTGCGATGACATTGGCACTAAGATTTTTAGTTCAGAAGGAAGTGTTCAGACTTAACAGTACTCAGGATTTCTACATTTACTGGAACTGTGCTTTCGCTACGGTTGAGAGCATTGCCTTCATTATATTTATTCTGAGCTTCGATTTTAAAGGAAATAAAGCAGCGGAGACTGTGGCAAGGGCAGGAAAGTATACTTTCTTCATATATCTTTTCCATTACGGTATATACCATTTGTTATTCTTCAGAATGGGACCGGACTGGAATCTGGGGCTTATTGACCTTACAAACGGTTACGATACTCTTCTTAAGGAGATATTGCATCTTTTGATACGTATACCGACAGTGTTCGTGCTTTCGCTGGCTGCAAGTGTAGTGACAGTCAGAGCAGGAGAATTGTTTAAATCCTTCAAAAAATAATCTAAAAAAACCGTTTGCTTAACCGGATTCCACATTCTGTGGTTTTCTGTTAAGCGGGCGGTTTTGTTTTTTGAATGTCAGGGATAAATATAGAAAACAGTTCTGACGTACCGGTAGTTTTACTGAACCTTCAATTCATTATAGATATCACGCTTTGAAACGCCGCGATCCTTGGCTACAGCCTTCATGGCTTCTTTCTCCGAAAGACCTTGGTTCAGGTAGTGATCCATATGATCCTTTAAAGGCATTTCGTTCCATTTGGCTTCAGACTCGGCCCGGATATCTTCGGGAGTTCTTCCTTCCAGGACAAGGACATACTCACCTCTCGGTTCCTCGGACTCATACTTTTGGATAGCCTCCGAAAGAGTTGTACGGATGACTTCCTCATGCTTCTTTGTGAGTTCCCGGCAAAGAGAGATATGTCGATCTCCTCCCAAAGTATCGCATAAATCCTTGAGAGTTGCCTTAAGCTTATGAGGTGCCTCATAAAGTATCATGGTGCGGGTCTCAGTTTTAAGCTCAGAAAGAATCCTGGCACGTTCCTTCTTATCGGCCTTTTCCGTAGGCAGAAATGCTTCAAATGCAAATCTTCTGGTTGGAAGGGCGGACATGGTGAGAGCTGTGATGGCTGCAGCAGGTCCCGGAAGGGAAGTGATCTGAATTCCGGCTTCCGCCGCCTGTCTCACAAGCTCTTCTCCGGGATCTGAAATACAAGGTGTACCTGCATCTGTTATGATGGCAATGTTTTTTCCGTTAAGCATATCCGAGACCAAAGCTTTTGCCTTATCGAATTTATTGAATTCGTGATAAGCTGTCATGGGAGTATGTATGTCAAAATGGTTTAAAAGCTTTATGGAATTTCTTGTATCTTCGGCAGCAATTATGTCCACCGATTTAAGGCAGTTGATGACTCTGTAAGTGATGTCATCAAGATTTCCTATTGGTGTTGCGCATATATATAATGTTCCCGGCATGGTGTTATCTCCGATATATTCTGAATTATTTGTCATCATGAAAGTATATTTATTCCTTATGTCATGACTCATATGCCCATCATAGCACATTAACTAGGATTTTTTTGCGCAAAGATTAAGATTTACGCACTATGCTTGCAATTATAGTTTAGCTCTGTTATATTACACTCTGTATTTTCGAGAGGCTCGTGAGAGTCTTTCCTTTTGTATATAAATAAATATAGAATAGTAGAGATTTTGAGGAGATAGATTATGAAAAAATTTATTGCGATGCTTTTACTTGCAATAACAGT
>DFGZ01000063.1 GCA_002371295.1 Oribacterium sp. UBA3737 | reverse complement strand
AAATGTTGATATATATGGAAGACATTTCCTGTGGTGTGCATTTCTTCTTTCCTATACCTGTGTACTGTTTCTGCCGGGAATGCGGGAAAGGTATGGCTTTATATATGAGATCCTGGCAGTTATGCTTTCGTTAGGGACAGGAGCCGGATGGTGTGCTGTTATATTTACTCAGCTGCTATCCATGAAGACATATTTTAACTATCTGTACTATGTGCCTTTGAATATGGGTTTTCTTAGCTTAATAAATACAGCATTATACATTTTTATGATCTATGCGTTCTATAGGGAACTATCGGGGAAGCCTATAAAATGTACATTGTTTATTCGTGAAAAAGAGCTGGAACCGGCTGATGAAGTGAAGGCTGAAAAACCATGCAGTAAAGATGGCGGAATAGATGTAAAGGACGGAATCATAAAAGAGGAAAGAGTTTCTCTGTATGATAAGAAGGTCATATGTATATTGACTTTGATCTTCCTGTTTATAGGCTCTTTACATCTTGGACAGATGAAGGCACCGGAAACGGCAATAGAAGCAGGGACTGAAGCAGGTAAGGTAAATGAAGTTTATGTGCCTTTTGATTCTCAACAGGACGTGGAATCTGTTTGTATCTATCCGATTTTATCAAAGAATATTGATTTCGATATTTTCTATTCGGACAAAGGCGAATGGAAAAAGATAGAGGGCGATGTCAGCTATAAAGGGGTTTTCACATGGAAGCAGATGGACATGGATGTAAATACTGATAGCATTTGCGTGAAATTCAAGGATCCTAAAGCTCAGATTGCCGAGATTGTTTGCTTTGGTTCAGAGGGAAAGCAGATACCTGTATCCGGCGAAGCAATTCCTAAAGAGCTGTTTGATGAACAGGATTGTCTAAAAGGTCTGCCGACAGCCTATGAATCTATGATGTTTGATGAGGTTTTTCATGGCAGAACGGCATACGAATTTATACATGGGTTAGATATATATGAGGATACTCATCCGCCACTTGGGAAGACCATCATTTCCCTGGGTATAAGACTTTTCGGCATGAATCCCTTTGGATATAGGATCATGAGCCTCTTGTTTGGGGCAATGTGCATTCCGGTCGTATATCTCTTTGGATTAAGGATAACAGGGAAAAGTCTGTACGGATTGCTGGCAGCGGTTCTTCAGATGACGGAATTTATGCATTATACCTTATCGAGGATCGCTACCGTAGATATCTTTGTTGCTTTCTTTGTACTTGTGATGTTTTATGGAGTGCTGGCATTTTTGCAGGAGGAGAAAGAAAAATATCTCATTTTGTCAGGAACGGCCTTTTCATTGGGAGCAGCCACAAAGTGGACTGCTGTTTATGCTGCGGCAGGAATAGCTGTTATACTGTTTGCATGGATGATATGCAAGCTGAGAAACCTTAGGAGCGGAAAGGCTTTTGATAAGTCCCGTGGTATCGCCCATGAGAAAAAGAGTTATGAGAAGGTGAAAGCTGAATATAAAAAGATAGTCCGCTTTGTGATCATCTGTATAAGTGTATATATCATTCTTCCGGCTATAACTTATGTACTATCTTATATTCCGTTCATCAGAGTATATCCGGAAAAGAATTTACTTCAGCATGCCGTATCCAACAGTATATATATGTTTAAATACCACAGCGGCTTAAATGAGCCCCATGCTTACGAATCCTCATGGTATACATGGCTGTTTGACTGGGTACCGCTGGTGGATTTCAGAGCGTATATAGGAGAATATAAAAGCTCCATAGCTACTTTTGTTAATCCGTTTATATGCTATGCAGGACTTGCGGCAGCAGCTTATCATGCCTTTTTATGCTATAAAAGAAGAGATAAGACGGCAGCAATACTTCTTGTATTTTACCTTTGTATGCTTTTGCCCTGGGTGTTTATTACGAGAACGGTTTTTATATATCAGTACTTTATATGTACAAAGATTCTTATACTGATGATCTGCTACAGTATATATAAGCTGGGATTCATAAAAGAAAAGAAAGCAGTTGCTGTGACTGCTGGAATTTCAGGTACGTTGTTTTTGGTCTATCTGCCTGTTCTCACAGGGATACTGGTGAAGACAGGATACATTAACGAGATATTGAAGGTGCTGCCTAAATGGTGGTTCTGAAAATCCGGAAAGTCTGATGATAGGGATTTTCTGACATGATTATAGAATTTAAAAGATCCGCGAAATTACCAAACGGGATTTCGCGGATCTTTTATGTAGAAAAAGACCGGTATGCGGATGCATGCTCGCACTCAAATTTATTTACCGGTCGTATGAACATGAAGCACGAAGTGGGTCATGTTCCTATATGAAATCGAGCAGGAGTCAGCCTGCCTGATTATGAATTTACCGTTTTACTTTTTTTTTCTACTTGTTATAATAGCGTGGCAATAGGGGCATCAGGCGTCCGGGAAGCGCATTCCCGTTGAATTTCAGTTTATAAGACATGAGGAAAGCAGGTTTTTATGCATCATTTTTTTGTAGAAGGATCGGATATAGATATAGATAAACGCATCGTGCGTCTGACAGGTGATAACTACAATCATCTGAAAAATGTTCTTCGTGTAAGGATAGGAGAAAAGATACTGATTTCTGACGGAGAGGGCACTGATTACGAGTGCGATGTTGTGGAGATTCATGATGAAGAGTGGATAAAGGAAACTTTGGAAGATGGGAAAAGAGCGGCTAATGCTGCTGCCGGAGCTTTAAGCGGTGAACCGGAGGTGATACTTCACATCAACTTTGTGGAGGAAATCCATGAGCTTCCTGCAGAGATTTATCTGTTTCAGGGTTTGCCCAAACAGGATAAGATGGAGCTGATCGTTCAGAAAGCGGTGGAACTTGGCGCGCATGCGGTTGTGCCTCTTGATTCAAAAAATACAGTCATAAAGCTTGATGAGAAACGCGCTCAGAAAAAAACTGAACGTTGGCAGGCTATAGCAGAGGCTGCGGCGAAGCAGTCGAAGCGTTCCATCATCCCGGAGGTTTTTCCGGTTATGAAGTGGAAAGATGCAATGGAATATGTGAAGGACTTTGATCTTAAGCTTATACCCTATGAGAATGCAAAAAGCATAAAGCATACTATGGAAGAGCTGGAGAAGCTGCCGGAGCATGGAAAAATCGCTGTATTCATAGGCCCTGAGGGAGGGTTTTCTGAGCAGGAGGTCGAAGATGCCCTCCGGCATGGAATAGAGCCTGTTACCTTGGGAAAGAGGATACTCAGGACGGAAACAGCTGCCATAACGAGCCTTAGTGTACTTATGCTCATGCTTGAAGCCAAGGCAGCAGAAGAATAGGGAAATACAGAACCGGAAAAGACCGGTATTTTACATAGTGACTCATATAACTGTGTAGATGTTATGGCCTGAAAAGACGAAACAAAGAAGCACCGGGTTCACAGTGAAATATACATATTTCGGAAAGGAATATATGAGAGAGATTTATTTTGATAATTCGGCTACCACAAGGGTATATCCTGAGGTTGCAGAGCTTATGAAGAGAACCATGGAAGAGGATTACGGTAATCCCTCTTCCAAACACACAAAAGGCTTTGATGCGGAGAAAATTTTCCGTAATGCCCGTCAGCAGGTGGCTGATACACTGAAGGTAAAGCCCAGAGAGATCATATTTACATCCGGAGGAACAGAGTCCAACAATACAGTTATCTTCGGAACGGCTTTGGCAAAGCGTAAGCAGGGAAAACATATTATTTCTTCCCAGGTGGAGCATGCGGCTATCTACAGACCGCTGGACACTTTGGCGGAGCTTGGCTATGAGATAACCTACCTTCCTGTGGACAGTAAAGGACATATCAGCCTTGATGACCTGAGGGCAGCCATCAGACCCGATACCATCCTTGTTTCCATCATGCATGTGAATAACGAGATCGGCGCCATCGAGCCGGTGGAGGAGATAGGAAGGATAGTTAAGGAGTGTAATCCCAACACCTGGTTCCATACGGATGCCATCCAGTCCTACGGAAAACTTACTCTCCGCCCGAAGAAGCAGAATATAGATATGCTTTCAGTGTCAGGTCACAAGATTCACGGTCCCAAGGGCATCGGTTTCCTTTATGTGGATGAAAAAATCCGCCTGAGACCCATGATCTATGGCGGCGGACAGCAGGAAGACATGCGTTCCGGAACCCACAATGTTCCTGGAATCGCAGGCATGGGTCTGGCAGCAGAGCTTGCCTACAAGGACCATGATGAAAAAATCAAACGGATAATGGATATCAAGAACTACTTCATCGATGAAGTATCCAAGATTTCGGGAGTGACTGTTAATTCTGAGAGAGGTGAAGCGTCGGCTCCGAACATCGTGTCCGTTTCCTTCGAGAAGGTACGTGCAGAGGTTCTCCTTCATGCTCTTGAGGAGAAGGGCATTTATGTAAGTTCAGGGTCTGCATGCTCCTCAAACCATCCCGGAATATCAGGAACTCTCAAAGCTATAGGTGTAAGGCCTGAACTGCTGGATTCCACCATCAGATTTTCCTTCGGCATGTTCAATGAGAAGGAAGAGGTGGATATCTGCATGGAAGCTCTTAATGAGCTGGTCCCTGTGCTGAGAAGATTTACCAGATTTTGATGTTATATTAAATGGATAAGATGACGGCTATATTAAAGGGATTAAGTCGGAAAATCCCGTTGCGATCCGATGGAGACTTACATCGGCATAGCCGGTTGTAAAGAGATATATGGAAAGGCGATTGGTTATTTATGGTTTGGAGAAAATTTACTATACATACGACGACTGAGGCGGAAGACATTCTTAGTGCGAATCTTGCGGAGCTTGGTCTTGACGGAGTTCAGATTGAGGATAAGATTCCTCTTTCCGAGGAAGACACAAAGGGCATGTTCATAGACATTCTTCCTGATATGGGACCTGATGATGGACTTGCAGACGTAAGCTTTTACGTTGAGGTTTTATCTCCTGAAGACAAGCAGGACAGAATCGAAAAGGCGAAAAAATATATGGAGGACCCTTCTGTGGATGCAAGCTATATGCCGAATACTTCCAATGTCTACACTCCGGCTGAGCTTAAGAAGCTTCTTGAGGAAGTTGAGGAGATGATCTCCGACATGAGAAACTACTGCAACGTGGGTTCCGGAAGCATCGAGACATCAGAGACAGAGGACAAGGACTGGATAAATAACTGGAAGACCTTCTTTCATCCGTTTACAGTGGGAGATATTCTCATTAAGCCTACCTGGGAAGAGGTTCCGGAGGAGCATAAGGACAAGCTTCTGATTGAGATTGATCCTGGAACTGCATTCGGTACGGGCATGCACGAAACTACACAGCTTTGTATCCGTCAGCTCCAGAAATACATGGAGAAGGACTCGGAGGTGGCTGATATAGGAACAGGCTCCGGTATCCTCGGCATTACGGCTTTAAAGCTGGGAGCCGGTCATGTATACGGAACAGACCTCGACGAAGAGGCTGTGCCTGCTGTACATGATAACCTGAAAGCAAACGACCTTACAGAAGACCGATTCGATATGGTTGTGGGCAATGTTATCGGAGATGAAGAAGTGAAGACCCGCATGGGGCTCGGCAAATACGACATAGTGGTAGCCAATATCCTGGCGCCGGTTATCGTGCTCCTCACAGGAGAGGTGGGACCTTTGCTTCATAAGGATGGTCTTTTTATCACCTCAGGTATACTCAACGAGCGTGAGCAGGAAGTGCTGGATGCGTTCAAGGCCCATGAGGATATCTGGGAAGTGCTTGAAGTGAATCATCAGGGTGAATGGGTCAATGTGACAGCCCGTAAGAAGTGATTACGATAACCCGATTCTGGATTATACCTTCTTCGGATTAACGCATTTAAATGGATGTTTCCGGGCTATTACAGATCCGACTCCTTCGACCGGAATGATGCCGATAAAGTAAAGAAAATGCAAGGGATGGACGCCAAGGCTTGCGAGTTGAAAGAACAGACCGTGAAGGCATGTACGTATCCTGACGCACGTAAGTGCTATTAGGTACGAACATGGCAAGCGGGATGTACTTTCAACCGAGTGAGCCGGCGCCCGCCCTTGCATTTTCTGTATCCTCGATCAGGTACGAACATGGCAAGCGGGATGTACTTTCAACCGAGTGAGCCGGCACCCGCCCTTGCATTTTCTTTATCCGCGATTAGGCTGCCGTGCGTCCTCCGATCCTGCAGGAGCAGACATATGACAGCAAACGAAAAATCGAGCAGGGCGTTTAACCCTGCTCGATCAATATGTCTCAGTGCTTTCTTCCGTCACACCAGATGAGCTCGGCTTCAGTAACGGCTTTTTCAACCAGAGGAAGCATCTCATCATAAACTATCTGTTCTGATTTTCTGATTTTCTCAGGAAGAGGCTTTGTTACAGGATGCTTTGCAACGAAGATAGTGCAGCAATCCTCGAAAGGCTCGATGGAAGTCTCGTAGGTTCCGATCTTCTGTGAAACCTCGACGATCTGCTGCTTGTCGAAGGCAATGACAGGACGGTAAACCGGGAGATTACATACTTCGTTTGTACAAACGAGAGACTGCATGGTCTGGCTTGCTACCTGACCGATGGACTCGCCTGTGATAAGTGCAATGCATCCGCGCTTTTCGGCAATGGCCTCAGCGATACGCATCATGTAACGACGCATGATTATGGTGAGCTCCTCGTGAGGGCACTTCTCGTAAATCTTCAGCTGTATATCTGTAAAGTTTACAACGTGAAGAGCGATGGCACCTGAGTAGAGAGCTACTTCATTGGCAAGATCCACAACCTTCTGCTTCGCACGCTCTGAAGTATATGGAGGTGCATGGAAATATGTGGCCTCGATTATAGCTCCGCGGCGGGCGATCATATAACCGGCAACAGGGCTGTCGATTCCTCCTGAAAGAAGGAGCATGGCCTTTCCGTTTGTTCCGAGAGGCATACCGCCTACACCCGGAAGAATCTCGGAGTAAATGTTAATGAACTGACGGATCTCTACATGAACGGTTACCTCCGGCTTATGTACATCGACGGAAGTGTTAGGGAACTTTTCAAGGATGTCGTGACCGAGCTCTGCATCAACTTCGTTTGACTGCATAGGGAACTCTTTGTCTGCACGTCTGGTAGTCACCTTGAAGGTGAGCTTGCGGTCTCCGTAAACCTCTGCGAAATACTCAAGAACCTTTGCCGAGAGCTCGCTGTATTCGTGGGTTGACTCCATCTGGATCATAGGGCAGATGGAAACTATGCCGAAAACGTGCTGAAGAGCGTCGATGGTCTCGTCATAGTCGTAGGACTCTGATTTAACTGTTACATAGATACGGCCGCGCTCGCGATATACTCTGAAGTCGCCCTCGGCGCGCTCGAGCTTTTTGCGAATGTCATGGACAAGGGCATCCTCAAACACATAACGGTTTTTCCCCTTTGTACCTATCTCTGCATACTTGATAAGAAAGCTTTGGTATTGCATAGAACTCCTTTTCTTTGTGAGGAACATCGAAAAAAATGAGTGCGCAGAATCACGCACTCATTTGATACTTGTTAATTCATCCTTACAATGCTACGATATGGATTATTCTGAAATGATGTAAGGTGTCAAAGCTGAAAGAATCTCTTCCATACGGGCTGCATCAGCGTGGATGTTAAGAT
>DFGZ01000186.1 GCA_002371295.1 Oribacterium sp. UBA3737 | reverse complement strand
GTATGATCAAGCCGGTTCTTCCCGATCAAAGGAAGCATGGCAAAATACTCCTTTCCTTCAAAGCGGAAATACTTATGTACACCATAGTCCGCTGAAGTACCGTCTGCAAAATCCAGGGTGACGATAAGATCGTCAATCTTCTTTCCTCTAAAATCCATATCAATCTCCTTTTTATTATCATCTGTTATGACATGTCACTCCGTGCCCGGGGCCCCGTGTCATCTGTCACCATAATTTCCATTCCAACCTGACTGCCGATGGCCTTCAGGGAAACAACCTCAGAAACCCTGCACGCCCTTCTGGCCCAGCTGCCAGAACACCACAGCACTGGCGGCGGCAACATTAAGAGAATCCACCCCATGAGACATGGGAATCTTCACCACATAATCGCTGGTTTCAATGGTTTCATTCATGAGCCCCTCACCCTCTGTACCGAGAATGACGGCAAGCTTCGGCTCCTTTATAAGCTCCGGATGGTCAATGCTTACGGACCGGTCCCTGAGGGCCATTGCCGCAGTTTTGAATCCCATAGATTTAAGCAGTTTCATTCCCCTTTCCGGCCAGAATTGATTTGTCCCGTCAGACGAAATATACGTCCACGGGATCTGAAATACTGTGCCCATGCTTACTCTTGCAGCACGCCTGTACAGAGGATCACTGCAGCCTGATGTGAGAAGAACCGCATCGATATTCAGGGCTGCTGCCGATCGGAAGATAGCTCCCACATTTGTCGGGTTCACAACATTTTCAAGAACCGCTATACGACGGAAATCCTTACAGAGCTCCTTTGCATCGGGAAGCTTCTTTCTTTTCATGGCTGAAAGCACGCCTCTTGTAAGCTTGAAGCCTGTGATCTGAGAAAGCAGCTTCATGTCTCCAACATACACAGGTATCCGAAAATCCTCCTGTGATGTCATCTCACGCAGTTTCTCCCAAAGCTCTGAAGTTTCCCTGCTTTCTATGGTCTTATCCTCCACAAGGAACGACACAGGCTCATAGCCGGCGTCCAGTGCCCTGAATATGACCTTGGGACTTTCAGCTATGAAAAGCCCCAGCTCAGGCTCGTTGTAATGGACAAGCTGGTTTTCCTTGTACTGTGAATAGATGGAAACATTGTCTTCCTTTAGATCTGAAATAGGTATAAAGTGTAAATTCATAGTTATTTATCTTATGTCAATCCTTGTAAACCGGATTTCGTTAACGTAAATGTGAAACTCCTTTTCTGCTTCGAATTTATTTACTAAATGTATCACATAGTAAGCCATTTTTCATAGTGTGAGTGTCAAAAGTACACTTTTGTGAACAAGTGACATCCGATTCATCCAATAGGAAAGGAGCTGTCCGCTAAGACAGCCCCCTCTGTTTTTCCCATTGATATAATTCTTTATCGGTCATACTGAAATCTACAGCTTACACCCGGTTTCGGGT
This sequence comes from Oribacterium sp. UBA3737, assembly GCA_002371295.1. Next base: position 31,473 of record DFGZ01000186.1, on the reverse strand, counting down.
CAATAGACTATCAACAAAAAAACACAGAAATCACAACTATTCAAAATAAATGTTAAAAGAAAAGCCCCCTTCCGGACAGTAAAAGATCATATTATGATCCTGTCTGCCCGGAAGGGAGCAAATCAATGATTATCTCATCTAATGTAACTGCCCTTACCGTATTTTATTTTTGAGGGTATATCATATCACAGTTCAGCCAGATCTCTTCCAAGAAGATAAGAAAGAGTACCGCAAATTGTTTGATATCAAAAATCGATAAATCCGGCGATTATGAAATCAAGAGCGCAGAGGAAATAGCCTGTGCGTCTCCAGATCTGCTCCCTGCAGCTCCACTTATTGTCAGGCTCTGTACGCTGTCTTTTTGCGAACTCCAGCTTGGCCTGAAGCAGGCTTCCGAGTCCTGCTATAAGAATCATCAGCATTATAATAAATCTCAACATATTATTTTCTCCTGTATTCGGACAACCTGTTCCACACTGTTCTATACTGCCTGATCCAGTGACTGTAATTCCGGTAACTTCTTAACTGACAAAACATCAAAGAAGCAGAGAACCGAATTTCACCCCGTCTTCTTCAGTACCACTATCTCTTCTTTTTCTGCAAGATAATCACCATATCCGTACCTGTCTGCTGAACCTATCATGTCTATGTAATCCATGACAAATCTCTTCACTGCGGCCTCGGCTGCAGCCATGATCTCAAGATAGTTTGCAGCCGGATTCTCAGCCCATATTGCCTTCATAGCATCCTCCGCCGCATGAAATGCATCGGTGCAGACATTGATCTTATTGATACCGCATTCAACTGCCCTACGGATATTTGCCTCTCCGGAGCCTGAACCGCCATGAAGCACCAGAGGCATCCTGAGCTCCGCCTTCAGCTCCTTCAGTCTCTCAAAATCAAGCCTCGGTGTCATCCCCTTCGGATAGTCCCCATGTGCAGTACCTATAGCAACTGCAAGTGCGTCTACACCGGTACGGTCAACATAGTCTCTCGCCTGGGCAACATCGGTATAGAGATCCATCTTTCCGTCATCCCCCTGAAAAGCCTGTCCTACATGACCAAGCTCGCCTTCTACCGCGATTCCCTTTGCATGAGCCAGGGCGACAACATTTGCCACACGGATCACATTCTCTTCATAGGGAAGAGCAGAGCAGTCTATCATTACCGATGTGAAGCCATACCTCATGGCAGAAACCTCGTCCTCGAATCTTGCCCCGTGATCCAGGTTCAATGCTACAGGCACGTCAGCTCTCTCTGCCATTTCACGTATCATAGGCACCATTTCCGTGGGATGTGCCAGCTTCTTCATTTGTCCCACGCCTAAGTTTATGATTATAGGCGAGTGCTTTTCCTGAGCAGCTTCGATAACAGCCCTCGCCATCTCCATATTTACACTGTTCACCGCCATTACTGCGTAATTGTGAGCATTGGCATGCTCCAGTATATCTTTCATAGAAACGAACATAATATCCCCTTCATGTTCCATCAGCCTTCCGGGGCAATAGTGTAATATCCGCTTCCCTGTCTCCGCCGGAAAAGGCTGATGGTTCATATATGTACAATCAGTTTCTTTAAATTTAAGCTTTAAACATTGATGGCGATTTCAAGCTCATCGTTTACCTCTTCTTCCTTTACAGACTCTTCTGAAGCAGGTTTCCTCAGGAACGCATAGGATACTGCAGTAACTGCGGAGCCGATGATAAGCGCAAGAACGAACATATACCATCTCTCTGTTACAGGAAGGATGAATACTCCTCCGTGAGCCGCAGGTGTATGACATCCCCAAGCCATGGCAAGACCAGACGCGATGGCTGAACCTATCATGGATGAAGGAATGACTCTGAGAGGATCATTGGCTGCAAAGGGAAGAACACCTTCTGTTATAAAGCAAAGTCCCATAGGAATCATCGAAAGTCCTGCATTTCTCTCTTCCTCCGTGAACTTTTTTCTGGCAATAAGAGTTGCGATGCCGATACCTATAGGAGGTGTCATACCGCCTATGATCTTTGCAGACTCAGCTGCGGAGCCGATGCCCTCAGGGTTGTCAGCGAACAAGGCATTGGCAGCCATGGAAGCTGTCTTGTTGATGGGACCGCCCATATCGAAGCCCATGCAGCCTCCGATAACCGCACCGATGATGAAAAGTGAACCGTTGGAAAGTGACTGAATCCACATCTGTATAGCTGTCATTGCAGCTGCCATGGGGTGACATACCACCATGAAGAAAAACATGCCTGACAGGAAAGTGGAAAGCACCGGGATAAGCATTACCGGCTTAAGACTTTCCAGAACCTTGGGAAGCTTCCACTTCTTCATCCAGTTAACTATGAAGCCTACGATAAAGGCCATGAGCATGCCGCCCAGGAAGCCGGCCTTAGCCTGATTTGCCACATAACCCATCACAAAAGCGGGAACGATTCCGGGACGGTCAGCCATGGAATAGGCAATTCCCGCAGCCATGACAGGAACCGCAAAGCTCATGGCGAAATCCGAAAGCTTGCTGATGGCCCACCAGAACTCTGTCCATGTAAAGGCATTGAGATTTGAAAATGCCGTGGCTCCGGCTTCCGGTCCCAGACTTCCGATATTGTAGGTTCCGAAAAGCTTTGCAAAAGCTCCCAGCATACCGCCTGCCACTACCATCGGAATCATGTAGGAAATACCTGTCATCAAATGTTTCTTTAATTCCTTAATACTCATTTTTACTTCCCCTTCCATTATTTTATGATATAAGTGTCACAAATATCTCCCCTGCTTGTTCTTGCACAAATGCGGGCTAATCGTGTGAGCACAATGTGCGAAACGATTCGATATCGGTTTTTGACACTCACTTTGCCAGTTTTTTCTGTATAGTCGCTATCAAACTTTTAGGACTCTTCATCGCCACGCTGATGGGAATGTCTACAGTAGGTTTTCCCTTGAAGCGCTCAAGCCCATGTACCTGGATATCATGCGCCACTATCACCACATCCGCCTCTGCGATGTCCTGTGCCGTAAGACTGTTCTGTACTCCCACAGTTCCCTGTGTTTCGATCTTACACCTGTTGCCTGCTTCTTCCGCTGCCTTTTGTATCTTTTCCGCAACGATATAGGTATGTGCTATACCTGCTGTGCAGGCGGTAATGCCTACGATATTCACCTCTTCACCTCCTTTTTCTTTTTTTCACTTATTACAATGCGATATCAAGCTCCACGATCTCTTCCTCACTTGACTTATCACATTCATATTCGGCTTTTTCGGAAACCAGCTTTTCTATTATCTCATCAGCAGTTTCTGCGGAAAGCAGACTCTGTACACGTCCGCAGTCTCCAAGCTTTCCCGCAAGCTCACTGAGGAGCAACAAATGATTCTCCGCATAGGAGTTATCTACGCTTACACAAAACAGAAATATAAGACTTGTCTCCTGCCATCCGCTGTCACTTATATCAGACTCCCAGGCTATGGGATTCTCTGTACGTCCGATGGCGATGCCTATCTTTTTTACTGTCTCAGATTTTCCATGAGGAATGGAAAGGCCATCTCCCATGCCCGTAGGCCCTTCAGCTTCCCGAAGGTATATATCATCAACAAACTGTTTCACATCTCCTATATATCCCTGTTGCAACAGATGGATACTCAGATTTTCCAGTACTTCTCTCTTCGTATTTCCTTTCACCCTGAGATCTATAATCTCAGGATTCAGTATTTCCCTAAGATCCATCACCTCCACCCCCTTTTTTCCGATATCCTTATTTCCTTTCAGTCTCCGTTTCTTCGTTTTGTTTCAATTCTGGATATTCAGTTATAGTTAAAACATCTCTTTTTTGAATATTCAGTTATACTTAAAACATCTCTTTCTTTAACTAGATTTTAACATTTCAGATCTGTTGAAAAACAATTTTCTGTTTCCACATTAAGGAAATAATTTTATTTATCTATTCCGCAAAAAAAAAGCCGTGAAAGACAACACATCACTGCACCATCAGCAGTTCTTATCTCTTCACGACTTTTTATATTCAGATGTGTATCAGCATACTTTTCACTGCATCAGGTAACAGTACAGTTCCACAGGATTACTGCATTTCTTCATCCTTACTATGGCCTCATGTGAATCCGTAAGACTGATGAACTGTCTGTAGAATGCCTGCCATCTGCTGACCTCCGCCTCAGATTTCATCAGGATATTAAGGAGGAATACAACATCCACTTTTTCATCTCCCCAATCTATGGGCTGGTCCAGAACAGCCACAACTATCTTCGACTCATTTGTAAAGCTCATATCCCCATGAGGTATGGCCACATCTCCCCCGATAGCGGTATTGGCAGCCCCTTCTCTCTTTATGACTGAAGCATAATACTCATGTGACACATATCCCTTATTTTCCAGAAGACTACACATATCATAGAGAAGCTCCTCCTTGTTTTCATAATGTACAGCTGTCATCATAAGGTCCGGTTCGAACAATCGATGGCAGACAGAGGTGAAATGAGGCTTCTCCCCTTGTCTTCTCGCTCTTAATTCCATCAGCTTTTCATGTATCATTTCCCGGTTCTTCTCATGAAAAGGATCCTTCAGCACCAGAATCCTCTCGTCCTTTCGCTCCAGAGGTACAAGAGATATGACCAGTTCTGCAGAGGGACATCTGCTTTTCAAAAACTGATGTACAGTAACATCCTCTATTTTCCCTATATCCATGGAAGTATGGAGTATCCTGTCATGTATAAGTCTCGTGACAGAGCTGTTCTGATCCGTCACAAGCACAGCTTCAGCAGGTCTTCTGCTGCAGTCTATGGCCGTCTGTATATAAAGAGCTATGTAACTAAGCTCATCATCACCTATGGAAAGAGAAAAATATTCTTCGAATAAGGTTGAAACAAGCCAGGACACCTTCAGAGTAGTGATAAAGTTTTCTCTGATGTATGAATTCACCGTGGTATCTATAGTCTGTCCGTACTTAAGTCTGAAAATCAGTGCTCTTATATGATTGAGAAGACCTTCATACAGTCTCTCATCCCCGGAGAGGTCAGTATTCAGCACATCGGATACTACGGTTATGGTTCTCTTAACAAAATCCCGAAGCTTCTGATCATATTCCCTTACCATATTTATGGGATCAGCACCGGCAGAAGAAATAACTTTTGAACACAGAATCTGTATCGTCAGATATCGTATCTCTTCCTCCCTCGTCAAGAGCCCCAGATGATCATTTACCTTCCTGAAAACCTTTTCCGCAAAATTGTACTCGTTATATCGGCAGACATCCTCCTCCGGTAAATCAAGCTTAAGCTCATGCTTTTTTCGTACATTTTCGAAAGTGGCTATACAGAGGTAAGTCAGAATCTCGGCAAAACTGGATTCCGTAAGGATAAGGTTCCATTCATTCTCGACCCAGATAAGAGACTCCCGTATCAGGTCAATGTTTATCTCCGGGAAAAAGAACCTGAGCTCCCTGTCGATCTCAGAGGAGTCACAGAGCTTGCAAAAATACTCCTTCATTGCCTGTCGGTAGTCAGGTTCCGTACATCTTATCTCCAGTCCCTTGTTGCGGACTGAATTAAGATCTATGTTAAAACCGCTCAGCCATTTCCTGCATTCCTTTATCTCTCTTGCAGCTGTAGGAGGGCTCATATAAAGCTCTTCCGAAATATGATTGATGGTGATGGTATCCCTGTGAACCGATCTTAAAACTATCCTCAGTGTCTCCAGCATTCTCTCGTTGCTTTCATCCCGGGAATCGTCCTTTTTCGTATAGATAAGATCAAATGCTTTTCCTCTCTGATCCTGATTTCCGTTTAATACTATTCCGATCTTTGGTCTCGCTATGAGCATTCCCGCATCATTGTCCCTGAGAATGTCATTTGCATAAGAGATTCGTTTCCTGATGGTTTTTTCAGAGACACCTACATTTTCCGCTATCATGGAAGCTGTTGCAGAGCCATGATTCAGCACCAGACCTATGATCTGCAGTGCCTCCTTCCTTTCCTTTACTTCCTTCATCTCCTTACCTCAATTACATAAGCTATATTTAGCAGGTTTTTTCACAATGTACTGAACAGAATTTACTCTAAAGAGACAATCTAAAATAGTTTCTGTTTCTTTTCCATTTCTTTGTGCTGTTGTCACAAAGAAAATTCTCCACGGCCAATTTTGTTGTATATAATATATAACTTTTGAGGTATTTATGTAAATAAGCTGCCCGTCAAATGCATACCCGTGCAAGCACGGTATGCGCTTGACAGGCTTATCCCCTATCTCACATCTTCGATGTTCGATTCCGCGTTGCCCGTCAAATGCATACTCGTGCAAGCACGGTATGCGCTTGACGGGCTTATCCCCTATCTCACATCTCCGATGTTCGATTCCGCGTTGCCTGTCAAATGCATACCCGTGCAAGCACGGTATGCGCTTGACAGGCTTATCGCGAAAAAAAGAGGAATGTGGTTTTCCACATTCCTCTGATGATTTCTTCTATTAATTATCCAACGTACTTTACAGCACTGTCACCGGCAATCTGACCGAATACGATGATATCTGTTACAGCTGTACCACCAAGACGGTTTCCGCCATGTACGCCTCCGGTAACCTCACCGGCTGCAAAAAGGCCCGGGATCACATTGCCTTCTGTATTGATAACTTCTGTAGCTGTATTGATCTTAAGACCACCCATTGTGTGATGGATACCGGGTGATACAAGGATCGCATAGTAAGGTGCCTTATCAAGGCTGTTCTCGTTAGAGAATGATGTACGTCCGAACTCTGGATCAGCCTTATCAGCCCAGATCTTAGCCCAGCCTTCCATTGTCTCCTTGAATGCATCCTCAGGAATTCCGATAGCCTTTGCAAGCTCCTCGTATGTCTCACCCTTTACACCGTAACCGGCATCAAGGTATCCCTGATATACTGCTGAACCGTCGATCATTGTCTGATCAAGGATGAGGTATGCAACACCATCTGTCTGCTCGATCTCGGCTGCAGAAACCTTATCTCTTGTAGATACTTCGTCGTAGAATCTCTTTCCTTCCTTGTTTACAAGGATAGCACCGTCACCACGAACACCCTCTGTAATAAGATGAGCATTTCCATCCGGATCGGTATGAACTGTCGGGTGAATCTGAATCTGGTCAAGATCAACTACATCAGCCTTTACATCGTCAGCCTGTGCCATCTTGATACCCTGGCCCTTTGCACCGTCAGCATTTGTTGAAACGAAGCCCTTGAGGTCAGGTCTGAACTCTACAACCATCTCCTGATTTCCACCGAAACCACCTGTTGCAAGAATAACGGCCTTTGCATTGACTGTGACAGTATTTCCTGTCTCACCCTCTGCAACTACACCAACTGCCTTTCCATCCTCCATAAGGATCTTGTTTGCTGTTGTGTTGTAGTATACTTCGATTCCGTCTCTGTCCTCAACGTTCTTAGTAAGAACAGGAACGATGTAAGCACCAACTGCCTTTGTCTTTCCTTTATCATCTACAGGACGATGGATACGCTTAACTGATGCACCGCCGGCTGCACCAACTGATGGAAGGTCTGCGCCATGATCCTTGAGCCATGTAATAGCTCCTGCTGATCCGTTTGTAAGTGTTGAAACAAGTTCAGGATCATTGATTCCATGACCGCCGATTATTGTATCAAGAGCCATAAGCTCAGGTGTATCGAAATATCCTTCCGGTGAAGCCTTGTAAGCATCCCACTGCTGCTGTACAGTTGCGGCAAGCTTTGTGATGGTCTCATTGTCAGCCCACTTTTCCTTAGCTGTCTTGAGAGTCTTCTCAACACCATCAGCCTCTGTGAACTCGTTTGACTTCTGCTCTTCAGTTCCTGCAGCATTAAGTCCACCTGTTGAACGAACAGTGTTTCCACCGCCCATAGGCTGTGACTCAAGGATAACTACTGACTTGCCTGCATCAGCTGCTGTAATGGCTGCTGTCATTCCGGCACCACCCATACCTACTACTACGATATCTGTATCGATGGACATGTCTTCAGCCTGTGCTGCAGCTGCCTCTACCTCTACTGACTCGAGATCTTCCGGCTTAAGTCCTGCTTCTGCAAGTGCTGCTGTGGCTGCCTCAACAATTGCCTTTGATGTAATTGTTGCTCCTGAGATAGCATCAACCTGAACTGTATTTCCTGCTATCATCTTTGCCGGAAGCTCTTCGATAGCCTTGCTTCCGATACCCGGTGTTTCACCTTCAGCTTCAATCTTTACATCAGCAATCTTACCTGCATCGAGTGTAAGTGTTACCTTTACAGGCTTACTTGCACCTCCCTGTCCAACAGCTTCTCCGGAGAATGTACCTGATCCACCGCCCTCTGATACCTCAGCGGCTGTTGTAGTCTCCTGTGCTGAAGCCTCTGTTGCTGCGGCTGTTGTTGCAGGTGCTGTGTCATTTGTTCCGCAGGCTGCAAGTGCTGTTGCAACCATGGTTCCTGCTAACACAACGGAAGTTACTTTTCTTCCAATGTTTGTCTTTTTCATACTTTTTTTCCTCTCATATTAACTCGTTTGACAATTTTGTCAAACAGTCATGATTTTATGCGAGAATATTATCATCACAATGTAGATATTGCAATGCTTTTTTGTTATATTATTCACGTGTTTAGTGTTTATTCATAATTGCGAGGATAATATAATGAATATTATAGAAACATTAGAGCATTTTAAGGATTCGTACACTTCAAACGAACGCAAATTATACAGCCTGATTATCAAAGATCCCGATCTCATACATAACTACACTATCACTCAGATCGCAAGTTTTGCCGGAGTCTCTACCTCTGCCATGCTTCGCTTTTGTAAAAGACTCGGTTTCAACGGATATAAGGATTTTAAATATGAAATGGATTCATGGCTTCGTTCCAGGGACCTGATATCAGTTTCTGATGAACCACTTTCAAGAATTGCCAATGCTTTTTCCGAAGCAATTCTTACTATTCCTGATTCTTGTGATACCAGTATCAAAGAATTAGCCGGACATATAAAAAAATCCGATAAAGTATTCGCCCTTGGCCGTTACAGAAATAAGGTAGTTTGCGATAAACTTTCCATGAATCTGACTAATCTCGGCATAACCTGTTTGACTGCATCCGATCTTCTTACCTATGAGCACTATGAAAAACTGATAGATCAAAATTCAACAGTAATAATATTCAGTGTATTGCATGATGTCAGGGCGTACCAGTCTATAATAGAAGATATAGCTCAGCTCACAGACAGATTCTGGCTTGTTACCAATACTGTCAAAAACAGCAAAAATCTTGGATTTTCTCATACCATTTCACTTCCATCAACTCAAAGTGGTCTTCTATCTTTGGATCAACAGGCCATAATGATCATTTTCATTGAAATGCTTACATATATTCTAAGACAGGATATATGAAAAAAAGAGGATGTGAACTGAGTTCACATCCTCTTTAGCTTAACAAAGCATTAATCAATTTCTTTAAAGCTTCAATCACTCATCAATCACACATCCAAAACTACAGATTATATAAGAACAATTCCGAGCAAAATAATTACAAATTATTTCAGGAGATAATATTTTAGGTCGTTCCAAATATTGAAGGGGATACAAGGAAACCAATGTTCCAGACCAAACTTCCTGGCATAAAAGTCTGACCTGGGATTTATATATTAATGTAATCTATGCTCTGATTTACTTTTAGCGAAAAGTATACTGGCAATACTTTCATTAATTATTTAATAATCCGTACCCTGTGCGATGATGAGTATTCAAGCAGCTTTCACGTACATCGTATAAAACGAGGTACTCAATTTATGTCAATTACATATTATCATTAATTATCGGCAATGGAGCGAATGGCTTCTCCATGGATAATATGTAATTATGAATCAATGTTAAATCACTTGATGATATACTGACGGAGATTCTTATTCCATCTATATTCATTTGCGAATCGAACACACATTATAAAATCATCAAGAAACTGAACTAATCTTTTCAATCTTAACTCCTTTCTTGAACTCAGTTCAAAAAACAAATAAATATCTGACGGCGATAATATTTCGCCTGTAACGGTGGTGAACTCTACCACGCTTCAAAGGCCGGTGTCAATAGTGTTTTTAAATTTGCACAATTCCAAAGCTTGAAACTGTACAAAATACACAAATTCTTATTTTATGAATATTTTTCGTTAGTATAATCTTTATTTAAGGCGCTTTTAATCTTAAAATAAGTATAGTTTTACAGATTTATTACATTTCTTTCTTTTTTTATATTTTTTATACATTTTTTATAAGTTCCTTATAGCAGGCTTATCACAGCCGAATTTATTTTTAAGTTAATTCAAAGAATTTAATAATGGGGAGGGCAAAATGGACATTATGATTATGAATTCAATCCTGGTAGTTGCGATCGTCACTTTAGGCTATTACATCCTTGATGCCGTATTATCTCTTTTTATGTACAAGTCCTCACCTGTTGAAAGAGTTCGCCGTAAGAGATCCCAAAGATCTTTCTCTCTTATTAAAGGAAGTAAGCCGGCTCATAATTCACATAAATCTTTTAGACGTGCTGTTAATTCATGAATGAATTGATAAATTGAACCTCTGACTATGAATATTAGTCTTCTTAACCTATAGCGTGACAGAAACTGTTCTGTCACGCTATTTTTGATGAACCATTTGATCTTTTTACAAAAAAAATTTTTAGATCCACTCTTTTTTCCGGTCTTCATAAATAATCTTAAATAATGTTTCACGCATTTCAAAAATAAGTTTCACGAACTTAGCAAACACAATATATATACTTGCAACAAACTCCGATCTCTATATATTGTGCTTCTGGTGCATTTTACTCTTCTCTCCTTCTAATGTTTCACGCTAATGTATATGCTCAAAATACGCAAAAAAAGTATGTTAAATTCTATCTAAAAAGGTATATCCTTCAACTATTTCTATGTTTCTATATTTTTTATATAAGATGATTAGACATCATATACTAAATTCACAAGATCTATCTTAAATCTCATAGGAGGACTCCGATATTTTTTGAACTGAGTTCAATTTTTGGGAAATATGCACTCTATGGAAAATATAATCTATACATTGAGCCTGTTCACATAATTTTAATTTAAATCAATAACATAAACCTATCAAAAAAGATAAACCAATATATACTAATAAAATACACTGATAAAACATACTGATAAAAATATGATCATAAAAAGGAGAAATCGATTTGGATAAAGAAAACAGAAAATTTCGTGAAGGAGATGTTATTAAACATTTTAAAAGGGAAAAAGCAGACCAAAATACCTCCGAGTATCTTTACAAAATAATCGGACCGGCAACGCATACAGAAACAAGAGAACAACTTATGGTCTATCAGGCACTTTATGGAGATCATAAATTGTATGTACGCCCGTATGATATGTTCATGGCTGAAGTCGATCACATTAAATATCCTGATATTAAACAGAAATACAGATTTGAAAAAATTGATAAGTGATAACCTAAAATCACTATGTACTCTGATAAACTCAAAAATTCAGTATGAAAATATTTTATTTACGAAAAAAATGAGGTACAATAAATTATCAGAAATTTATTCCCAAACATCTGTACGGAGGAAATATGAGCATATTATGTGCATTTAATAAAAAAGGCGGTGTAGGAAAAACAACAAGCTGTGTCGAGCTTGCATGTATACCTGCATTGGTAGGTAAAAGATCTCTCATTGTAGATATGGACTGCCAGGGTAATTCAAGTCAGGTGTACAGAGCATTTAATGAGGATAATCCCGATATCACTGATCTTCTCTTTGGATCAGCAACTATTGATGATGTTCTCGTTCACTCAGACTTTGGAGTTGATGTATTACCAAACAACAAGCATGTTAAAAGACCGGACCAGTTCTTTTACGGAAACGGCTATCAGGAAAAGGATCTGTATCGTCTTAAGGAAGTACTTGATAAAATCAAAGCTGATTACGACACAATCATAATTGACAACAACCCTGCTTCAGACAGCTTTTCCGATATGTCACTGATCGCTTCCGATTATGTGCTCATCCCAGTGGATTCAGCAAACTTTTCTTATGACGGAATCTCAGATGTTATAGAGGATTATTACAGAATACAATCTGATTACAACAGTGAATTACAGATTATCGGAGTATTGCTAGCACATGTAAAGGCAAGAACTACCCTGGTTAAACAGAAGTATTCTGCCTACGATTCCATGTTCCAGAATATCGCATTAAAATCCGTAATCAGAGATGACAACAATATCGCTGAATCACTCTCCAGATATATGCCTGTGTATTATTACGACAAAAAGACAAATGCCGGAACCGATTATATAAATGTGGCACAACAGCTCTCTCTCATTGATCTGGACGATTACAAAAAACTATTACGTGAATATTCCAACGCAAAAACAAGATTTGAAATGGATCTCAGATCATAATACAGATTTTTAACATATAAAGGATGGAAAATATAATGGCGTCAAAGAAAGATCAGGCACCTTTAGGATATGGTAACAAACCTATAATGTTACAAAATTTACAGAAAAAACTTGATACAGTAAGTCTGGATCTCGGAAACGGATCAAAAATAGAGATGATACAGTATGAAAAGCTTGTACCATTTCCGGATAACAGAGACATTGATGATACTGATATAGATGTTTTTGCTGAAAATATTAAACGAAACGGCTTTCAGTCCGCAATCGTTATTGCACGTGAATTTGACGGTGGTGAAACAAGAACAGGACGTCCGACAGGTAACTATGTAATCGTATCAGGACACCGAAGATATGCAGCATTTGGTATGATACTTACTGAAGATGCATCCTTCATGCATAGAAAAATACCTGCATTAATTTTAAGAGATGATATTCCATGGTCAGATCTTGAAGAACTTAATCTTCTCATGAACTATGATGCAGTTTCCGAAGCATCTCACCCCGGAGACATGAGAAAACGTGTGGCCAGACTGATGGAATTACTCCTGAAAAGAGGCATTGAGAAGAAACTTTATGACAGAATCGCCGATAAGCTTTCTATTTCATCCCGACAGATACGAAAATATGATTCCATCAATAAGAATCTTATAGTAGGTTTGCAAAATTTACTGGATGACGAAAAAATAACCATCAATCAGGCAAATCAGTACGCTTCAAGAAGCATTGAAGTACAGACCTATATTCTGAATTATATAAACGAACACAACGAAACAGTAACTGAAGACGAATATCAGCAGCTTAAGGCTCAGGATGAAGAAAATCAGAAGGCTCAAAAACTGGCAGAAGAACGTCTTAAGGAAAATGAGCAGAAATTAAAAGAACAGGAAGCGGAAATCGCACGTTTAAAAAATAAAACAATTGAGCTTGAGTCCTTGGTGCATGAAGAAACCGACACCAATGAAACAGCCTCTCAGGAATTGATAAATACGCAGGCTCAGCTTCGAAGAGCAAGAGAAAAAGCAGAAAAATTCCAGAAGATTCTGAAAGATGCCAAGGAGGCTGATGCTGAACAGATAAACAAAACTATCGGTATTTCAGCACCTATCGCTGTTAATGAAATGCTGTCAAAAATAAATGACAATGTCGTAAAGCTTGGAAAACGTAAGGAAAAAAGAGGTTATCAGTTTACAAAAAATGATATCCAGAAAATCAAAGCCATAATTGATGATCTTAAAGCATTGATAGATGAGAATTGATTATCTTCCTGAGAATCGATTATTACCCAGATGAGTTTTATATTCATCCGTTTTTTTTTTAAACCATCTTAAATAGGGACCGTACAATCACTCAACTCCTACAGAGATTATTGTAGTAGTAGATTATATTAATATATATATATTTTATTTATTTTATCATCTTATAGAAGAAAACCGGCCAGAGTTGAGTCCTCATACGTCGAAAATTGAGCGCTCATACGGAATAAAGTGAGTCAATCTACGGAAAGGGTAGAGTACATCTACGGGAAAGTTGAGATAATATACGGTAAATACAAAAAATACCTGTGAAAGTAGATTATTTGTACGGTAGGTTGAGTGATTATACGTTAAAAAGCGTACTAAGTTGAGTGATCATACGGAATAAGTGTAATTTTAACATCATAACGTGAAAAATTACCGGCAGAGGAGCAAAGTTGAACTTTTATACGGGAAAAATAGAAAATTTAGCCCTGAATCAGAACAAAAGTTCATCTAAAGTTGAGTTAACATACGGTGAATAAAGCAATTATACGGGATATTTAAGGGATTTTACGAAGATATATGGTCCGGTACCGGAGGTTAGAAGCTGAAAGTTGATTAATTTTACGGGAAGGGAAAATCTGATATAAATGGCGAAAATACGTGGTTTATCAGGCAGTATGTGATTTGAAAGTTGAGGGAATATACGGAATATTCGAACCATTCCGGCTATTTATGAGGTGAGTATCAAAAGTACTTGCCACTTACCGATGACCCTTACATCATTTTTTATCTTGTATGCAGCATATAGTGATGAGATTCCGAATAAAAGTTGAGTGAATTTACGGTGGATAGGGTAAATGTACGGTAAAGACAGTTATTTTACGGTGATATACAGATTCAAAATTCAGGAATTCATTCTGAAAGTTGATTAATTTTACGGGCAGACTGAGTGATGAAAAAAATGGCTAAAAAAGGCGGTTTTTTGAGGCTTATATGCATCGAAAGTTGAGAGATTGTACGGTATAAACAGTGGGTAAGTTGAGTTTTTATACGAGTTTTTTCTAATAAAAGAAGAAATGAGGGTTGAGTAATTTTACGGACAGTGATAGAATATGCCCGTAAAATCATTCAACTTTTAAAGAGGGAATGGTTAATTCCGGTGTAAAGTTGAGGGAATATACGTCAAAGTTGAGTAGAAATACGGTAGCTGTTTTATAATAATTGTATTATCATGATACCAGAACCTTATGGGAACACTATATATTCAGTGTTTCCATAAAACTTGTGGCTGAATACAGGATTACGTTGTGAGAAGGTACCGTACATTCACTCAACTTTTATTATTATATAGGAGTTTTTATTTTTATGAGTCATGGTATAGAAAAAGCTCGTAAGCAACAGGTTGCCAAAAGCACAAAGATGGTTCAGGAAGGAAAGTTTTCTCTGTCCCTGGTAGAAAGTAAAGCTGTAAACTATCTGATATCAAAGATAAAGCCAACCGATGATATCAATACAGTTTATACATTTAACTGCAGCGAGTTTCAGCAGATAATTCACAGAAGTGCTTCGGCCAATAAATTGAGCTATACGAACACAAAGGCCATACTTAACGATATCGGACAGAAGACCTGGTGGATAACATTGGAAAGTGGAAAAGAAGCCATGGTTCACTGGCTCAATGTTGTACATATGGATCCGGGCAGCGGAGATGTTGAGATAAAGTTTCATGAGGATATGTTTCCTTTTCTGTATAACCTTATGACAGATAAGGAGAAGTATTATATCGCTCCGCGACTTGAAGAAACTTCTCTCATGACACACAAGTACTCTCCGCGAATTTTTGACCTGCTCAGATCATATCAGTTTAATAACAAGACCTGGACCTTTGAACTCGGAACCGGTACGGACAATGACTTCATGAGAAAGATAGCTGACTGGGAACCGGATCCTAACAAAAAGGGAAAAAACGTTGCAAAGATTCCAAAGAGCTGGCTGAAGTTCTCATTTTTCGAACGTGATGTTCTCGCACCCGCAAGAGAAGAGATAAATCATTATACGGACATAAAGATCAATTATGAGGCATTGAAAACTGATGCCATGGGTAAGAAGTACAGAAGACCCGTACGTATCAAGTTCCTTATGCTTCCTAAGACCAGCGGTGAGTTAAAAGAAACCCAGAGTATGCTGGATTCGGAGTACAACGGAAACTTTGACAATATTGTAGATGATATGGAGCCGCATCAGATGACTCTCGAAGAGTCTTTCTTCATGCAGGATCAGATGCAGAGAGAAAAGGAAGAAGAACTCAGGGTAGAGGAAGTCATAGTAGAAGCTGCCAATGCTGATGAGCTTGCAGAAAAAAGAGCTGATGAGACTGTATATCCAGTGTTCTATATGGCATTGTATAAAGATTTTAACGAAGATCAGATCGATCATCTCTATCATGCCTGCATAAAGAATCTTGAGCCAAGACAGATACGTGTTGATGCCTATGACACTTGGGCAACTGATTATATGTCACATTATTACGATTGGATCAATGCGACACCGGAGGATACCAAGACCACAAAATATAAACGTTTACTTGCGAGTCTGGTAAACGATTACGATGGAATAGCGCAGAAACCTACCATGTGGGACAGGAAAGGATGAAATGGCAAAATTAAAAGAATATAAAAACGGAATTGTCGGCATAAAGCATGGTATCTACTATGTTGTTGCAGGTGATGGCGAGACATTTGATATCATCGATAAAGAGAAAAATATTATAGATGACGGATTTGTTTCCATAGGGGATGCCGAGTGGCAGATAGACAAGATTACTGCAGATGAAGAGCTTGCGGAGTACATCGATCAGGCTTCCCGGCTGACTATCGGCCAGTTAACCGGCAGGATGATGGAGATTTTTAATGCCTGGGACGGGAAAGTTATGCCCAAGGATGAGAAGAAAAAGCTTAATATAGTTGAAACAATAAGAAACAGAAAGGCTAAAAAGCTGAAGCTGTAATAAAAAACAGGCACTTTCAATCGCAATATATGTGATGAAAGTGCCTGATGGTTTATGAAAGATTACAGCTTCCTATGATTATACACTTGTCTTTTATAGTATCACTTGCAAGAATATCCCTGACTTTGTAATGTTCATTTTTAGAGATGGCCATGACCTTGGTAAGGTTGGTAAATTCATCGTGTGAAAGAAAAACGTAATAATCATCTATCTCGATCATGTTCGGATCGGGTATGAGTCTGTAAAAGATGAGCTCATATACGGCAAGAATCAATATAAACAGCGGACAAGAATTGATGAATATCTGATAAACGTAAACAGCTTCATCAAAATCGAACTGTGCATAATCGTTGGATATCAATATAGCACCAATCATAAATATCAGGATCAAGGCATAGCCGTACAGGAAATTCTTATGAAGACTCTGAAAGTGGATTTGCCTTTCCATTCTGGATTGATATTCGTCTTTCCATTTTTTATAGATTTGGTTACGTTCTTCTGCACACATAAATTATCTCCTTTATAAAAGAAAAAACATTACAACAGGTAATTTAGGTAAGAATTTAGTAAAAATTTATGAACGTTTAAATATATTAAATTTTTGTTTATTTTTGCTTATTGTTAGGTGGAATTTATATTTATCATCGACAGAAAACATCGGAATTATTATTACCGAAGAAAAATAAGCAATAATAAAAAGGAATGAGAGATATAAGTACCATGTTTTCAGGTTTGTTCTGTAAGAATGAGAATTATGAGTATACAGAACATTTTTTTGGTTCAATGTCGATTTTAGAGATATCAAGAGGATAATTATGGACAGATATACATTTTTTGCGACCATTTCCAGAATGAAGTATATAGAGAGATGGGCACTGATGAGGAATTCCAGACCGGAGAATCTGAGCGAACATGCAGTAGAGGTTGCCATGATAGCACATGCACTGTGTATAATAGGAAATGTGAGATACGGCAGGAAGCTGGATGGAGAGAAAGCGGCACTTATAGGAATCTATCATGATGCCTCGGAGATCATCACAGGAGACATGCCCACACCGGTGAAATATTTCAATAAAGAAATAACCGGTGCATATAAGTCCCTGGAACATATCGCGGAGAACAGCCTGCTTGAGAGGCTGCCGGAGGATCTGAGGCCCTATTTTGATGAGATATTTAACGGCAGTAAGGATGATGAAAATGAAATATACATGCGAAAGCTTGTAAAGGCTGCTGACAAGATCTCCGCATTGATCAAATGTATCGAAGAGGAAAACTCCGGCAACAGAGAGTTTATTACTGCTAAACAATCAACATTGAAGGCACTTAATGAAATGAAGGAGAAGTATCCTGAAGTTGATGATTTTCTTCGGGATTTTCTGCCTTCATACGGAAGTACACTGGATGAGCTGGCACTTTAGGATGGATTTTATCAGGTCATGTACAGGTAAAGGATGAGCATATGACATATTTTGGAAAATTTTATTTGGACAAGGAAAAGGATGTAATAGTTACTCTGAATCAGAGTGAGAGCGGTATGTCCTACATTTTGGAGACACCAAATCATGGCACAGGCAATCTGATAACAAATCTTGCCAAGGTCTGCAATCTTCCCATAAGCTTTAATGCAGAGGGACTTAAGGTAATAGAAGGAAGTGTGCCCTGCTATTTTAACGGAGAATATCAGAAGGTCTACATTTTGAGACTGGGTAATACCAAGTGTGCCAATATCTATCCCGACGGCACTATCGAAAGAAAGGCATACATTCCTGCTATCGCAAAAACCCTTATGAGCCAGACCAAGGATTATGCTCTGGATATAAATAAGACTCTGGTTAAGACCTATATCCGGGAGGAAGTCAAGTTCCATTCCGATCTGCATACCCACAGAAGCGCTAATTTAAGCCCGGATGTGCTGATAGCACTTGGAATACATCATCAGATCAGATATCCGTACTACTACATAAAAAAGCTTGGACTTAAGATCACTCCGGAGCAGAGAGAGGCATTGGAAAAACAGAGAGCCGAGGTTGCCGTAAATTTCAGGAACAGCGGACTGAAGGGTAAGTATCTTGACCGGCGTATCGATGACAATACCGAGATCAATTTTGCGGATCTGATCCTTCGAAACATTGCCGGAAGCAGATACAATATCCCCAGAATCCGGGCTTCACTTGCGGTCATGAAGGATGGACAGGCTGTATTTACAAATCTTGAAAAGGTCTATATCTACAGATATGTATTTACAAAAGGAACAGCGGCAAAGGAAAAAATAAAGATAGAGAACATTGATGAGATACCTGACAAGGACATCGTGGATGCACTTAAGCAGATGGATCTCGACAGAAGAAATCCCGATTATGCTGACAATACCTTGTTCCAGGATGGACTTCTCTGGGTGGCAAGAAACTACCGGAATAACGGAATCACATACGCTGAGATGTCAGATACAGCGCTGGTGAAAAAAACCGAGGCTGCAGAAACATTACAGCAGATCCATGAGGTTATGCCGAAGATCACCAGGGAAACGGGAGTTACTATAAGATTTTTAGCCGCACTCAGGCGTATACCCCTTACTATTGTCAAGGATCAGGTGGCTCACGGGAATTATTTTACTGAGAATCTGCAGGTCCTTAAGGCCGTAGCCGTAGACCCATACGTGGCAGGCAGCGATTTTGTCGGTGAAGAGATAAACGATATACTGGAGTTAAAACCTGTTATAGCTGCTGTTGTAAAGATCGCAAAGGATATACCATCCTATGTTGTCCGTATACATGCAGGTGAAAACGATTCCCTCCCTGACAATGTTTATAACAGTATCAGCTGTGTAGAGGAAGCATTGGAGGAAGGTCAGAAATTCCCACATATGAGAATAGGCCATGGCCTTTATACAGCGGATCTCAATACAGATAAGGGTCAGAAGCTTTTAGAGAAGATCCGTACTCTTGGGGTAGTGGTTGAATTTCAGATCACATCCAATGTAAGACTGAATAATCTTTCAAGACTTGATATGCATCCTTTAAAGCAGTATCTTAAAACAGGCATCGCCTGTGTGCAGGGTACTGACGGAGGAGCCCTCTACGGAACTGATTCCATAGATGAGCAGCTGTCGCTGGAAAGGATGCTGGATCTCAGCCACGAAGAGCTTTTGAAGATGAGATGTGCGGATGACAATGTTATTTCTGAATCCATGTCTGAGTTCAACAGCAAGATACAGAGCTTCTACAGTATGTGCGGAGGAATGTCTGTTAAGAGCTATCTCGAAAAGCGTATACGCGAAGAAGCGGATACATTTATGGATCTGAACGGTGGTGAGAGACAGTTTGACAGTTCCGAAGAGCTGAGTGACAGAATAAGGGAGCTTCCTCAGGATGCTATTCCGGTGGTTATTGCAGGAGGCAGTTTCAATAATGCAGAGCATGTCACAGAGATATGTGAACAGGAATGTAAAATGCTTGATGACCTGATAAGTAAGGCTGATCCGGAAAAGATGTTCTTTGTCATCGGTCCGTCCATAAGCGGATATGAAAAGTATGTTCTTGATAAGTCAAGAAATAAGTTCAGGGTATTTACGTTTGTTCCTGCTTCCATTACGGAGAGCGAGCTCCATAAGCTGAGAGAAACAGAGACCGGCATAAGAGTGTCCATAGAGTCTTCTCCTCTGGGAACCTATAAGAGCTTTGCCTATGAGATCTTTAAGCGCCGACAGTCGGTGATGATAGCCCTGGATGGAAACAGTGCCGCTTGCAATCTCATGCAGGATGCCCGAAACAGTAAGTACGAAAGCCGTATTTTTGTCGATGAAAGGTCAGATGTCTTAAAATCAAAGGCAGAGTCCCTGCATGGATACATTACCATGATCAGGAGCGGTGATAATGCAGATGAGATTTTAAGATATGTTGAGAAGTATTACGGTAATTTAAAGACTATACTCGGGGGGAACGGACAGGACTGATGACAGCGGATTCATTCTTATGCCTTCGCGGAAGTCATAAGAATGAAACGGTCAAAGGTGTATGGAAATTCCGGAACGGTTAATTTTGGATATGAAGGAAAAAAACAGATGGGGTTCGCATCCGGCCGGGAGAGTGAAGGCACTTGGGCTTGGATTAATGATCATGCTGTCAGTCGCTGTAAGCGGACCGGGCAGAGTTGTCTATGGCGAGGAATATGATGATGCGGAGCTGGATGCTACCGTAGACCTGAGCGGAATAACCAACGAAGCTGAAAAGGCGGCAAAGCGATATCATCCGGTCTCCAACCCGGAGCATGCGGAAGGAATGATAGAGGCTCAGGAAATCGCCACAAAAAAGGGGATTAAAAACAGTTTCATGATCTGTCCAGACGGATTCGAGAGATATTTCGATGAAAACGGCGAGATGGTGAGAGACAGACTTGTTCCGGACAGGAGCGCTTATGTAGACATTGACGGCATAAAGCTGGATCCTGCGGACAACAATATAAACAGGACTTTCATGAAGTACGCAAGCCATGGAAGACGGGCACTGGCCTATGACAAGTCATCCCATTACATGGAATTATGGGTGAACGGGGTGATGACTAAATCATATATGGTGACCTCCGGTGCAGCCGAGGGGGATAAAAAACAGCAGGGGGATTACAAAACACCTCTTGGTTATTTCTATATCTGTGACAAAAAGGTCTCGGATTCCCTGAAGGAGGAGTTGTATCTTAATTATCCGAACATCGAGGATGCAAAGAGGGGACTTAAGACAGGACTTATCGACAGGGGAACTGCAGAGCAGATTATCGAGACCAGCCGCAATCTTGAGAAGCCGTCGGCACGTACGCGCCTGGGCGGAGCTATAGAAGTGCATGGAAACGGTGAGCTGATGGATGCGACGAGAGGCTGTATAGGTGTATTTAATGAATGGAACAAGGAAATTTATGACATCATGCAGCTGGGGGATAGAGTTTATATAGTAGAGTAAAGAAAAGAGCGAAAGGGTATGAAAAGAGTAAGTAAAGTGGTTTTGCTGCCATTTTTTTGTGCAGCGATTTGGGGAATTTCAGCATGCGGTGCCATAGCGGTACCGGCGGCGAAGGATGAAACAACAGGTGTGGAAGCTGTTGAAACTTCAGGCGAGCAGGAGTCTTTGGAGATAAAGATCGAAAGTGATACAGCTCCGGCCTCTGGGAAGATCGAAAGAGCGAAGTTCCCCTATCCGTACACGGCGAGAGCCCTGACAGCAGTAAATATGCATGCTGATTCAGAAAGCGATTCGGCTGTTGTCGGAGTACTTGAGGAAAATGCTCCTGTATCGGTTGAGAGAAATATCGAAGGATGGGATCAGTTCAGTGCCAACGGACAGACCTGTTATGTTCTTAAGAAGTATCTGATTCCTGATGACTACATCGCCATGAACAATCAGTTTCTCGGAGCGACTCTGGATCTTAGTCATATAGATCCGGAAAAGCCTATGATAGCCCTGACATTTGATGATGGTCCAAAGGCTGAGGTAACAAACCGGATTCTTGATTGTCTTCAGCAGTACGGTGCCCATGCAACATTTTTTATGCAGGGAAGCCGTGTTGTGGGGGATAACAACGAATGTGTAAAGAGGATGGTAGAGCTTGGCTGTGAACTGGGAAATCATACCTACACCCACGATTATCTTGATTCCATTCCTGTAGAGGATATAAGGTCTGTTATCAGAAAGTGCGACTATATGGTTGAGGAGACCGTAAAAGTTGCGCCTACAGTTTTCAGACCACCCGGAGGAAACAGATCCGGAGAGATAGCCTCAGCTGTAGGGAATCTTGGACTTCCCATGATAATCTGGTCTATCGATCCTCTGGATTATTCTACAAAGGATGCTGACAATACCTTCAATGTGGTCATGGAGAAGGCACAGGACGGAGACATCGTTCTAATGCACGATACCTATTCAGAAACTGCGGACGCAGCTGAGCGTTTGATTCCCGCACTTATAGAAAAGGGATTTCAGCTTGTGACCGTCAGTGAGATGGCCCAGGCAAAGAAGTATCCGATGATTCCTGGGAATGAGGTTTATAATATGAGATAACAGTGTCATACAACAAAGGGGCTGCCGCCCCTTTGTTGTTTTTTTGTATAATAACTTTAATGTTTGTAAATACAAACATATTAGGGTATAATGTTTGTATTTACAAACATTGGGAGAGAAAATGGGAAAACGAAAAGCATTGCTGTTTCCACAGACAGCAAGAAAACTGCAGACTGTTGGAGAACAAATTAAACTGGCAAGGTTGAGAAGACATCTTACAGCAGAAAATGTTGCTGAAAAGGCTAGAATAGGACGAACAACAGTTATACAGATAGAAAAAGGGTCCCCATCTGTGTCAATGGGGATGTATCTTGCAGTTCTTAATGCACTAGGACTTCAGGATGATATTCTTCTCTTGGCTAAAGATGATGAACTTGGCAGAACAATACAGGATCTGGAAATAAAGATTCCAAGAAGGGTCAAAAAATAAGTAATGAGCAGAAATAAAGATATATATGTATATGCGGGATGGCTCAATGATGAACTTATTGGGATAGTTCATTGCAGTATCGCTAATGGCAGTGAGATTGTCTCATTCGAATATGATAAAAGATGGTTAAAAGAGCATCCATCATTAATACTCGATCCGACGATATCCCAAGTCACATATCGCACATATTCCGCCGATAAGCAGTTATTTGGGGCATTCGAGGATTCATGTCCCGATAGATGGGGGCGTAAGTTAATTGATAGACGGGAATCGCTGTATGCAGTTAAAGAAAAACGTGCTCCCAAGAAATTTTTTGAATCTGATTATCTTCTTGGGATCCATGATTGTTACCGTATTGGCGGATTCAGATTCAAAACTGAACCAGATGGGGAATTCCTCAGTAATGACACGCTTTCAATCCCTCCGATCACGGCTATAAGGGAGCTGGAACAGATTTCGCTCGGATACGAAAAAGAAACTGATAATCGTTGGGTCAGCCAACTTGTTGCCCCGGGCTCATCGCTTGGCGGGGCTCGTCCAAAAGCGAATGTGGTAGATGTAGACGGGTCATTATGGATAGCTAAGTTCCCATCCAGAAATGACGCATATGATGTAGGAGCATGGGAAAAAACAGCAAATGATCTAGCTATAAAATGTGGTTTAAATATATCTGAATGCAGGCTTATGAAATTTAGCGATATGGGCAGCACATTTCTAACCAAAAGATTTGACCGTATTCATACAAAGGAAAGTACAAAGCGTATTCATTATGCATCAGCAATGACTATGCTTGGTGCAAGAGATGGCAAAACTGATGGACTTGGATATCTCGATCTCGCAGAAATAATAGAGCAGCTGACAACAGATACAGACAAGAATTTGCATGAACTGTTCAAACATATGCTCTTTGATATTGCTATATCAAATCATGACGACCATTTAAGGAATCATGGGTTTCTGCTACATAACAATGCATGGGAATTATCTCCGGCTTTTGATATCAATCCTGAAGCTGATGAACAATTCCTTGAGATGAATATTGACATAGATAGTGGATATAGGTCTTTTGAAAAAGTGATAGATACTTGTGAATTCTATCATATCAGTAAAGCTGAAGCCGAGCGAGAGATCCGTAAAGTTACTGAGGTGATAGCTGGTTCATGGCAAAATATCGCTAAGAAAAACGGTATCAAAGAGAGTGAACGCAAATATATGTCGTCAGCATTCGCTCTCGCAGAAGAGGCGAACAGGAAATATAATACAATATCCGTTACAATGAATCCTCCAACATTGGCAGAAAATATCCGTAACGAAGAAACAATCAAATGAAATATAATGACGTGAGTGTCAGAACGCCATAGTGTGAAGCACGAGGCGTTCTGTTATCGTCTGAGCTCACTTGTGCAAAGCACGAAAGTACGCGAAGCAGCCCTATATCAGCTTTCTCTCCAGAACTTTACTGCTTCCTCAAGCCAGCCTTCAACCGGAAGTCCGTTTCCCAGGCCGAAGCTATGACCTCCCCTGGCGCCGATTTTTGTAATATGCGGAACATTAAGTCCGGTGAGGCAGCGGTCCATCAGTCTGCTGTTTGACACCGGAACAGTCCCGTCATCTTCATTTGCAACGATATAGGTCTTCGGGAAATCAGAGCCGATGTGAGATGGAAGATCGAAGGGTGCCAATGTTTCTTCTGTGAAGCACGGACCTCCCACACGCCTTAGGAAAGGCGCGATGCTCTCTCTTCCCGGATGACCATCAGGAAGGCTACTGTAAATTCCATAGAATTCTTTCATGGATACTGCGGTGTAGCCAAGGAATATTGCCTGAGGTTTTGGGATACCGTTTACCTTATAACCGAAGTTTTCGGAACCTATCTCTCCGGCAAGAGTGGCACCTGCGGAGAATCCGCCTATCATATACTCACCGGGGATGATGTTGTAAGACTTGTGGTTCCTTTCTATATCCTTTATGGCGTTCACCATATCCAGAATGGCAAGAGGAAGGACGGGCTCCTGTTTAACTCTGTAGTAAAGTACGAAGGCAGTATACCCCATGCTGTTGAGACGGGCTGCTATTGCCTGACCCTCGATGAAACCCCACTGACGGTTGAAGGCACCGCCCGGGATCACTATCACATATGGGGTGGGTTCGGAATTCTGTGTCTTTGCAGGGAAATGAAGATATTTTGCAAAGGCTTTATCCCACTGTTCCTTTTGTTCCGATTCGGGATATACATCATGCAGGAAGCTATCTCCATTCATCCCATCAGCGGCAGCAAGCTCCTCCATACGGTGAAGCCCCTCTTCGAAGCCCACTTTTTCGAACCCGTATTCTGAAAGCTTTCTGTTGTAGTGATCAGGAGTCATATAAGTAAAGATAAAGCCTCTGAAAACACCGTAGCTTTCATTGCTGACAAGATCGGAAACAGTCATTTCTTCAGATATCTTGCTGTAGTTCATATTTTTTCCTCTGATCCAATCATATGACGTGAGTGTCAAAAGTATTTGCCACTCACCGATAGCGCCACCGCACACATTCGTGTGCAATGTGTCACATCTCATGTCCTGAAAGTGATTGAATTCGTCCTTTCTCCCGTATTCTCCGGGTAATTATCTCATTTTTGACTTTTGTTTATAGGATTTTCTGAATTCCATGGGAGTGGTACCAGTCAGTGCCTTAAAGGTTCTGCTGAAGTGAGTGCATGAAGCAAATCCGCAATCCGAGGCGATCTTTGTCAGACTCCGGTTGGTATCCATGATCTCCCGCTGAGCCTGAAGTATCCTTGTGGAATTGATATACTGGGATATGGTTCTGTTGGTGTATTTTTTAAACTCATGACATAGATAGAACTTACTTACATAGAACTGTTCAGCCAGGTCATCAAGGCGTATATCCTCCGAATAATGACCGTAAATATACTCAATCATTTTTGATATCAGATTTTGGGCATCAGGTTTTTCCGCCGGTGTGGCAGCTTTAAGCAGACTCAGTACTATCATGTTCAGGGTGGTCCTCATGGTGGCATCATGCAGCTCATCCTTTTCATCCTGCTCCAGCAGAAGCATTCCCAGCATACCGTGTATGTAGTGACCGAACTTTGTGTCTACATGATACAGTCCGCTTCCGTTCCTGAGCTTCTCAAGTACCTTAGGATCAGCTATGGCTTCCGGTGAAAAGTAAAGAACTATACGTTTGAATCTTTCATCGGCATCGTGAGAATAGGAATGATGCATGGTATAGGGCGCAAAAAGCATCATGTCACCCGGCTCTGTCTGATATATGTCGTTCTCCAGCATATGAAATCTTTTACCTTCTTCAAGATAATACAGTTCAAAATACGGATGATAATGTGAACGTGGCATGCTTCCGCTGTAACTCAGACGTTCTGCGGCAACGGGAGCTCCCTGTTCCATCAGAATTCCTGCTTTGTCCAGTACCATATCTCCTCCTATGCAATTTGCATAATAAAAGTGAAAAAAATATTTGTCTACAGCACTGAGAATCATACCACAATATATGTAAAAAAACTGGTATACATCAGCAATATTTGTAATGAATTGCGCACAAAATAGGGATATGATTTCTATTAGTTTTCGAAGACGAATAAATAAAAAAATCAGGGAGGATATTTTTAGATGGCACTTATGGAAGTTCACTATTCAAGTTTTGCTATGGGGGGGAATGTCACGCTCAATGTCTTTGTACCTACACCCGGCTCCTCTGAAGCTATCACAGACATGAATACAGTGAAAAAGTATGATTATGAAAACGGTCTTCCGGTGCTGTATCTTCTGCATGGTGCCTTTGGGGATGCATTTTCATGGCTGAGATACAGCAATATCGACAGATACGCTCAGGATCGTGGCATAGTTGTGGTAATGGCAAGTGCCGAAAATTCTTTTTATCAGGATCTTAAATACGGTCGGAAGTACTATACTTTTTTCACCGAAGAACTGCCTAAGTTCATTCAGAATGTTTTCCCTGTGTCAAAGGATCGCGAAAAGACCTATGTTGCAGGATTTTCCATGGGTGGCTACGGTGCCTGGTATCTGGGACTCAGCAGGCCCGATATTTACTCAAAGGCTGCATCCATGTCAGGTGCTATAGACATTGCTGCTCTGGAGAAAAACAGAGCAGAGCAGGATCCCTTTATGTGGGAGAACAGTTTTTCTGAGGTACTGAACAGTGATGGAAGCTTTTCTCTCAGCGGCAGCAAATATGATCCTTTCACGCTTTATGATGAAGCAGTGAAGAAGGGGCAGATTCCAAAGCTGTACATGGCTTGCGGAAAAAGCGATTTTCTGTATGAATCAAATCTTCATGTGAAGAAGGTCATGGAAGAAAAGGGTGCAGACCTTGTCTATAAAGAAGGTGAAGGAGCTCATGACTGGAATTTCTGGGACCGTTACATACAGGATATACTGGACTGGTTACTCGAAGACTGATATCGGCACTTAATGAATGGCAAATTGCTGATATTCGATGAATGCCGGATGTAGGCATTGGCATGTGATATAAAGCCTGCAGATCAGGACTGCGATGGCTGAAAATAATTTGGAGGAAGTAAAGATGGGTATGAATAATGCTGAAGCAATGAAGCTTGGCAATGACCGGAAACATACTTTAGGATTGGGTACAAGCGGAACTCATTCCCGCGTAGGTGATAATGAGATAAAGAATATATTGCTGGAAAATGCTAAAATCCCTTTCGGGATCAAGGACAAGATAGGCTATGCGGCCGGAGATTTCGCAAATGATCTCACCTTTGTAATCGCAGCTATGTTCATGATGAAGTTCTATACAGATATAATGGGTGTTTCCTCTGCCATAGTCGGACTCGTTATGATGGTGGCAAAAATTGTGGATGCCTTTACCGACGTCGGAATGGGACAGATCGTTGACAGGAGCCACTATACAAAAAAGGGTAAGTTCGCACCATGGATCATGCGCTTCGCCGGTCCTGTGGCAGTGGCATCATTCCTTATCTTTGCACCTTATTTCGCAGATAAGCCTATGAGTTTCAAAATCGGCTGGATGTTCTTTACATATATCCTCTGGGGCTCTGTGTGCTACACCGGTGCAAATATCCCTTATGGCTCCATGGCATCAGCCATAACAAGTGATCCTAATGAGAGACAGCAGTTATCTACATGGAGAAACATCGGAGCAACCATAGCACAGATAATTATCGCTGCGGTTCTTCCGCTTGTGGTATATATAAAGGATGCTGAGGGCCATCAGGTACTTGACGGAGGACGTCTCATGCTGGCAGCGGGAGTCTGTTCCGTACTTGCGGTACTCGTTTATGCAGTCTGCTATGTTCTTTCAACTGAAAGAGTTGTGATAGAGAACAAGGAAGAGAACAAGAAAAATGTGGGTGAGCTTATGAGAATACTTTTCACGAGCCGTTCATTTCTCGGAATCATCACTTCAGCCCTGATACTTCTTCTGGTCCAGCTCACTCTTTCAGGCATGGGCAACTATGTATATCCTAATTATTTCAACAACACTACATTTCTTGCCATCGGTTCACTTGTTAACTGCCTGGTAGTTCTTGCTCTCGCAGCCGTTGTAGGAAAGCTTGTTGAGAAATTCGGAAAGAAGGAGATCGCTGCTGCAAGCTCTGTCTTCGGTGCGGCAATGCTCTTTATCATGTTCGCGATCCACACAAAGAATCCGTTGGTTTATTTTGTACTTGGAGCAGGAGGATATGTGGGAATAGGTATATTCGGTCTGGTATGCTGGGCTATGATCATCGATGTAATTGACGATATAGATGTTAAAAAGAATTACCGTTCAGACGGAACTGTTTATGCTGTATATTCTTTTGCAAGAAAGCTTGGACAGGCAGGTGCGTCCGGTCTTACAGGACTTCTTCTTGCCTTAGCCGGATATACAACTGCAACTTCCTTCGATACGGTGGTTGTGAACAATATTTATAACCTGGCAACTCTCGTTCCTGCTATAGGTATGGTACTTCTTGCACTTTCACTTCTTTTCTTCTATCCTCTTTCAAAGAAGAGAGTAGATAAGAATGCTGAAATCCTCAGAAAGAGAAGAGATAATCAGTAATGACCATAGTGAATTTCAGAAAGACAGCCGATTAAGGCACTAAAAAAGCAATTCCGGATTCCAAAACAGGATTCGGAATTGCTTTTTATTTTCAAGCTTCGACATGGAAAATGTCAGGCCGGTTACTGTGTAAGAAAGGCTCACGGATGGACCGGAGCAATGCTGCCCTTTGGGAGGTATTTTCCCTAGAACTTTATCTTCAGTTCCGCCTTGACAGGCTCCTTCACGAGCTTTGCAAATGCTTCACCGTCGGAGGCTTCACCCACTATGCAGCCGTAGTGCACCGGTATGGCAACAGCAGGCTTAATCTCATTTACAAGTGCAGCGGCCTGTTGGATATCCATGGTGTAGGTTCCGCCGACAGGTACTAGAGCCACATCGCACTGTACTGCCCTGGCTTCGGGAGTTGCATCGGTATCACCGGCAATATATATCCTCCGACCGTCTGTTTTCAGGATGTAGCCGATCCATTCATTGCTTTTTGGATGGAACTTTTTGTCGACATTGTAAGCAGGAACAGTTTCAAAGCAGAGACCCTTCACCTCACAATCCTCACCGGGCTTTACGGTTACGATTTTTTTCACCAGTCCCGATGCTTCCTGAGCCTTTCCCTTCATAGATTCCGGAACTATAAGAGTTGTATCCTTTCCGGCAACCTTTTCTATATCCTCAGGAGAAAAGTGATCATAGTGCTCATGAGTTATCAGGATGAAGGAAGCATCCAGAGGTGATTCCTTCATCTTGAAAGGATCTACATATATCATTCCGAGTTCACTCTTTATACCAACACTGTTATGGCCGAAAACCACTATATTCTCTGTCATATCTACCTCCGGAATAATTAAATGATATCAGTGTCATTAAGCCTTGTCCGAACTAGAAGCAAACTTGTCGTGGGAACAGGCTTCTGACCCTGATTTCATTATAATGAAATCAGGGTCAGAAGTCGAATTTATTTAAAGATATTTAATTTTTTATTAATTTCATATTTATTGTAAATTGGTTTAAGAGTTTATTAAAATAAGAAGAGCAATGGGAAAACTAGGAGGATAACATGAGAAAAGTCATTTCATCCTTGCTTGCAGGTGCTATGGCAGTTTCAGTTACCGCGTGTGGTTCCACATCAACACCGGTAGCTACAACCGCTGCGCAGACCGAGCAGGCAGAGGAAACCACTGAAGCATCTGTACAGGATGCCAAGTACAAGGCAGGTACCTATACAGGAAAAGCTGCAGGAAAAAATGGAGACATAACTGTAGAAGTGACAGTATCGGATGATGCTATCACAGAGGTTAAAGTTACAGATCATCAGGAAACAGCAGGCATTTCCGATCCGGCTATTTCTGATATCCCGGATGCCATAGTAAAGAATCAGTCCCTTGGTATAGATGCTATATCCGGTGCCACTATCACCAGCGATGCAATTCTTGCAGCTGTTGAGGCTGCCCTTACTGAGGCAGGCGCAGACATTGATGCATTAAAGAATGTTGAAGTTGCAGCCAAGGAAGCCGGTGAGGATATCGAAGAAACTGCAGATGTAGTTGTTGTCGGTGCCGGTGGTGCAGGTCTTGCTGCAGCCGCAGCCGCAGAACAGGCAGGAGCATCAGTCATTGTACTTGAGAAGATGCCTACTATCGGTGGAAACAGTGCACTCGGAGAAGGTACATACAATGTTGCAGACCCTGAAATGCTAGAGCTGACAGGTGCAAAGACAACACCTGACCTTGAAAAAGAGGTAGAGGATGCTCTTGCAGAGACACCTAAAAACGATGATCACAAGGCACTTATTGAAAAGGTAAAGAAGGATTTCGATGAGTGGAAGGCATCAGGAACAGAAACATTATTTGATTCTGCCAACTGGCATGCTTTACAGACTTACATCGGCGGCGGTGAGATAGGTGATGTTCCGCTTATTGAAACTTACGCAACCGGTGCTGTGGATGCATACAAGTGGCTCACAGATGATATCGGTGTTCCTTTTAAGACTGATTATATTTTCATGGCAGTAGGCGGAAAATGGCAGAGAGGTCACCAGATCGACCTTGAAAAGGCTGAGGGCAAGGAAGGCGATAATGGTGGACGTATCTACACCAACATGCTTCAGGAAACTGCCGAAAAGCTCGGTGCAAAGATCTATACAGATGCTGATGTAAAGGAAATCCTTAAGGATGATTCCGGCCGTGCTACCGGTGCTGTTGCTGAAAGAAGTGACGGTTCAAAGATCACTGTTCATGCCAACAAGGGTGTTGTTCTTGCAACAGG
>DFGZ01000214.1 GCA_002371295.1 Oribacterium sp. UBA3737 | reverse complement strand
CTTATGTTCATTGATTAAAATCCTTTCGTTAGCATATTCACCTTTCAAGCTAATACTATTTATGCATAAGTATACTCAAAAATTAATGATTACGCTCACTTGAGTAATGATTTATCATAATGAATACATACTTTTTCATACCCTCTCCGTATGTTACACGGTATTTTCCGTAAGTCCTACAAAAGTAGACATTTCCGCAAAAAAACGACAGCGGGAACATGGCATTCCTGCTGTCGTTTTTGTTTTGGGGATAAAAAATATATTTAAGTTAAAGGAGCCGGCATCTTAACTCAGATGAGTCCTGCTTCTTTCATAACCTTTCTGAAGTGATCAAGAATCGCCTCATTTGTAGTTGGAAGTGATGGAAGATACGGATCACCAACCTGCTCGCCGCGGATATTTGCCATATCCTTTGCAGCCACCGGGAAGGAAGCCTTATCCATGGCCAGTCGTACAGGATTCAGCTTAAACTGTGCTTCACGTGAGCCCTCGAAATCTCCGGCAACATACTTCTTATAAACATCGCCGATAAGCTCCGGCATGAAGTTTCCGGCTGTACATACACCACCTACTGCACCGAGACAAAGCGATGCAAAAAGCAGCGTATCCTTTCCTCCGAACACCTTGAAGCCAATGTCTCTGTTTCTTCTTATAAACTCCTCCGTAAGAGTGATATCTCCGGAAGTATCCTTCATTCCCACAATATTTGGTACTGCATGCGCAATCTCTGTAACGAAGTCAGCAGTCATACCGTATCCTACACGGCCAGGATTGTTGTAAAGAAGTACCGGAGTCTCCGGAATGGCTTCAGCTATCGCCTTGAAGTGATTAAAGAGCTCATCATGTGTCGGCTTAAGGAACATGGGCTGTAAAACAGATACGCATGATGCGCCGTTAGCTACTGCCATCTTTGCAAGACGTATGCACTTCTTTGTGTTGATTGCTCCGATTCCGAAATAAACAGGAACTCTTCCTGCGGCCTGATCTACCATGATCTTTAAGCCTCTCTCCATTTCATCCTCTTCAAGCTGGTAAAACTCACCGTTTGAACCGAAAGCAAGGATTCCCTGAAGTCCGCCGTTGATAATGTAGTCTACCTGCTTACGCATACCGTCTTCATCGATTTTTTCATCCTTATCGATCACTGTGATAATAGGCACCACAACGCCTTTTATAAAATCTGTATTCATCTATAGACCTTTCCGATTTATAGTGTCAGTCCGCAGCTTTAGCCCACAGGGCTGACACTATATTTCAGGCTCTTAAGTACCCGTCAAAATGCTCGATACGAAAGGCCTGACTCTTTATCTTATTATTTCTTTACGATTGAAACGCCTGTCATTCTCTCATAGTATCTTACGATATCGTCATGATCGCATGATCCCTCATCGTGATTCTTTAATTCCTGCATAACTTCCATCATCTGTGCTGTCATAGGAACAGGCATATTGATAGCATGTGCAGCGTTTAAGGCATTGGTCAGATCCTTGATATGAAGATCGATTCTGAAGCCCGGCTTGTAGTTGCCAGAAAGCATCATAGGAGCCTTTGCATCCATAACTGTTGAACCTGCAAGTCCTCCGCGGATAGCCTGGTAAACGAGCTCAGGATCTGTTCCTGCCTTCTTTGCAAATGTAAGTGCCTCAGCTACGATTCCGATATTTGCTGCAACTACCATCTGGTTCGCAAGCTTTGCTACATTACCTGAGCCCAGAGGCCCAACGTAAACTACTGAACCTGCCATAACCATGAGCATGTCATAGTACTTGTCAAATGTCTCCTTCTTGCCGCCAACCATTACGGAAAGTGTTCCGTCGATGGCCTTAGGCTCTCCGCCTGATACAGGAGCATCAAGCATATCTACTCCGATCTTCTCAAGATCCGCACCGATCTTCTTTGATTCAACCGGGTCGATGGATGACATATCGATAAGAACAGACTCACCTTTGCGGAAGCCCTCTGCAAGGCCTTTCTCATTAAAGACAGCTGCACGAACATGCGGTGAGTTCGGAACCATTGTGATAACAACATCAGCGAACTCTGCAAGATCCTTGCCGCAGGTACCTGCCTTTGCCCCACAGGAAACCACATCGTTTACAGCCTCCTGATTGAAGTCATAAACCATAAGCTCATGACCTGCCTTTAAAAGATTCTTCGCCATCGGGCGACCCATGATTCCAAGTCCGAGAAAACCAACCTTCATCTTAACTCCTCACTTTCGTTTGTTAATACTTATTCTTACATTACGGATCAATGCTTACATCCATGCATTAAATCCATCTATCGGAAACAGTTTTTTCTGTTCCCTTTTTCTATAGACCTTGTATGGTCATGATATAAAAATGACGATTTTGCCTCAACACGTAAAATAGCCAAAAAAAATATATATTCTGTGCTTTTCGTCAATTGTGTATTTCACTTATCAAAACATTTCATATTGTTTCGGATCATCCCGACAGTATCTCATATTATTGCAAATTAGTTTACTTTCATCTGAATAGTATAACTGCATCACGAACAACCGGTCAGTCAGATACACAACGTAAACCAGCAATCTAACATGTATTATTTTCTTATAGGTCGTGTATTGGCGCAAACAAAAAACGCCGAACCTGACAGAGTATCATACCCTGCCCGATCCGACGGCTATCCATCATCTATATATGTATTATTATCCGATAAAAGTGCACAGTTAACTAATGCTGTGCTATGAAGAAGCTTTTATCTATATCAAATTCAAGTCAAAAAAGAGGCTTTAAATCCAACTGCTACCGTAGTTGGATTTAAAGCCTCCTTATTTTATCCCAAAAACATCATCTCACAAGACAAGGCTTCTTATGATCGTACTTCCACCCGGGAATCAGATACTGCATAGATTTTGCATCATCCCTGTCATGACTCGGAAGACTGTTGTAAAGCTTATTGGCTTCCATAACGCGCTCCATGTTGAGATGTACGCCAAGTCCCGGAGCATCAGGAACCTGAAGCTTACCGCCAACGATCTTCGGTGTATCGTAAAGAAGATTCTGTCCGTCCTGCCAGATCCAGTGTGTGTCAAGAGGCGCAGGCGTGCCTACAGCTGCAGCGCCAACCTGCGCAAAGGCTGCAAGAGTGATATCAAAGTGATTGTTGGAATGAACACCCCAGGTGAGTCCCCAGGAGTCAAGAAGCTGTGACATACGGATAGCTCCGTCAAAGCCCCAGAAATGAGGATCCGCAAGTATGATATCACAGGCATTGAGACTTACAGTGTGATAGAACTGTCTCCAGTCTGTTGCTATCATGTTGGTAGCCACCTGGAACTGGGTTGCATTCTTGAACTCTCTCATGATCTCACGGCTTGAATATCCTGCCTCAGGTCCGCATGGATCCTCCATGTAGGTTATCACATCGTGCATATCTTTACAAAGCTCTATAGCCTCTTTAAGGCTCCATGCACCGTTAGGGTCAATGTTTATACGTGCGTCCGGGAAACGCTTCTTTAATGCTCTGCAGGCTTCCATTTCATCTGAACCCGCAAGTACTCCGCCCTTGAGCTTGAAATTTTTAAATCCATATTTATCAGAAAGCACCTCTGCCTCTTCAACGATTCTTTCAGGAGTAAGGATCTCTTCTCTTCTAAGCCGGAACCAGGGATCGAAGCTGCCTGTCTCATCCAGATACTGCATATCTCCTGCCGGTACCTTTTTCTTATCGGAAACATAGAAAAGATATCCTAGCATTTCTACTTCTTTTCTCTGCTGTCCCTCACCTAAAAGATCACACATGGGAACACCGAGGAACTGTCCCATAAGATCCAGCATGGCACACTCTATCGCCCATTCGCTCTTCACAACGAACTTAAGCTTTGAGATATCAAGGGTCTGTATGCCCTCTCCGTCATCATCGGAAGATGGATTTGCCATCTTATGTATCTTCTGAAGTATCTGACGGTATTTTGATATGGGCTGCCCTTCAACCAAAGGACGAACTGCATTGAGACATTCACAGGTATAATCACCGCCATGTATCTCCCCTATTCCCTGATGACCGGCATTATCCGAAAGTACTACCAGATTTCTGGTAAAGCAAGGCGCGTGACATCCCGACAAGGTCATCATCATGCTGTCGTATCCCGCAACAGGGATGACCTCCATTTTTGTAATAATAGGTGTATCTGCCATCTTAATACTCCTTAGCGGACCATACACGGACGCTTATTATCGAATTTCCATCCGGGGATCAGATACTGCATTCCGATAGCATCATCACGTGCACCGAGGCAATTGTCGATATACAGCTTGTTTGCTTTCATGATCTGCTCTCTGTCAACCTCAACACCGAGACCTACAGTCTTGTCAATGTCGTTAATACAACCACCAACGATCTCCATAGGCTTCTTTGTAAGGCGCTCTCTGCCTTCCTGCCAGATCCAGTGTGTATCGATACCATTTAATTTGCCAGGAACTGCTGCCGCGCACTGTGCAACCATTGCAAGGGAGATATCAAAGTGGTTGTTTGAATGGCAGCCCCACATAAGACCGAACTCATTGCAAAGCTGCCCTACACGTACAGAGCCTTCCATGGTCCAGAAATGAGGATCTGCAAGAGGTATGTCCACGCTCTTAAGCTGCAGGCAGTGACGCATCTGTCTCCAGTCTGTATCGATCATGTTTGTTGCTGTAGGCATTCCTGTCTCCTGCTTGAACTCAGCCATGATCTCCCTGCCTGAAAATCCGTTCTCAGCTCCGCATGGATCCTCTACATAGGCAAGGACCTTCTTTAATGCCGGTGCAACCCGGATAGCCTCCTCAAGACTCCAGCATCCGTTTGGATCGAGATCTACTCTTGCATCCGGGAATGCTTCCTTAATGGCTGTTACAGCCTTAACTTCCTCATCCGGCTGAAGAACTCCGCCCTTAAGCTTGAAATCCTCGAATCCGTACTTTTCATGAGTTGCCTTTGCAAGAGCTACGATATGCTCAGGATCCATAGCCTCCTCATGACGTAATCTGTACCAGTCACAATCTGAATCAGGCTCTTCCTCATACGGAAGATCTGTCTTCTTTCTGTCACCCACATAGAAAAGGTATGAAAGGAATCTTACTGATGATCTCTGTAATCCATCACCCATGAGAGATGCGGCAGGTACCTCCAGAAACTTACCCATAAGATCAAGAAGCGGTGCCTCAATGGCAGTAACCACATGTACACCTGTACGTAAGTCAAAGGTCTGAAGCCCTCTTACATCATCTTTGATATTCTCATTAAGCCAGGCTCTTACCTTGTTAAGAGTGTTCTTGTAGTCAGAGATCTTTGTTCCGACAACCAGATCCTTTACGGCCTCCAAAGCATTTGTGATCTTCTGTCCTCCGGGAACCTCTCCTACACCTTCAACACCGTTTGAATCTGTAAGGATAACGATATTTCTGGTGAAATACGGAGCATGAGCTCCTGAAAGATTGAGCTCCATACAATCGTGTCCGGCAACAGGATATACTTCCATCTTTGAAATTACAGGTATCATTTTTATATTCTCCTTTTCTGTAGGTGCTAAATTTATTTATCTGATAAAACAGCACCGTCGACTATGCTGTCTTATACTTAAAGGAATTCTGCCATATCGAGAACATGCATAAGTTCAGGATACGGATCACGGAGGAGTGTTCTTTCATCTACCTCATGTCCGGCTGTAAAACCGGCTGCAAGAAATCTGTTCTTAATAAAGATATCTACTGTATCATCATTGATACATACTCCGAGCTTTCCCGGAGTATAATCGGAAAGTGACTTTAATTTAGCGAGAAAGCTCTCACTGAGCTTCTTTTCGCTCACTGTTTCATTATTCTTTGTTTCACTGCTCTCTGTTTCACTGTTTTCATAAATATGGAATCTTTTGGGAAAGCCCTCGGGAAGCTCATACTCTCTGTATGAATCTTTTGAGAAAAAATCTGTTCTTGCTGAATTCCTCATGAGATCATCTTCCACTATACAGAGCTTCTTGCCCGTTCCTTCAGGAAGCACGATGTGAATCCAGTTTCCTGTATTTACCTCCGCAGCTATTCCCTTATCGTTTTTTCTTTCTACAACGGAAATATCTGTGGCTGAGACCTCTATTCCCTTTCTCTCGCCTTTTATGGCCTTGAATCCGTTAAAAGTCTTCGGTACAAAGGGTATGATATGAGCCTTTTCCAGGGTCTCTTCTGTAATATACTTTCCCTTTTCCTGTATTTCGGAGGCATGCAGGGCTTCTTTCAGGGTCAGGGCAATGTTTGCATCCTCACAGTGCTTTATGTACATTTTCTGTGCCTTACGGAATACAAAAAACTGAATGAGCAGTGCAGCGACAAGTAAACCAAATGTCAGATAGAACTGTCTCCTGAGAGACACGATCAGTACTCCTACAAGTACCGCTATCATGATATACGCAATGATATGAACTCTTTTGTTTTCTTTTTTCAGCTCACTGATGTGATCCTTAACTGTCTTTTGGGTATCCAACTTTTTTTACCTCTCTTTTATAATGTCTGTCTCCTGAATATTCATAAAGGTGACCTACACTATTTTTCAACAGGATTCAGGATCATGTAAAGTGTATCTTTGCATCATCCCGAACTCTTTTGGATGGGCCCGGATAAACCGGACCCGGGATAAAATTTAGGATATGAAATTATGAAGTTCATATACCGGACAGCTGAAACACTGTCCGATATATGTTTTGGATTCTTAGCTGTTTGTTTTTTCTCAGTTCTCTACAGAAGCAGCTACTTCCTTGAAGATCTCAAGATAGTTCTTGTCGTTCTCTACAGAGTCTGCGGCTGAGAGGTAGTAAGGATTGATCTGCATGTTCTTGAGATCCTCCTGACACTTCTCATTCTCTGTAACAGCCTTTGTTGTATCCTCAAACCACTTGATAACTTCCTCGGAGGTTCCTGCAGGGAAGTAGAAAGAATAGTCACAGTCAGGATATACCAGGTCTACACCCTGCTCCTTGAGTGTAGGTACATCCGGCATAAGAGTTGATCTCTCGGCAGTAGGGATACCCACACATACAAACTGTCCTGCATCGATGTAATCCTTTGTGTTGACAAATGCACCCGGCATCATATCAACCTGGCCTGAAAGCATCGCTGTAACCTTGTCTGAGTTTGATCCAACGTCTACGAGATCAAG
>DFGZ01000319.1 GCA_002371295.1 Oribacterium sp. UBA3737 | reverse complement strand
TATCTGGACAGAATTAAAAATGCGAAGAGTCTTTCCGAATTGAATGAAGTTCTTGCTGCCGAAGATTTTCCGTTCAGTCCGTATCTGTATCTGATGGTCAGCACCGCTGATCTCTCCGGCGTGAATACGGTAGTGGTATATCCGGAATTTCAGTTTGTGGATAATATGGAAGGCGCGATGAATTTTCAGGATTCCGAAGATGAAAATGTGACGAATGCAAGACTGCAGAGCCTTACCGAGGCACAGATGAAGACGCTGCAGCACCTTCAGCTGCTGGGCTGTGGGGCTGATGAGGCGAAGCAGAAGATAGCGGAACTGTTTAGCTTTGAAAAAAGCTATGGCAAGGATGCTTATTTCAGTTATCGCTATCAGGACTCGGAATACGGCGCATATTCCAAATGTGGGGAGCAGATGTCTCTTGATGAACTTGCGGCACTCTGCCCGAATTATCCTGTGAAGGAGACGGTTTTAAAGTTCGGAAAGGGAGGATCACCCTCATATTCCGTATTTGAAAAGAACTGGTTAAATACATTTAATTCGGTTTGGACAGAAGAAAACCTTGAACTGCTTAAGACGATGACCATGGTCAAGGTTCTCGACGAGTGCTATCTCTACCTGGATCCGGCACTCTATGACAGTATGAGAGCAAGTATAGGTCAGCCGGCCATGGATGCTGCAACAAATGCGGTCACAGTCTGTGATCAGACGACTACATTTGCACATTTGATCTCGGAAATGTACATAGCCGATCATTATACACAGGAAGATATTGAAAAACTGAACCGTGTTACAAGTGATCTGATCGCATCCTATAAGGAAATGATAGAGCAGTCCTCATGGATCGATGAAAAAACCAAAGAAGCCATGCTTCTTAAGCTTAAGGAAATGAGGTTATGCATCCTTGCTCCGGATGGAGGTTACGTGGACTTCAGTACGCTCTCTCTGACAAAGAGTGAGGATGGAGGAACACTCTTCCAGAACTATCTGAAGATGAAAGCATGGATGAATGAAACCATGAACAAGACCATCGGGCAGCCTTCCGTGGCTCAGTCCTCATGGAATTACTATACTCCGGACACCGTAAACTGTTTCTATGATCCCTTCACCAACTCCATCAATATTCTGCCGGGATTTGCTGCCTCGGGCATGTATCGAAGCGATATGTCCGAAGAAGAGCTGATGGCAAAGATCGGCTGGGTGATCGGTCACGAGATCGGGCATGGTTTCGACTTCCTGGGTTCGCAGTATGACGCTTATGGAAGGGGAGAAAGCATATTTATCGGGAATAGTATTGATGCATATCTGGAAAAGGTAAAGAAGCTGGTGGCCTACCTCGATACCATGGAGGTCCTTCCGGGAATCCAGGGACTGGGTAATGGATGGAAAACCGAGGCAGGTGCCGATCTGATCGGCCTGGAGGCTGTTATGCAGACAGTCAGGAAGAACAGCAGCTTCGATTACGAAAAGTTTTTCGAAAATACAGCGTATGCATATACACAGGTTTTGCCTTCCGATGCTGTGATGCGTATGTATCTGTATGCAGACGCACATCCGACAAACTATATTCGGACCAATGTCAATGTTCAGATGTTTAAAGAGCTGTATACGACATATGATCTCAAGGAAGGTGATGGTATGTACCTTCCGGAGGATCAGAGGATACATTTCTACATGGAGGAAAAATAAGAGGGCAACGTAGCTGCCCCCGCGACGGTCGAGCACGAATAGAATGCATAATCCAGCCATTCCTTCAGACCATCCACGCCGCCAGCTGCCTTCACCAGCGGATGCGTCTTGTGGGAGCTATCTGCTCATTTCATCAGGTTATCACCAGGAGCCGCCGTATTGCACCATGCTGTCCGCCGGGACATCGAAATTGGTCATATAGATAGCCCGCGCAAGGAAACTGTCGATGTAGTCGCATACAAGGCAGCCGGTATAAAGGTTCGGGTTCTTCTCCAGAAGCTCTCTCAGCTTGGGGTTGATATAATATGCAGCTTCTTTTGGTCAAACCATGCTTTCTGTATCGCTGATCGTATCGACTAGATCGACGATCGGATTTATCACTTCCAGTGCAACTCTCACCCAGTCCTGGTAGCTCATGCTCGCATAGATGATGTTGAACGATATTATGACGCGCAATCCCCTTCCTCTTTAGGGAGGGGTTAGCGTCCGGGCCCCCCCTGGCTCTCTTGACGTCTCATATTTTGAAACTTCAGATGTCCTACATAAGCAAAAATCGAACAAATGTTCTTGCTTTTATATCCGGATTGTGTTATAATTATATCAGTCGATAATACAGAAAGGACTGATACTTTATGGATTTTGACACAAATCAGCATTCAGTGTTTTTGCTACACTATCCCCTTATTATGTGTATAAAATACAGAAACAAAGTAGCAGTCGGATCATTAAAAAGGAGTTTCCTCATATTCGCAAGTCTCTCTGGAAAGAAATGTTCTGGTCTCAGAGTTACTGCCTGATCACAACGGGTGGTGCGACGGTTGATGTGATTAAACAGTATATTCAATCTCAGGGGGCGAAAGATCATGGCGAA
>DFGZ01000259.1 GCA_002371295.1 Oribacterium sp. UBA3737 | reverse complement strand
GGAAATATGACAGAACCTTATCATCGACACTTCCGATCTCTCCCCGGTCGATCGCTATAC
Source organism: Oribacterium sp. UBA3737 (assembly GCA_002371295.1). Next base: position 4,555 of record DFGZ01000259.1, on the reverse strand, counting down.
CGATCAAAAGTGCAAAAACACTCTTTGTAACGGACATAACATGTACGCAATCCGTATCCTTATACCCGTTCCATTCATCAGTATAAACAAGGTTTCCATCACGATATACAGCCACCTGACAGATATTGGGCTGGTTCTTTGCGATAAATTCGTGTAATTCTGCTTTATTCACAGTTTTTACTCCTTTGTTTTTTCTCGAAAAATCTTACCGGTAGATTTCGTTTTCAGCACTGTGAATAAGATGATAATGTAATTAAAAATTCTTTTCAAGTAAAATCTTAAAAATTTTAGAGAGTCTTTATTAGTTCATTCCCAGCCACTATATAAATGCAGTCTTGTTACTGTTGTTATGAGAAAAAGACTCCTAAGGAGGAGTCTTTTCTCATTAAAACATTATCCCATATTATTTCTCATTATAATCATAGTTGTTCCAAGAAATCTGAGAGATTTTTCCGGCATCATCAACGATAAACTCATACCCTCTGTAGCCCGAAGAATACTGGTAGGTCGTGTATGCAGGTAACAGATCGGTCTTTTCGTGCTTAAATGAAAAGTCCGGCTCACCGAGCGCATTCACGATATCATCATAAGAACCACCCAGTTTCAGACCACCATAGACCTCGATATTCAACGCAAGCGTTTCTTCAGCGATTTCTGACGTATTATAAGAACCAATCGTAAATCCGCCAAGTTCTGCTTCCGCATACTTTACCTTTTCACTTCCGGTATTCAGTGCCTTCATCTGGAATACTGTCGTTCCGGCAGCATTCTTCATGTCATTATCCATGGAATAGCGTTGGGCAGGAAGCACTTCGTCTCTTCTCTTATCGCTCATGATGTAGCCTTCCTTCTCGATATCTGCAATCTTCGCACCGGCTTTAAACGTCTTACCCTCAATCTTTACGTAGTAGAGATTGTTGTCACGGATATTTACGGAACCATCTTCATTCTTCTGTACAGCTGCAGGCTCATCACTTCCACATCCGACTAAGCACAAAGCCATCAATACTGATAAAAAAATTGCTGCAATATACTTTTTCATTTTTTTCTCCTATTTTGATTTTTCCCGGCATCCACTCCACAGCTTTTTGTAAGCACAGTATAGCACCAGGATGTTTTATATCATATCATTAACTATGCCATTTTGTCAAGTTTACGCATTCCGTTACATTAGTCCATTCCCCCGGTTCATTTCAGTAGACCACCTTTAAGAGTGTCAGGCCATGAGCCGGTGCTGTAGGACCGGCTAAAGCCCGGTCACATCCTTTAAGGATATCTTCCATATCTGAAAGGCTTCTTTGTCCTTCTCCGATTTCAATTAATGTTCCCGTTAATATCCGCACCATGTTCGGCAGAAAGCCATTCCCGGTAAAAGCTATTGTAATCTCAGGGAATTCAGCTTCGCCGGATTTTATCATATCTTCTGTGATCGTAATACTTTCTATGGTTCGGATCGTAGATTTTTTGTAGTGCCTGTTCCCCAGGAAACTCTTAAAATCATGTTCACCGATAAGACATTCCGAAGCCTTACGCATGCTGTCCGTATCGAGCCTTTCCTGATGCCAGAGCACATATTGCCGTCCGAACACCGGACGGATACATCCTGTCACTATACGATAAATATACGTCTTATTTTTGGCATTCAGCCGTGCATGAAATCTTGCATCCGTCAATTGACAATCGGTCACTATGATGTCCTTCGGAAGATATGTATTCATCCGCTCCATCACTTTGGCCGGACCCAGATCGGTTTTCACCGAAAAACTCGCGACCTGTCCTAATGCGTGAACTCCTGCATCGGTGCGGCCCGATCCCTGAATCTCAACCTGTTGCTCGAACAATTTTGTAAGCATTGCTTCTATCTTGCCCTGTATGGTATTGTCGGTATTCCCCTGTTTCTGCCAGCCGTCGTACCTGCTTCCGTCATACTGCAAAGTAATGCGAAAATTTTTCATGCCCGGTCTCCTATATCCAATTATAATCTCCTTTTGCTATACTACTTGTCTTCTTCCATCTCAACATTTATTATATCTTCATTGGCTGACATAGCCTGTAGTGTCATATCTAGAAGCTTGTCAAGTTCCCAACCAAGCTGATCAGCCCCGCGTTCTATGACCTCCCTTGAACATCCCGCTGCAAATCCTTTGCTCTTATATTTCTTCTTTAAGGATTTAAGCTCCATATCCTTTGTACTCTTAGACGGCCTCATAAGAGCTGCAGCCCAAATCAGGCCTGTAAGTTCATCGGCAGCAAAAAGAATCTTCTCCATTTCGTGTACCGGTTCTACATCTATGGTCTCACCACAGCCTACTGTAATGCCATAACCATGGGAGCAAACTGCATGGATCACATCTTCACTTACTCCGCCATCTTTCAGCAGTTCCGGAGCCTTAAGGCAGTGTTCTTCAGGATAGAGTTCAAAATCTATATCATGGAGTAGCCCGACTATTCCCCAGTACTCTTCTTCATCAGCATAACCAAGTTCCTTTGCATACCATTTCATTACTGCTTCTACAGTAAGAGCATGCTGGATATGGAACGGATCCTTATTATATTTTTTTAACAAAGTAAAAGCTTCATCTCTTGTAACCATCACCTATCACCCTCTCAGTCTGTGACTTTATGTCAGTAGTTTCAATCTGCCCTGAAGCCTGATTGATAAGTATCCTGACAAAATCACTGTTTTAATAATCATCCAGAAAACTGTATCTTACACCGCCTTTTTTATACTCTATTACAGTATCCAGATTTACATTTTCTACGCTTTTGAAAATATTAGACTCGATAAACGGGTTGTCCTTCTTCAGTTCGGCTATCAGTTTCTTTGTTTCAAGCCTTTTTGAAGAAGTCGTGCCGTCTTCATGGCAGGTAGTACAGGTATCTGTAAAATGACATGCGCATTGAAGGAAATGCAATTCATTATAATCCCTCCATGCACAGATATCACTCTCCCTTATAAAATATAAAGGCCTGATCAGCTCCATTCCTTCAAAATTCGTGCTGTGAAGTTTAGGCATCATAGTTTGGATCTGTCCGCCATGAAGCATACCCATTAGGATCGTCTCTATGACATCATCATAATGATGGCCAAGGGCAATCTTATTACATCCAAGGTCCTTAGCCTTGCTGTAAAGATACCCCCGTCTCATCCTCGCACATATATAACACGGGCTTTTTTCTATGGTATCCACAGCATCAAAAATATCGCTTTCGAAAATACTTATCGGAATACCAAGTGCTTTAGCATTGCTTTCTATCAGTTCCCTGTTCTCTTTATTATATCCGGGATCCATCACAAGAAACGTCAGATCAAAACTTACCTTCCTATGCCTCTGAATCTCCTGGAACAGTTTTGCCATGAGCATGGAATCCTTTCCTCCGGAAATACAGACCGCTATATGATCACCTTCATTTATCAGCTGATATGTTTTGCATGCTCTGGCAAAAGGGGAAAATAGATTTTTATGGAATTTTTTACGTATACTTTCTTCCGCTTTACGCTGCTTCTCTCCGGTATCGGATTTTTCCTTTAACCCAGACCTGATATAAGCCATGTATCCGCCTTCCAGGCTGTAGCACTCCTTGGCTTCTAATGCCTTATAATCCTCGAGTTCTAAAGACTTTCTTCCTATCTGGCAATAGAAAACCAGCTTTTTCTCACTTGATATCGCCACAAGTTTTTGATTGCCTTCGTTCTCAAGTTCTGCCATATTGATATGTAAGGCACCGGGTATCATGCCATATAAAACAAGACCTTCATCTCTTATGTCTATAAGCTGGTAAGAATCTTTCGGCCATGTTTGTAATTCTTCAAATGTTATTTCATTCATCAACGCTGAAATCCTACACAATTAATATAGTTATTTACATCATCGTATAATACCACCATCAACCTACCATGTCAATCGGTATATGTTTCCAGACCCTTTTAGAACAAGCCGGCTGCCTTTTTCATACGTTCGGCAATCTTTACTTCAAACGGACACCGGCTTTCGCATGCCTTACAGCCTATGCATTCCGAGGCTGTATGCTCCAGAGCTTTATAATGCTCTCTCACACTTTCCGGTACTGTCTCCTGTAAAGAGGCAAGATCATACAGTTTATTTACCATAGCTATATCGATGCCTACAGGACAGGGCTTGCAATGTCCGCAATAAGTGCACTGTCCTTTGTATGAATGAAGCGGGGCTGCAGCTATGACTGAAGCGTAGTCTTTTTCGTCGTCCGATGCATTTTCATAAGTAACTGCAGCATCAACCTGTTCTTTTGTATCGTATCCGCACAAGATCGATGCCACGCCGGGTCTGGTCAGGGCATAGTGAATAAGCTGTACCGGTGTAAATGCTACTCCAAACGGGGACCTATCTTTATCCAGCAAAGCACCGCCGAAAAAGCCCTTCATTACAGTCAATCCTACATTATTCTCCTCGCACATTCTGTAAAACTCAGCACGTTCGGGATCTATTCCGGCATATTTATCATCATATCCGCTCCACATAGTGTCTAAATCTTCAGTAGCGGGGCGCATGTCAAATGCGGGGTTTATACTAAACAG
>DFGZ01000209.1 GCA_002371295.1 Oribacterium sp. UBA3737 | reverse complement strand
GGTACAAAGAAGCAGGCTCAGGACGCTGTTAAGTCAGAGGCTCTTCGTTGCGGTGAGTTCTATGTAAACGAGAGATGGCTCGGCGGTATGCTTACAAACTTCAAGACAATCCAGACTCGTATCGATCGTCTTAAGGAGATCGAGAAGATGGCTGAGGACGGAACTTTCGAAGTTCTTCCTAAGAAGGAAGTTGCTCTTATCAAGAAGGAGTGGGACAAGCTCGAGGCTAACATCGGTGGTATCAAGGATATGAAGCAGATTCCTGATGCAATCTTCGTTGTTGATCCTAAGAAGGAGAAGATCTGCGTTAAGGAAGCTCGCGCACTTGGAATCACACTTTTCGGTATCGCTGATACAAACGCTGATCCTGAGGAGCTTGATTATGTTATCCCTGGTAACGATGACGCTATCCGTGCTATCAAGCTTATCGTAGGCAAGATGGCTGACGCTGTTATCGAGGCTAAGCAGGGCGAGATGACTGAGGAAGAGGCAGCAGCTGCTACAGCTGGTGAGGACTTCACTACAGAGGCTTAATAAAGTAAACGTAAAACCGGCATTAGACAATTTCATAGATTGCTCAATGCTGGTTTTTTTCAGATAAAGAAACATATATCTAGGAGGATATAACAATGGCAATTACAGCAGCTCAGGTTAAAGAATTACGTGATATGACTGGTGCAGGAATGATGGCTTGTAAGAAGGCTCTTGCTGCAACAGATGGAGATATGGACAAGGCAGTAGAGTTTTTAAGAGAGCAGGGTCTTGCAGGCGCTGAGAAGAAGGCCGGCAGAATCGCAGCTGAGGGTGTATCTTTCACAAAGGTTGCTGACGACATGCACACAGGTGTTGTTGTTGAGGTTAATGCTGAGACTGACTTCGTTGCAAAGAACGAGAAGTTCCAGACATACGTTTCAGAAGTAGCAGCTCAGGCTCTTAAGTCAGAGGCAGCTGATATCGACGCTTTCCTTGCTGAGAAGTGGGATCTTGACAACACAAGAACAGTTGCCGAGCAGCTTTCAGAGGAGATTTCAATCATCGGTGAGAACATGCACATCCGTCGTTTCCAGAAGCTTTCAGAGAACGATGGTTTCGTACAGGATTACGTACACGGCGGCGGACGTATCGGTGTTCTTCTTCAGGTTAAGTCAAACGTTGTTAACGATGCTGTTACAGAGATGGCAAAGAACATCGCTATGCAGGTAGCTGCTCTTAAGCCAAAGTACACATCACGTAAGGAAGTTGATCAGGCTTATCTTGCAAGCGAGACTGAGATCCTTACAGCTGCAGCTAAGAACGAGAAGCCAAACGCTCCTGAGAAGGTTATCGCAGGTATGGTTCAGGGTCGTATCAACAAGGAGCTCAAGGAGATCTGTCTTCTTGATCAGACATACGTAAAGGCTGAGGACGGAAAGCAGTCTGTTCAGCAGTATGTTGATTCTGTTGCAAAGGCTCAGAATGCTGCTATCGAGATTGTTACCTTCATCCGTTTCGAGACAGGTGAGGGTCTTGAGAAGAAGAATGAGGATTTCGCTGCAGAGGTTGCTGCACAGCAGGCTGCTGCTAAGAAGGCTTAATTCTTAACACTTTGATCATTATTTGAACATTCAGGCTTCGGAGGAAACTCCGAAGCCTTTTTTGTTTTTCCTTATCAGAATCCCATAACCGGTCCACTCTTTACGAGGCATAGACATCCATATGAGGAATCTTCAGTAAAAGCCCCCCGGTAAGAACGCCTTAGCTCCGGGCAGGGATAAAAAATTGTTGCATTTATTTTTGACATTTTCACGGGCGGGTATATCCTCATTCAGTAGTTTGTTATCCTTTGATTTTATGATACAATTATCTTTATTAAAAAAAATGAGGTATCCCCATGATATTTGATTTTTTGAAAAAATATTCGGAACAATTTGATGGGGCATCACATAAGGGCGTCGAGTATGACGGCTCTTCTCCGCCTTCCGGGGCAGAAGGAAATCACTATAAGACTTCATCAGGAAAAGATGCAGACAGGATGATACGTCGGCATCTGGTTTTTCATGGTTCCGTGCAGGGTGTAGGATTCAGGTATACCGCCCATCATCTGGCCGAATCCCTTGGGCTTACCGGATGGGTACAAAACGAATATGACGGCTCGGTGACCTGCGAGATTCAGGGTCCCTCCTTCCTGATAGATGAATTTTTGCATAAACTCAACAATCAGCGATGGATACGTATCATGGATATGGAATCCCGGTCTATGAATGTAATTTCCGATGAGAAGAGTTTTAGAATCACATATTGAAATATAAGGTTTAAATGAAACACAATTACAAAATTATCTTAAGCTATGACGGCTCCCGTTATTATGGATGGGAGCATCAGCCAAATACCGAAATGACCATCCAGGGGAAGCTGGAGCAGGTCCTGACACGTATGGTCTTCGGAGATTCTTATGCGGTAAAGGATTTTGCTTCCTTTCCCATAACAGTTATAGGCGCGGGACGCACCGATGCAGGAGTACACGCACGGGCCATGACTGCCAATGTCATCCTGGATACTGAAATGACCGAGGATGAGATCAGGACTTATATGAATAAATATCTGCCCGATGATATAAGCATTAACGAACTGAAGCTTTGCGGAGATAAGTTCCACAGCCGTTTCAAGGCAAGCGGCAAGACTTACAGATACAGCTGCTGGTACGGAGACCAGAAACCGGTATTTGAAAGGAAGTACGTAACGGTTCTGGAACGCCATCCTGATATCGAAGCCATGAAGAAGGCCGCTCAGTTCATCATAGGAGAGCATGATTTCAAATGTTTCTGCGGTAATTCCCATATGAAGAAATCCACTGTGCGTAATATCGACAACATTGAGATAACAGAGAACGGACCTTACATAAGGTTTTATTATCACGGAACCGGCTTCCTGCAGAATCAGGTCCGTATCATGACAGGAACTCTTCTTGAAGTGGGCTACGGAAAGCGCACTCCTGAATCTGTTCGTGAAATCATAGACAGCAGGAACAGACAGAATGCAGGCTATACGGCAGAGCCACAGGGGCTGTGCCTTATGAAGGTAGATTACGACTGATCTGCCATGTTGAGAGGCGGAATGTGGGTTTCGCCGATGATGTACCAAAAATACCAAACACTTTGCAAGAGGGGATAAGTAATTATGAGGAGCAAAGGTATAGCGATACTATTAGGTCTTACAATAGGAATCACCGGAGGCTATCTTGCCAGCACCACTTTTATGAAGGACAAGATGATGCCCGGGACTATGATAAACGGAGCTGATTTTTCCATGGTTCCGAGAAATGAGATCAACGGGAGACTTTCCGATATGGAAAAGAGCGCCTATGCTCTGACTGTCAGGGATATTCATGGAAACGAAACTGTCATAACGGGCGCTGACATAGATCTGAAGGCTGATTTTGCGGTTTCCGGCATACGTGTTCAGAATCCGCTCATCTATCCTTACTATATGCTTAATCCGGGAAACTATTTCATAGTTCCGGAATCCGTTTCATTTGACGAAGAAAAACTTCAGAACATTATAGACAGCACCATCTTACCTGCTGCCGGCTCCACAGTTAAACCGTCTGATGCCTTCCTTACAGCTTATGTACCCGGAGCAGGCTATACCATAGCTTCGGAAGTAGACGGAGATACTCCGGATTCTTCCACAGTAACCAAGCTCATTAAAGATGCCATTCACGACAGATCCGTTTTCATAGACCTTGCTTCAAATGACTGTTATCTGAAGGCTTCTGTACGTTCGGATGATGATTCTCTGAACAGGGAGGCGGCCAGCCTGAACGATGCGCTTCAGGCTTCCATAACCTATGACTTGGGAAACCAGAAAATAACATTGAACTCCGATACCTATTTCCCGTGGCTCATCACCGCGGAAGACGGAACAGTAACTCTTAATGAAGACATGGTCAATGACTATGTCACCAGGCTAAAGGAGTCCACCGATACCGCATATACCACCAGAGGTTTTAAGACTGTATCGGGACATTCAATAAATGTAAAGGGACCTTACGGCTTTAACATTTCCAAGAAAAAGGAAGCAGAGCAGCTAAAGGAAGACATCCTTTCCGGAAAAAAGGTAGAGCGTGAACCTGTTTATACCACTACAGGTCATTCACGTTCAGGCCAGGAGTATGGTGACACCTATATCGAAGTCGATATGACTAACCAGACTGTTTATTTCATTCAGGACGGACAGGTGGTCTTCACCTCTGATTGTGTTACCGGAAATACCAGTCTCGGAAGAGGTACTCCGACGGGTATATTCAGCATCATGTACAAGGCAAAGAATGTTGTACTTCGAGGCGCAAACTATGCATCTCCTGTTACCTACTGGATGCCGTTCTACAATGGATGCGGATTCCATGACGCATCATGGAGAGGCTCCTTCGGCGGAACCATCTACAGGTACAGCGGCTCCCATGGCTGTGTGAACATGCCTATACCTAAGGCAAAGGAACTCTACGGTCTGGTAGAAGCCGGACTTCCTGTAATAATATATTACTAATTTCAGACTATATTCGGTCTTTTCAAAATTGAGCCTGTATATATGTTAAGATACTTCTACAGGATTCACATGTATTACATGGTGCGGATCCTGCAGAAGAAAGCATCATTTTAGTTATTTATGTGAAAGGATCTCAATGAAGAATTTTAAATCAGTATTTTATTCATCCATCATGGCCATGACCCTGGCTCTATGTACCGCCTTTTCTGCATTTGCGGAATTCGGTCCCGGAGCTGACATAGCGGGAGAGGTCATAGTATCCGAAGCCAAAGCAGACAAGGTCTCAGACCCGATAGCAGAAAAGCTTGCTTCTACCATGACTTCACAGCTCACAGATCAAATCATACTTGTGAACGATCATAACCTCACACTATGGAACAGACAGTCCGACGGAAGCTGGATCAAAGATATGGATGTTTACTGCGGATATGGACGAAAGGGACTCAAGGCATATACCGAAAGAAAAGAGGGTGATGAGACTACTCCTGTAGGTTCTTTCCCTATACTTCATGCCTTTGGTTTCGGTTCAAATCCCGGCACAGCCATGACCTGGAGGGAGATAACCAAAAACTCCTACTGGTCAGGTGAAAAGTCCACCTACAACACCTGGGTGGAGAGCACCACGCCTGTGGGTGGAGAGCATTTAAGTGAGTATACTATCTGCTATAAATATGCCATGGCTATAGGCTTCAACATTAACCCCACAGTTTATAAACGCGGATCAGCCATCTTCCTTCACTGCAAGAATCCTGCAGAATGGGGTTCAGCCGGATGTGTATCCGTGACAGAAGACAATATGCTCGCGCTTCTTCAAAAGTGTCACGACGGATGTTATATCATGATAGTTCCAAACGAGGACTACATTTCTAACTTCTGATTTGCCATCAGTTTAAAGGATATATTCGCCTATGAGTTGGAATCTCGATTACGAAATCGTATCCCTGGCCATGACAGTGATCCTGTTCCTGTCATATCGACCGGAAAAATATCTTCCTCTGCGAAGAAACCGCTATTTTTACCTTACAATAGCCTGCGAGATCTCGGTTATTGTATTTGATATAATAGCTTCTGTTACTACGGCCAATTTTGGGGATTATCCGTTATGGTTTCTTTACGGCGAAAATATCCTTTATTTTCTGCTTCTGTCTTTGGAATTCTATCTGTTTTTTAATTACACCATATCCATTTCGAAGCATTCTATAATCAATACTTCGGCACGTAAGGTGCTCATTGCCTTACCGCTTATACTCATAAGCATACTGATCCTATCAACACCTCTGACCAATGCTTTATTCTCCGTAAACAGAGTCACAGGCTATTCACGTCAGTGGGCATACTATTACATACTTGTGCCGTACCTGTATTTCTATATCATTTTATCAGTTGTATATCTGTCATATTTTCATAAAGAGATAATTCCGGCACAGATGATCGCTGTCCTTTTTTCTTATGCGCTTTTCATCATAGGAACCTTCCTTCAGGCATCGGTTTTTCCCGGAACACTTCTGATAAGCTGCTTTGCATCCTTCGGACTTCTCATCACATTCATGTCACTTCAGAATCCGGAGTACTATCTGAGCGTCAAGGCCTCCTGTTTTAATTCCAAAGCCTTCAGGGATCTGACAACCGACTATCACGAAACCAATCGTTCCTTCTCGGTCTTCAGCTTCATCATTGATCATTATCCTATTCTGCTCAATACTTACGGCGAAGAGACTATGAATGATATACTTCATCAGATAGTCCTGCTTCTTAAAGCCTACTATAAGGACGCTATGGTCTTTTATCTTGAGGACGGAGTTTTTTCGTTCATAAATCCGGAAGATACAGACCCGGATGAAGTTACGGATCTTCTTAAGAACCGTTTTGATCATACCTGGTCCACCTCCATAGGAGAACTTCGTCTGAGCGCTTATTTTTCTTTCCTGCCAAAAAATCTTGATAAGTTCAATACTCAGAACCTCATATCCATAATCAGAAATTCTCTGATTTCATCCACGATGCACAATGAAAGCCGTTATGAAATCATAGAATCCCAGATGTTTGAGAAGCATCAGAAGGACAACGAAATACATCAGGCTCTGCAGCGTGCAGTTGATCACAATTCCATCAATGTCCACTATCAGCCGATCTATGACACAAAGACCCAAAAAATAGTTTCCGCAGAAGCACTGGCCAGGCTCACCGATGACAAGCTGGGCAGCATACCGCCTGACGAGTTTATAGTCGCAGCCGAGCAGGACGGTTCCATAATGAAGCTGGGACATCAGATCTTCATCAAGACCCTGAGTTTTATCAGAGACAGAAGGTCTGACCTTAAAGATCTTCATTATCTGGAGATCAACCTTTCTCCTGTGCAGTTCACCAATCTTAATTTTGCAGAGGAATTCATAGATCTTGCCTTTGAGAACAGAGTGGATCTCAGTATGGTGAATCTGGAGATAACAGAGACCGCAACCTCTGACATTTCCATTCTGAAAAAACAGATGAAGATACTTCACAATATGGGCGTCAGTTTCTCACTGGACGATTACGGAACCGGATTCTCCAATCTGACTCTTATACTTCAGCTTCCTCTGGAGATCATAAAGATTGATAAGAGCCTGGTCTGGGCATATTTTGACGGTTCAAATCTCATGCTGAAGAACATCGTAAAGATGTTCAAGGAACAGAACTATAAAATACTGTGTGAAGGTATCGAAACAAAGCAAATGGTAGATGAGCTCACGGAAATGGGCGTGGATCACCTGCAGGGCTTCTATTTCTCAAGGCCTCTGCCGGAAGAAGAATTTATCAGATATGTAAAGGAGTTTAATGGAAACGACTGAAATAAAGACAGGACTGATATGTGAAGGCGGGGCCATGCGCGGGCTTTTTACTGCCGGTGTCCTCGATGTGTTTATCGAAAATGATATCACCTTTGATGGTATGGTGGGAGTGTCAGCCGGCGCCACCTTTGGTTGTAATTTCAAGTCAAAGCAGATAGGCAGAACAGTAAGATATAACCTCAAGTATGCGGGAGACAAACGCTACGGCAGTTTCGAATCACTCATCAGATCCGGAGACTTCTATGATACGGAATTCTGCTATCATACACTGCCTAATGAGCTTTTCCCCTTTGACTGGGACACATTTCTAAGTAATCCCATGAAATTTTACCTTGTGGCCACAGATGTAAAAACAGGAAATCCGGTTTATCACGAAATGAAAAAAAGAGGGGATGATGAACTTGAATGGCTGAGAGCCAGCGCCTCCATGCCTCTTGTTTCAAGGCCAGTGGAAGTTGACGGATACGAGCTTCTTGACGGAGGCATCTCCAATTCCGTTCCTCTTGAATTCTTCGAACACATAGGCTATAACCGGAATGTAGTCATTCTCACTCAGGATGCAGGTTACGTAAAAACCGCCATTCCCTCCGGTTTTTTAACTAAATTATTACTAAAAAAACAACCGGCCATCTATACAGCCATGACTAAGCGGCATATAATGTACAATGCTCAAATTGACTACATTAAAAACAAAGAAAAAAACGGGGAAGTATATGTCATCCGTCCGCCGGAGCCTCTGGGCATAAAGCGAGTGGAGCATGACAGAAATGAACTGGAGCGGGTTTACAAATTAGGACGTTCCACAGCTCTTTCCCTTCTTTCGGATTTAAAGGAATATATAAATAAAAGATAATATGAAATTTTATTTCGCACCTATGGAAGGCATTACCGGA
>DFGZ01000341.1 GCA_002371295.1 Oribacterium sp. UBA3737 | reverse complement strand
ACATTTTTTCAGTAATTCTGCAAATGATTGATAAGTAAGTCCTGAATCCGAGGTTAAAGTGTAGGTTCCTGCATCATCCAGGGTTTCCTCGGTTATAAACATTAAAAGCTCTGTAAGGTCGCGCAGAGAAAGAAAATCAATCTTACCTGAGGCATCATAGGGAAAAACAACAGGTTCGATCTCTTCCATTCTGTTGAAGAGACTGCCCAGATAGTTTTTTGTATTGTTGTATTTGCTGTACAGGAAAGGCGCTCTCAGTATTATGTATTTCAAATAGTTTTTTGTCGCACTGTATCTGCAGAGATTTTCAAGCTGACTGCATTCAAATCCGGTCTCGGACAAAAAAATCTTCATTTTACCGTTAACGGTATCCCTGTTGTAGTAGTTCAGGCTGTTAACGGAGGAGACAAAAATAAGCTTTTGTACCCCGTTTGAATAACAGTTATGGATTAAAGACTTCAGTTTTTTTGCTTCGTTATCGAGACCATCACATCCATCCGTAAAACCTGAAAAATACCATACCGTATCCGGCGAAAAAGCGTGGAATATCTTCTCACAGTTATCGGATGAGAGGTCCTCTTTGTAAGTTTTTATTCTTCCGGAAAAATCTCTGGAAAGTGAAACCGGGGCAACATTATCAGAGTTGTCGGAAATGATGACAACTCTGTAATAATCTGCAATATGTTTAAGGGTTTCCACTTCAAGACAATTGGTATTTCCTGCAATCATGATGCAGGAAGTCGAGTCTTCTTTTGTTTTGATATATTTCATGTACTCACCTTTTAGAGTAACCTGTTTCGATTTACGTTGGATTTACTGATAAATCCACTGACTTTGTTTATGAATTCTGATCCGAGTCATGTATCACGATTCTGCCTTGTCCGTAAGGATCCTTGTACTCGTCTCCGATTTCACCTTTTAATGTCTCCGTAATGTAATCTATCAATATCTGGTTATCCAGCTTCTGGTTGTTTTGCACTACCTTACAGCCATCAAAAGCTGTGATACCGTTTCCGTTTTCCTGAAGTAGGTAGTTAATGCTTGCCACGGTATAGGTCTTGGAAGAATCTATAGGATTATCTCCGACTTTTACATTTTTAACACGGCGTTTACCTTCAAAACCGGTGCACATACCCTTGTCATCTTTTTGGGCTCCGCTTTTGACAGATGCATCGATTTCGTAGCTCAGACCTGAAACCTGTAAAAAGCCTCCGTCTTCATCGGGAATTGTTTTTGCTCCCCATTCAAGCACATCGAGAATCTGCTGTCCTTTAGCTTCGATAACACAGATTGTATCTCCGAAGGGATTTACATTGATTATGTCGCCGTAGGTTATATCGCCTTCGGATATTCCGGCTCTGATACCTCCGCCGTTTATGATTCCGATATCAGCTCCCGTCTGGTCTCTATAGGCATCGGCACAGAGATCACCGAGATTTGTTTCTGCACGCCGTACCATTCTTATGGGTTGTCCGTTGGAATCCTTCTCCTTCGGATCGTTAATGGTCAGGTCTACGGATGAGTGGGCAACCACCTTCCCCATAAGCTCGTTCATTTCTGCATTATCCTCAGCTATTTCCTTTGAGAGTTTATTATTTATTCCCAGTAGATCAGGCAGGGAAACATCATTTGTCCAGCTCCATACATCGGCATCAACTATGCCTTTATCTTTAGTGAGGTGGCTGTATCCGATGACATTGAGCTTTGTACCGAGACCAAATCTGGGTACATCTTTACCATCCTTGTCCTTCATGACTACATGTTCGGTGTCATGACTATGACCATCAAAACAAACATCTATACCGCTTGTATGTGAAATTATGTCTGCATAGGTCCATGGGCGGACATCGTCATACATGCCGAGATGTCCCACAAGATATACATAGGAAGCTCCCTGAGACCTTACTTCATCTACAGATTTCTGGACTGCATCATAAAGCATTTCTCCGGTATCGTCCTGCATGAAATCGTATATATATTCTCCCTTATCGTCCTGGAAGAATTTTGGTGTTGAGGTAGTGAAAGTTGTGGGGGTTGTAACTCCCACAAAACCGATTTTCACCCCACAAAGTTCTTTGATCACATAGGGGTTAAATACCAGCTCTCCGTTTTTTCTGAAGTTGCAGCTTATGAGGGGGAAATTTGCCATGTCAGCAATCTTCATAAACTGATCCATACCGTAATCAAATTCATGATTTCCAACCACAGCAAAATCATAGTGGAGAGAATTCATAAGCTTTACCAGATCTTCTCCTTTTGTGAGGGTTCCCACAGCTTCTCCCTGAATGAAATCTCCGTTGTCTATAAGCATGGTGGTATAGCCTTCGGTCTCTAATTCATCTCTTATATCCTGAAGACCGGCATAGCCGAAGCCTTTATCCATACCGCAGTGAACATCACTTGTAAAGAGAAGGACCACTTCTCCGTTCTTTTCAGGCTCTTTGGAAGCATAGGATCCTTCTTTGCCTTCTGCCGCTGTTTCGCCGGACTCTCCGCTGGCAGCGGTGGTTTCTGCAGTTTTGACTTCTCCTGTTGAAGTCTCCTCCGGAGTGACCTGTATTTCCGGTATCTGATCCATACAGCCGGTCATCAACATCATGGCTGTTGTTATGGAAAGTAAGGTACGTAAAGAACGTTTAAAATTGGATTTAAGCATGTATCGACACCTCGTTGTGATCAAAAATATATAAAAAAATATAAAGCCGAAATGTAGCCTAACTCGCTACATATTTTATCGACTTTATATTTGTAATAATAATATTTAATTTTCTTTTATTGGTAGTCCATCACCAGAAACATCGG
>DFGZ01000047.1 GCA_002371295.1 Oribacterium sp. UBA3737 | reverse complement strand
ACTGACGGGTACTGGCAGGTGGAAGATACCAACACCAAAAGAGGTGTTTACGTAAACCAGAACAGGATAGACGGATATAAGCTTCTGAAGCTTTATGACATCATTAACATCGGAAACACGCACTTCGTATTCTACGGAGATTATATAGCCTATAATCTGGAGACCTTCAGGGACAATGATCTGGAGATCCACATCAAAGAAAGATCGGTAAGAGGATTTTTCAAACGTCAGATACTTCTTAAGGATATCAATTTACGGATTGAACCGGGAAATATGGTGCTTATCCTCGGCGGATCCGGTGCCGGAAAGACCACATTTATCAATGCCGTGACCGGCTATGAAAAGGCTAATGCCGCCATCCGGCAGGGCGATGTGGATGTTTATGACGACTACGAAAAAATGAAATACAGGATAGGCATGGTTCCGCAGCAGGATCTACTTCGTGGTGACGATACCGTCATCATGACTCTTTCCAATGCTGCGGAAATGCGTATGCCTACCACTTCCGATCTTAATGAGAGGAAAGAACGGGTAAACGAACTTCTGCGTCTTTTTGGTCTTGAAAACGTAAGAGGCGAGCTGGTGGATAAGCTTTCCGGCGGTCAGCGGAAACGTCTCTCCATCGCAACCGAGTTCGTTGCCAATCCGAGCATCTTCATCCTGGATGAGCCGGATTCCGGTCTCGACGGAGTTATGGCCAGAGATCTGATGAAAC
The DNA here is from genome assembly GCA_002371295.1 of Oribacterium sp. UBA3737. The sequence continues at coordinate 24,446 of DFGZ01000047.1, read as the reverse complement.
AGCTTCGCAATATCGCGGATCAAAACAAGATCGTCATGGTCATCACCCACACCCCGGACAGAGTCATTGACATGTTTGACAAGGTCATAGTTCTTGCAAAGGACAGCAACCAGACCGGACAGCTGGCATTCTACGGAACTGTGGATGAAGCTAAAAAATTTTTCAACCGTGAGACCATGGAAGACATCATACTGACGGTAAACAGTGAAGGTGAAGGCGGTGAAGGTCAGGCGGACATATACATCAGAAAATTCCAAAGACTCAGAGAAGAAGTTCCCTTTACTCCTCCCGATACTATGGACAACGGGGTAGGAGTCAGGACTTCTGACGGAACCGCTCTTGAACCGGAGAGCATACCGGAGGATCCGATATATGCAGAGAATGATGAGAAGATCAGCTCCGAGGATATACTAAAAGGGGATCTTCTGTCCGACGAAAAGGTTGAGGTAGATCTGAACTGAATCACTTATTTAAAATCTTTCGTTAACCAGTCTTAAGGCAGTGATTCACTTATATAAAATGAAGTGAGTGTCAAAATATTTTCCACTCACTGATAGCACCAACGCACAGATTCGCGTGCAATGTGCTGCAGAACATTTAAACAACAACGAGGCATCAAGAATATGGGAGACGCACGTAACAATCTACATACAGGACGATGGACCCAGTCCAAGATCTACTTCGGAAAGCTCTGGAGGATCTTTATGAATGAACGGGACTGGAAGGGTCTCCCCCTTTCAGCGGCCATCGCTCTGCTTGTGGCCTTTGTCATGGGAAAAAGCCTCTTCACCAACATGGAGAGACTAAAGGCCGGATCCTTTGCCATGGTGTGCGTATGTATATGGAACGGTTTCTTCAATTCCATCCAGATGGTGTGCCGCGAGAGGGCCATCATTAAAAGAGAGCACCGGGCAGGACTTCATATAACCGCTTATATAGGCGCACACATGATGTATCAGTCCATAATGTGCCTGCTTCAGGTAGTCATATCCATAGCCATCTACAAGTGGTACGGAATAACATTTCCAGCCGAAAGCATCGTCACCGGAAACTTCGTTCTGGATTTCGGGATTACCCTCTGGGTCATCACCTATGCAGCCGACATGATGGCTCTTATGATATCCTGTATAGTCAAAACAACCACCGCTGCAATGACAGTTATGCCTTTCATGCTCATCATTCAGCTCATCTTCGCAGGAATCATTTTTTCCTTTTCCGAAGGTCCCGCAGTTATCCTTGAAAAAATGACCATAAGTCATTGGGGCACTGTGGCCATCTGTTCCATTGCAGATTACAACGACCTGACATCCCATGCCTTGTTCTCAGCCATCTATCAATTCAGGAGTGTGCCGGAGATACAGTCCATAGTTGACTATATACAGCGCACTGACATACGTTACAAAATGGATGTACTAGCCGCGAGATCCATGCAGAACTCACTATATGAAGGTACCATATCCAATGTTTTGCAATGCTGGGGAGTCATTCTTCTCATAGGAGGCGTAAGTGTCATCATCGGAATCCTTTTCCTTGAAATGATAGATCTGGATAAGCGCTGATGGGGCTAAAAATACCATGATTCATACAGCCTGTACCTAGCTTTTGTGCAGGCACAATCGAAGCAAGAGACTTATGGCACTTATATCATACCCTAACCAGATATCCTAAAAGCAAAATCCGGATACAATTCTTAATTGCAGAATTGTATCCGGATTTTTTAATGGCTTTCTTAAGTTTTTCTTGTCACTTTTTCTATTATATGATATAAAATTTTTCCCGATATAATCTTATGCAAAACAAAGTCACCCTCATGTTCCTTTTCCGGATGGTTGCGGAATTCATGAGGATAACATTAATAAATGGATCATATATGAAAAAATTACTGGAAAAACTAATAATATTCAATAATTACGGATATAAACAGGATGCCTATGATGAAAGCCGCCGTATAATACTTGAACAGGCTTACAGAAAAAGTGTGAATTTCACTGCTATTTTTCAAACTCTCATGGGTATATTTGCTGTGCTCAGTATCATGGGGATCATAAGACCCGAGATGCTTCCGGAATACATAGGTTTCTTCACCATAACCTCCATACTCCGGGTTTATTATCACTTCAGCAGGAAGAATTCGATCCAATATTATTCGACAGTGTGTCGATTATCCATCGCTCTACTTCTGTTTTTCAGCATCATAGAGTCCGTATCTGATGTAAATGTGGTGGCAACAGCCATGCTTGCACTTTTGATAGTCACATCGACCATGTTTGCAGACTCCATGATCGTATATATGATAATCTGCATCATAAATGTCAGCCTCCTCATATTTACGTCCTTTCTGTTTAAATCAGCCTCCATTGCCACAGGAGATCTGGTAAACTGTGTGACCTTTGCCATAGTATCCATATCCATCCATTATATTCTGCAGAGAGAACGTATAGAACATCTTGTGACCTCCTATCAGCTCCACAAGCTGCAGGATGAAAAGATGGCCCGGGAGCTTTCCGACATGCAGGCTGCAAACGATGCCAAATCCATGTTCCTTTCAAAGATGTCCCATGAGATACGCACACCTATCAATGCTATCCTTGGCATGAACGAAATGATCATGCGTGAATATGATGATTTAAAGCTCAATGAGTATACTGCCAATATTAAAAGCGCAGGGGAAGCACTCCTTTATATCATCAGCGACATACTGGATTTCTCAAAGATAGAAGCTCATAAGATGGATATAATCCCTGTAAACTATGAGCTAAGCACCCTTATCAATGACATAGTCTACATGACAAAGTCAAGGGTCAAGGATAAACCCATAGAATTCAAGGTGGAAGTTTCATCGGATATCCCAAACTATCTCTATGGTGATGATATCCGTATAAAACAATGCGTTCTGAACATCCTCATCAATGCCGTCAAATACACGGAAAGCGGATCAATAACATTTAGTGTGACTTCAAGAAGAGGAGCAGACAAAAACATATACCTCCGCTTCAGATCTGTAGATACCGGTATAGGGATAAAAGAAGATGATCTCAAAAAGCTGTTTTCTCCTTTTGAACGCATTGAAGAAAACAGAAACAGATCCATCGAGGGTACGGGTCTCGGAATGAATATCGTAAAACATATCCTCGCCCTTATGGATTCAAGACTCGAGGTAAGCAGTGTTTACGGAGAAGGCAGTGATTTTTCCTTTGAGATAAAGCAGAAGCTGATAAAGGATATCCCTATAGGTGATTACACAGAATCCTACAGAGAGCACCTGAGAAGCAAAAAAGTCAAACATGCGAGCTTTTCTGCCCCTGAGGGCCGTATACTTGTCATCGATGATAATTCCATGAACCTTACTGTCATAACCGGACTTCTCAAGGAAACACAGATTCAGGTAGATACAGTAAAAAACGGTCCGGACGGAATCAGAAAAGTATGCGAAGAAAAGTATGATTGTATATTTATCGATCATCTCATGCCGGATATGGACGGTGTGGAGACCCTGATGAGGATGCGTGAAAGAGCCGATAATAAAAACAAAGTAACTCCATACATAGCCCTTACTGCCAATGCCATACACGGAGCAAGAGAGGAGTACCTGAATCTCGGATTCGACGATTACATTTCAAAACCTGTTAACGTGGAACTTTTGGAAAAGCTTCTCATTAATTATCTCCCGAAGGATAAGGTCATCCTGTCGGATGACGGTGGATTTAACGGAAATCCGGTCACTCCCAAAAAACTCCGGAATCTAAGCATTGAATCCGAAGGAGATGCATCAGATGATGAAATATACCAAGATGATACATCCCTGGATCTTTCCGGGCTAAAAGGGATCCATCTTCCTTCCGCACTGAAAAATACTGGAAATGCCCGGCTTCTCAGCACCGTTATCACAGAATTCAGGAATCATATATCCGAGAATGCAGACAATATAGAGAAGGATTACAATCAGAAAGACTGGGAAAACTACACTATTTCAGTCCATGCTCTGAAAAGTACCTCAAAAGTGATAGGTGCCAACGAGCTCTCAGGGCTCTGTCAAATGCTTGAAACTGCCGGAAAGAATCATGACACAGATACTCTGGATTCCCTGACAGCACCTATGCTTGCTCTCTATCGAAGCTATAATAAAAATCTTAATCTTCCGGAGGATAGGGGCACAAAGCAGGAGGAAAAAAAGACAAAAGACCTTTCCGATGTACTGGCACGAATCAAAAGCTCTTTGAACAATTATGATTATGACTCCGCTGAAAAGGCCCTTAATGAGCTTGATGAATCAGAACTTACAGATGATATAAAAAAGAAATTGCAGGACATCGGGGATGCTCTTTCTACCCTCGATGCCGAGATCGCTATAGAGATAATAGATTCCATACTGTAATCATAAAAAGAAGGTTCAGAGAAAATTGCCTCTAACAGGGTAAACCCGATAAACAAAAAATGCTGCGGGACATGCACCTTGGCTTGCGAGTTGAAAGAACAGACATCGAAGATGTGTACGCATCCTGGCACTAAGCGTGTGCCAGGTGCGAACACATCAAGCAGGATGTACTTTCAACCGAGTGAGCCGGTGCGGTCCCGCAGCATTTTTATTTACTTTACATCGTTGACTCCGACCAGTTCACCGAACACTTCAGCGTCTGGTGGATCTTTTCTTCATTGGTTTCCTCAATCTGATCGATAAGTATCTCTGCAGCCTTCTGGCCCTCTTCATAGGCCGGCTGGACTATGGTACTTATCTTCGGATATGAGAACTCCGCCCATTCAACATTATCAAAGCCTATAATCCCCAGCTTATGAGGTATATTGTCCTTCAAAGGCTGTAAAGCTCTGTAGACCTCCGGCAGTGCCCAGCAGTTCGGAACATAGACCAGTGTAGGCTTTTCAGTGTCCATATTGAGCCTTACAAATCTCTCAACTTCTTCTTTGTCTATGGCGCCGTCCCTTATCTCGAGATTCCTGTAGCTAAGCCCGTTTTTTTCCATACAGTCAGTGAAACCCGAAGAACGTTCTATACGGGTACTGAGCCTTGAAGGATCTGCGCCTATCATCAGAAAATTTCCGTATCCCTTTTGGATAAGCTTGTCTATAGCCCTGTAAGTGGCTGTATAGTTATCTGTCTTTACCCAATAGGCATCATCCTCATAAACCTTACTGTCAAAATAAACAAAGGGTTTGTTTTCATCTCTTATGATCTCCGAAGTTACATGGAATCCGGGTGTTGGCTGTATGATGAAGCCATCAGCACCGAGCGTGAGCATCCGGCTTACATAACTTGATTCCATCTCCGTGTCATAAGCGGAATTTCCTATCAATGTCTGGTATCCGCGCTTTCTGGCGGTATCTTCAATTCCCTTAACTATCTTATTGGAGAATGTATTGGTGATATCACCTATGATGACTCCTATGAGATTTGTTTTCTTCTGATTAAGTGTCCGGGCTGCGATATTGGGACGATAATTTGTTTTCTGAATTATCTCCTGTATCTTTGTTCTGGTCTCAGGCGACATTTTGTCGGTCTTTCCGTTTAAAAAGAAGGAGACAGTGGTCTTGGATACCCCTGCCATCTCCGCTATATCCTTAATTGTGATTTTTCCTTCACGTCCCATATAACTCCCCAACTGTCTATATCATGAAATATGTGCAAAAAGTCGATGCCGACCCGGTGGGGGCCGTGCAGCTTATTAACCGGTTAACCCGTTGATTTTCCTGGCTGTGTTAATTTTAGTTTTCCCTCAACTTCTTGTCAAGAATACCGTCAATATAGCATATGGAATAAACCGTGTGCTTTATATATAATTATACCAACGCGCTTTGTAAGCCCTTACATACAAAATCCTCACGGTACAGAGACTGTGAACAGTATTGATTTTGAAAGGAATCTTTATGCATATAAATCGTTTTATTCTGGCTTCCGGTTCGCCGCGAAGAAAAGAGCTTCTTGAACAGATCGGCATTGTGCCCGAGATCATTCCAAGCAGCATAGAAGAGATCGTTACATCTTCCGTGCCATCCGAGGTGGTCATGTCTCTTTCAAAACAGAAGGCATCGGATATCGCTTCAAAAACCGTGGCAGAAGAGGGCACTGCTGCCCTGATACTGGGAGCAGACACAGTGGTATCTATAGATGGAAGCATTCTCGGAAAGCCTCATTCACATGAAGAGGCAGCGGAGATGATTAGAAAACTTCAGGGAAGGACCCATCAGGTCTATACAGGAGTAACAGTCATAATTGTCCCTTCGATGGCCTCTCCGGAAGATAACAGGAATCAGGACAGCTTCACTGAGCCTTACGGAACTATGGTCGAGAACTTCTCAGTACGGACGGATGTTCATGTATATCCCATGACTGAAGATGAGATTCTTTCCTATTCTGACTCCGAAGAGCCTATGGACAAGGCGGGTGCCTATGGTATACAGGGAACCTTCGCAAAATATGTGAAGGGTATAGATGGTGATTACAACAATGTTGTGGGCCTTCCTGTAGCCGAGGTCTTTCAGCGGATCAAACATTTACTCTGACAGGATTCTGAGGTCAGCACCTTTCGTCATAGGACTGCCACAGGTTTTCCTCGGAACTTTTGTCCCTGTACCCACATAGGTATACAGTAGTCATTTCACCCGGACAGGGCACTGCTTCTGTCCTTTTACATAAAGGAGAATAACCGGTGTATCACTATCTATTTCGATTAAACCGCTTATATGACAAATCAAAAATAAATTGGGATGATCTGGAGTTTTCAAACCTTGACCTGAAAAAGCTCCTCATTCCACTCATGATCGAGAACCTCCTTACAGCCTTTATGGGCATGGCGGATTCCATGATGGTCACCCGTGTAGGAAGCGAAGCCATCTCCGCAGTTTCACTGACGGATTCCATCAATACCCTGGTCATCCAGATGTTCTCTGCTATCGCAACAGGCGGAACCATCATCTGTTCCCAGTATATAGGATCCGGCAACACCGGGAGAGCTAACAAAGCTGCCCAGCAGATAATCCTGTCTGTCATGGCCATATCTCTTTCGGTAATGCTTATGGCAGAGTTCTTCAATGCAGGTATCCTTCGTCTTGTTTTCGGTCAGGTCGCAGATGGAGTTATGGAGAACTCCAAAATATATTTCAGATATACCGCCGCATCCTTTCCTTTTATAGCGCTTTATCAGGTTGGGGCTGCATTTTACAGGGCAGGGGGGAACAGTAAATTCCCCATGAAGATATCCATCATATCCAATATCCTGAACATCATCGGAAATTATGTTTTCATTTTCATCTTCGGATGGAGCGTCTTCGGTGCCGCGCTGTCAACACTAATCTCCCGTATGTTTTCAGCCATAGTTCTGATCATTGCCCTTCGACGTCCGGCACAGCCTATAGTCATAAGACAATACATTATAAAACCTGATTTTGATATGATAAAACGTATACTCTTCATCGGAATTCCATCCGGTGTGGAGAACAGTATGTTCCAGTTCGGAAAGCTGGCGATCCAGTCCTCAGTCTCAACTCTGGGCACCACCGCTATAGCGGCTCAGGCCATGACCATCATCTTTGAAAATGTGAACGGAATCGCCGCCATTGCTGTCGGAACGGGTCTTATGACCGTGACAGGTCAGACCCTTGGAGCCGGAAGAAGAGAAGAGGCAAAATACTACATAGTAAAGCACATGAGAATAGGTGATTACGTCATCATAGGTTCCTGTCTCCTGACATTTGCACTTTGCAAGCCTGTCATGTGGCTGGCCGGTATGGAGCCGCAAAGCGCAGCTATGTGCTTCGATATGATGATTTATATCACAGTCCTCAAATGTATCTTCTGGGTGCCAAGCTTCATCATTCCTTACGGACTCAGGGCTGCCGGGGATGTAAGCTACACCATGATAGTTTCTTCCATGTCCATGTGGTGTACAAGAGTGGCACTTACGACCTTCCTCATTCGCGTCATGGGCTTCGGCCCCATCGCAGTATGGTACGGCATGTCCCTGGACTGGCTGGTACGCGGACTTTTCTATATTCACAGGCTTATGGGCAAGAAATGGATGAGACATCAGCTCATCTGATATAAGTGTCATAAGTCTTCGCGAAGGGAACTTAATGGGCTGACGTTCCCGGATGCGCATAGCGCGAAGCGGTCCGATATCAACTTTTGCCCGGCCGGAATACTATAAGTAAAAAAATTCAGCAGCACGTACATGAGTGTGTACGTGCTGCTGTTTTTTATGCCAGTGGAAGTTCCACCTTAAAGGTATTGATTCCGTTACCGGATTCGGCCCATATACGTCCTTTATGTTCCTTCACTATATTCTCTGCTATGGCGAGCCCCAGTCCGTAGGAATGGTTCATGGCCCTAGCCTCATCTATACGATAGAAACGTTTGAATATGTTCTTCAGATCCTCATCTGAGATCTGTTCACCGGGGTCAGCCACGCTGAGAAGGCATTTGTGGGAGCCGGACTTCTTTAATGAGACCACCACATTTCCGTTAGGCAAGCTGTATTTCCGGGCATTATCAAGAAGTATCTCAATGACCTGTTTGATGTACTGGGGAGCGCCTTTGATGCTTATTCCCTTTTCGATATCCTCAGTAAGCATCAGACCCTTCTCAAAGAACATCACTTCAAAGGTCATGATCTCGTTTGACACTGTCCGGGACAGATCGATGATCTGCTCAGGAGCTTTCTGTATGGCACCGTTATCAACTCTTGCCAGCTGCAGCAGACTTTCCACAAGTCCTCTCATCTGATGGGACATGGTCAGGATATTGTCGGCAAACTGTTTTTTCTTTAATTCATCAAAATCCTTTGACTTAAGCATTTCCGCATCCGTAAGAATGACAGACAGCGGTGTTTTCAGCTCATGTGAAGCATCGGATATGAACTGCCTCTGTCTGATCCAGGCATCCTCAACCGGTTTTACAGCCCATCTTGCGAAGAACATGGCGATGACCAGAAAGACTATGAAGCTCAGAAGTCCTATGAAAAAGCAGTTTCGTATAAGATTTTTCATAGTGGCGACTTCAGAAGAAACGTCTGCAAAAACTATTATCCTGTTGCTCTTGCCGTCCCAGTTTTCATCCATGATCTCAGATGGATCCGGTTCCCCGTTTCCACCGTCCGGTATAGCTTCAGCATTTCCGGGTGCCTCAGGCTCCGGTCCTGCCTTTACCTTTTCAGCATCTGCACTATCAGAGACCCCGGGCTCTGTATCCGGATTTATCCCCGTCTGTTTATCAGGCTCCGGGCCCGGCGGATCGCCCCCGGACAGCTTTGTATCTTTTCTTAGCTGAGAGGGCACTGCCCGGAAATATCTAAGATTATAATCAGACAGATCCCCGAGTCTTTCTTTTCTGGACAAAACCTCACTTACCAGGGAATTTATAGTCTCTTCATCCGTAAGATCATAGAAATCCCCGTCGGTATCTACTATATTGCCATCTGTATCCACCTCAACTCTGAAGAAGGGCAGCTGTACATCTGTATTATCGTTTACTCCACGCCTTTCGGGACGACGATTTTTATTCTTTCCCATCGGAATAGAGGACACGCCTTCTATCATCTTCACGCTGTCGGTAAAGATACGGCGATGGGTGAGACCAAGTACCAGTCCGAAGATCACAAAAAGCATTATGGTCACTATGACCATGGTTATGACCACGAATCGGACTCTCAGTTTTTTTATCATCTCCATAAGAAATCACTCCTCCAGTTCAAGATGATACCCGAGTCGTCTTGCAGCAACGATATTGACATTGGAACCGATGGACTTCAGTTTCTTTCTGAGAAATCCTACATATACTTCAACATGATTTTCCACCGCATCGGAATCATATCCCCATACTTTACTGAGAATGTACTCCTTGGAAAGATTCTTGTCCTTTGACTGCATAAGCATCCTCATGACCTCAAATTCCTTGGCGCTCAGGCGAAGCTCGTTTTCATTGCATATAAGACTTCCCGAGCCAAGCTCAAGTGAAGTATTTCCAAAAACAAGCTCATCTACTTCCGTGCCCTGCCGTCTGAGAAGAGCTGTCACACAGGCCAGAAGCTCACGACTGTCAAAAGGCTTGGTGAGATAGTAGTCTGCACCTGAATTGAGACCCTCGACCCTGTCCAGGAGATCAGACTTTGCTGTGAGCATGAGAATAGGTGTGCTGAGATGTATCTGACGGAGCTTTTTTGCCACCTGGAAACCATTCATCTTCGGCATCATGACATCAAGTATCAAAAGGTCATAGACCCCGGTTTCAGCATAGTCAACACCTGACTCACCATCATACACAGCATCGGCCTCATAACCCTTATCCTCAAGAAGGGTCTTTATGGAATCCGCAAGAAGCTTTTCATCTTCGACAACCAGTATTTTCATTTCTGTTTCCTCTTATTTTATTGATATCTGTTTAACATATAAATGTTGTACCTAAATCCCGGAAGCATACATCTTTAACCTGCTTCGGACTGTTCTTCTTTCACTTACGCTGAAGGCGGATATATCCGCCATTATCATCAGTATAGCTGAATAAACATCTGAATTGTAGAATTTAAAGCTGAAAACAGTCTGAAAACCGTCTCCGTATGTACAAAAAAGATGTTTCATTAATGATGAAAAGCCCGGGTCTGTGAACAATTTGTGAAAACTTGATTTCTGAATGTTTCCCTAAAGAATTTTCAGCTGCATTTCAGCTTTCATAGTTAAAATCCCACTAGCTTTTGATGAAAATGTCCCGGGTGTTTCTTTTGACGCCTCCCGTCACAGACAATCGGACTTTCATCCCTTTGATTCACTTGAAAAGGAGATACTATGAACAGAAGATTAATGTACGGCACTCTGGCTGCTGTCACCGGCATAGTGAGTATCGTTTCATATACCCCGTTAACGGCATTTGCCTCTACCTCACTTACCCAGAGGAAAAACGCTCTGATAAGTGCAAAGATAATAGAAAACTTTGACGTGACACTGAACGAACAGCCGGTTTCGAGAGCAGAGTTCGCAAAAATGGTAGTCATGGCCTCAACATACCACACCATGGTGGCATCAGAGTCCAATGTCTCCGTCTTTTCAGATGTACTTTCAACCTCACAGTATGCTTCCTATATACGTATAGCCGCAGAGCAGGGCTGGCTCAGTGCGTACCTTGGCGGTCTTTTCAAGCCGGATCAGGGTATCAAGATGACAGAAGCAGAAAAAGCCTGCCTTACACTTCTCGGATACTCAAATTCCGACTTCACGGGAAATCTTGTGAACAACAGGCACGCCAAGGCAACTGCCATAGGTCTCATCGAAAACGTAAACAAAGGTGTAAATGAATACCTTACCTACCAGGATTGTGTAAATATCCTTTATAACCTCATGAAGACCAACACCTATGCCAACGAATCCGCCACAAGGACAAACAACACCATCTACGGAAAGATTTTCGGCTTCGAACTTACTGACAACGACGATCTTAACCTTCTCAGCACTCTGGAAGCAAATCTCAAAGGTCCTTATCTTCTTAAGGTCGATAAGAGCATTTCGAGCATCATCCCTTTCAGCGAAAGCTCAGGAAGCTATACCCTCAATGGCGAAACCTCTTCAGCAGACGCCATCGAGGATGCGGCTTCAAGCGGAGATCCTGTGGTTATATACTACAACTCCTCAACAAAGTCGGTTTATGCATATTCATCCTCCGGTACAGATATGGGAACAGTCACCGGTACTATCGATGCTGTATATTACAGCTCAACAAATCTCATGACACCGACCTCGGTTTCCATCGACGGTGTCGAATATGCTGTAGGAAACGATGATGTGGCTTATGCCTTCTCCGTATACGGAAGTCTGGAAAAGGATGACAAGGTCACCATCGTCTGGTCACTCAATTCAGAGGGCGAGCAGGAGATCACTGCAGTCGCAAATTAATAATCATGATGTAAGTGTTATGAGACTCCGCACACATTTTAAGCCCATATAAGAGAAGCCTTATGACACCTGTATCAAATCATCAGAAAATCTGGAGCAGCAAATGAAACTTAAATTCCCATCAAAAAAACTGATCTTCGCCGCTGTGGTTCTCATAGCCGCAGCAGCCGGAGCTTTCTTTTATCTCACCAAACAGAAAGTCTCTGTTTCATCAGATTCAAAAGTAAAAACCGGAACCGTTACAAGGCAGACCATCCAGTCCTCTTTATCCAGCTCCGGTACCATCTCACCGAAGAACAGCTACAAAATCACCTCAATGGTTGATGGAACCATCATCTCGGCAGACTTTCAGGAAGGGGATGTGGTGGAGGAGGGGCAGGTACTTTACCAGATAGATTCCTCCTCCATAAATTCGAAGCTCAGTTCCGCAAACAGTTCACTGGAGCGTTCAGAGAACAGTTACTCAAGAGCTGTCAGCAATTATGACAAGGCATCCTCGGATTTCAGCGGCAATACCGTAAAATCCAAGTATACCGGTCATATAAAATCCATAAATATCTCCATCGGAGATCAGGTAAGCTCAAACACTGAGATCGCTGAGATATACGACGATTCAACCATGAAGCTGGATGTACCCTTCCTTTCAGTGGAAGCTGCCATGATCCCTGTGGGAACTGCAGCAACCGTAGTTATCGAAGATACGCTTGAAGAGATCATCGGAATCGTCACTTCGGTTGACTCAATGGAATCCACCCTTACCGGCGGTCAGCTGGTCAGATACGTGACCATTGAGGTTTCAAATCCCGGCGGTCTTACCACAGATATGTCCGCCACCGCCAGCATTAACGGCATGAACTCATCCGGTGACGGTACCTTCCAGGCAGCAAGAGACTTCACCATAAAGGCAGACAATCTTACCTCCTCGGTAACCGTAGAACAGCTTCTGGTAAGCGAAGGAGACTATGTGGTAGCAGGACAGGCACTTTTCCTTGCGGATGCCGACGACATCGAAGATATCATTTACAACTACAAGGACAAGGTCGACAGCGCAAAGTCCTCAGTTGAGAGCGCTCAGTCCAGTCTCGATTCAACAACAGACACTTTCGAAAATTACACCATTACGGCACCTATTTCAGGTACTGTAGTCACAAAGAGCGTAAATGTCGGCGAGAACGTTCAGAACGGTTCCTCAGCCACATCCCTCGCAGTAATATATGACCTCACAGAAGTCACCTTCGATATGAACATCGATGAGCTTGATATTTCTGCAGTCAAGGTCGGTCAGTCTGTTGATGTAACGGCAGACGCCTTCGAGGGAGAGACCTTTAAGGGAACTGTTACAAAGATATCCATGGAGGGAACATCTTCAAACGGTGTTACATATTACCCTGTAACAGTGACCATGACAGATTTCGGAGGCCTTCTTCCCGGCATGAACGTTGAAGGCGTTATCATCCTTGATGAATCCGAAAACGCTCTTGCGATCCCAGTGGATGCCCTTCAAAGAGGCAACAAGGTGTACGTAAAGAACAAAACCGGAGAGACCTATGACAGTTCAGCATCATCCGGCGATACAGAAAAATCCGAAAAAACATCTTTCTCAAGCATACCTGACGGCTTCCATGAAGTTTCAGTAGAAACAGGCCTGACATCAGACACTTATGTGGAGATCGTTTCCGGGGAACTTGAAGAAGGAGACGAGGTCTATGTTTCCCAGTCCACCGTAAGCTCTGAGGAGAACCCGGGAATGATGATGGGAGGTCCCGGCGGATCAGGTGGTCCGGAAGGCTCAGGCGGCCCCGGCGGCGGATTCAGCGGATCAGGTGGCGGAAACCGAAGCGGCGGAAGCGGAAACCGAAGCGGTGGAAGCGGTGGAAGCGGTGGTCCTCCAATGTAAAGATGTGAGTGTCAAAAGTCGATATCGGGACGTGTCATGATTCTTCCTCCACTTTTTTGAAAGCTCAAGTGAAGGTAAGCTTATGACACTTATATCCAAATCTTGAAGGGAATCACTTGCTGATTCCCTGATTTTAAAAAAGGACATTATATGGCAATTAAAGACATTATCAAAAAACAGGAGGCAGAATCGGCCGAACCCGTAAGAACCGGAGAATCCGGTACGGAGGAAAAGGCGAAAAAGGCGGATGGAATTTACAAAGACACTGCCGCTGCTTTTCAGGAGCCCGGTTCTGACGAATCGGAGCCTGATGAATATGCCGAGAACCACGAAGAGATAGCAAAGCTTAAAGCTGCTCAGGAAGCAGTACGGAACAAGGGAGGAAAAAATCAGACCCTGTACATTCCTAAGGAGCACATAGGCAAGCTGCCTCTTCTGGAGCTTAGGGATATATATAAGATCTACAAGATGGGCTCCGAGGAGGTCCACGCCAACGACGGAATTTCCATCAATATATATAACGGTGAGTTCGTTGCCATAGTCGGAAAGTCAGGTTCCGGCAAATCTACCCTCATGAACATCATCGGAGCCCTGGATGTACCGACCAGCGGAAGATATCTCATAAACGGTCAGGATACTTCCTCCATGACAGATGACGAGCTTGCCAACATCAGAAACAAAAAGATAGGATTCATTTTCCAGCAGTATAATCTTCTTCCGAAGGATAATCTTCTGGATAATGTCTGCCTGCCCCTTCTTTATGCCGGTGTTCCTAAGGCAGAACAGAAGGAGCGTGCCATGAAGCAGCTTGAGAGAGTAGGCCTTGCTGACAAGTGGATGCAAAAGCCCGCTCAGCTTTCCGGAGGTCAGCAGCAGAGAGTCTCCATTGCAAGAGCCCTTGCGGGGGACCCTGAGCTTATCCTTGCGGACGAGCCCACCGGAGCTCTTGATTCAAAGACTTCAAGACAGGTGCTTGGCTTCCTGAAAGATATCAACAGAGACGGCAATACCGTCGTGATGATCACACATGACAATTCCATCGCGCTTGAAGCGAAAAGAATAGTGCGTATATCCGACGGTAAGGTAGTTTATGACGGAACAGCGGAGGACTATGCTAAACTCATTTAATCTGGCTCTTAAGAGCATATGGTCAAACAAGATGCGATCGTTCCTGACCATGCTTGGAATCATCATCGGTGTGGCTGCAGTCATCATACTTGTAGGTATAGTCAACGGCGAAATGTCCTACATGACCGAAAGCTTTGCATCCATGGGAACAAATCGTATCAATGTCAATGTTACTAACCTGAGCTCCCGTTCGGTATCAGTGGACGAGATGTATTCATTTTATGCTGATAATGAAGAGTATTTCTCCAACCTTTCTCCAACAGTTTCGGTCAGCGCCACAGTAAAGGTAGGAAATGAAAATTCAGACCAGACATCGGTCACGGGAGTTTCGGAGGATTATCTCTCTATCATGGATTATGATCTTGAAAAGGGACGTTTTATCCAGTACGCGGACATCGCAGCGAGACAGAAGGTGGCGGTCATAGGTCTTTATGTAGCAGAGACCTATTATGTGTCTGCGGAGAAAGCCATCGGGCAGCGTATCAGTGTTAACGGAACAAAATATCAGATCGTGGGGGTCGTGGAACGTCAGACCTCCGCAAGCGAGGAGATGAGCGAGGGAGGAAGCGATGACTTCCTGTATATACCTTATACGGCAGCCGTAAAGCTCTCACGTAACGGAACCATAAACAGTTATATCTTCACACTGCGGGACAGCTATGTGGAGAAGGCCTCAACAGTAACAGAGGCCATCGAGGATTTCCTCTACACCATCTTCAAGAACGAGGATCTGTACAGAGTAACAGCCATGAGTGAGCTTCTTGACTCCATGAATGACATGATAGCCCAGATGTCACTTATGCTCGGTGGTATAGCCGGTATCTCACTGCTTGTTGCCGGTGTCGGTGTCATGAACATCATGCTGGTATCCGTAACTGAACGTACCAGAGAGATCGGAATCAGAAAGGCTCTCGGTGCAAAAAAATCCACCATACTTATGCAGTTCGTTATCGAAGCAGCCGTGACCAGTTCCATGGGCGGTATCATCGGTATCGTCATCGGCTGCATCGGAACCACCATGGCAGGAAAGATCATGAGTATCGATGCACAGCCCTCCTTCGGCTGGATTATCGCATCCTTCACCATCTCCATGGCTATCGGTCTTATCTTCGGATATATGCCTGCAAGAAGTGCCGCAACACTGAATCCTATCGATGCGCTTCGCTCGGATTGATGTAAATCATTTACCAATCATTTAAAATGAACAGTGGCATACAGGACAGAATTCGGTGACCGGTGCTGCGACCGAATTCTTCTTGCTTTTCGGAACTATTACCTGCAAATGATTTTTCTGTTTGCAAAATAGCCTCTGCAGTGTTATCATTCACTATGTTTTTTTAGGAAGTAAATTATAAGAGGTGACAAAGGCGTCACAGGGACACTCGGGGTGTCTCTGGCCTTGTCACCTCTTTTTTAGTGCATAAGTCCCTGTCAGGCGACTATGCAGACTGCAAGTTTACTTGCAAGGATGCATAGGCATCTGACAGGACAACAGAAATCGAGAATAAGCGCGATAGCGCGGATTCGAGATTTCTGCAGGATTGCGAGAGTGCGAAGCACGGAGCAATCCGCAGGACTTATGCACGTATAATTTCAGTGTATCAGGCTCAGCAACAGAAAGGGGAGTAGCATATGATCAAGTACGTATTTGTAACAGGTGGAGTGGTTTCCGGTCTCGGAAAGGGAATTACAGCCGCATCTCTGGGAAGACTTCTTAAAGCGAGAGGCTACAAGGTGACCATGCAGAAGTTCGACCCGTATATTAACATCGACCCGGGCACCATGAACCCTATCCAGCATGGTGAGGTCTTTGTCACAGATGACGGAACTGAGACAGACCTGGATCTCGGACACTATGAGCGTTTCATTGACGAATCCCTTGACCATCGTTCCAATGTCACTTCCGGAAAGGTATACTGGTCCGTTCTTAACAAGGAACGCCACGGTGAGTACGAAGGTCACACTGTACAGGTCATCCCTCACATAACAAATGAAATAAAGTCCGATTTCTATCGTTCCGATGATCCTGAAGAGGACCGCATAGCCATCATCGAGGTAGGCGGAACAGTAGGAGATATAGAGTCACAGCCTTTCCTTGAGGCCATCCGTCAGTTCCAGCATGATATCGGTCATGAAAATGCCATCATGATCCATGTGACCCTCATTCCTTACCTTCACGCTTCGGAGGAGCTTAAAACCAAGCCCACACAGATGAGCGTAAGAGAGCTTCAGCGTCTCGGACTTCAGACAGATATCCTTGTATGCCGCACAGAGCATCCTATCCCTCAGGACATCAAGGACAAGATCGCCATGTTCTGTAACCTGCCTGCAAACCATGTTCTTCAGAACACCAATGCCGAGTTCATTTACGAAGTACCTCTTCTTATGGAGCACGAGCATCTCGCACAGTCTGTGTGCGAATGTCTCCACCTTCCATGCCCCGAGCCGGATCTTTCAGGCTGGAAGTCCATGGTTGAAAATCTCCGCCATCCCGAAAAGGAAGTAGTCATTGCCCTTGTCGGAAAGTACACTCAGCTTCATGATGCCTACCTTAGTGTTGCAGAGTCTCTTAAGCACGGCGGTGTTGCAAATCATGCCAAAGTAAACATCCGCTGGGTGGACTCAGAGGAGGTAGAGAAGGTAGGTGCCGCAACACTCCTTCAGGGTGTAGACGGAATCCTGGTTCCCGGAGGGTTCGGCCAGAGAGGTATCGAAGGCATGATCATGGCTGCCCGGTATGCAAGAGAAAACAAGATACCTTACCTCGGCATCTGTCTCGGTATGCAGATCTCCATCATCGAATTTGCAAGAAATGTTCTCGGCTGGAAGGATGCAAATTCAACCGAGTTCGATCCTAATACAACCCACCCTGTCATCGACCTTATGCCGGAGCAGAAGACTGTAACAGATCTCGGAGGAACCATGCGTCTCGGAGCTTATCCTTGTGATCTCCGTGAAGGAACAAAGGCACACGCTGTTTACGGAAAGACTTCCATTTCCGAGCGTCACAGACACAGATACGAGGTGAACAATGACTTCCGCAGGGAGCTTGAAGAGGCAGGTATGGAGCTTGTAGGACAGTCACCTGACGGTCACATCGTTGAGATAGTTGAGCTTAAGGACCATCCTTACTTCCTGGCAACTCAGGCACACCCTGAATTCAAGTCAAGACCGAACGATGCACATCCTCTTTTCAAGGGACTCATAGAGGCAGCGCTTAAGAGATAAAAAAATCATATCAATATATGTTCATGTGATTATGCACGTGTTGACAGGTATGATATTCTATAATACGACTCATGAAATATTAAGAAGAGGCTCCTGAGGAACCTCTTCTTTTAATTTGCTTTTTGAATTACATTTATATTTAAGGAGGACTTATTCATGGATATGATAACTGATGCACTCATGGATGCCATTATCGATACCGTAAAGCTGATTCCCTTCCTGCTTGTGACCTATATGGCCATGGAATATATGGAACATAAGACAGAAAAGAGCACAACTGCCATGCTGGAGAAAGCCGGCCGTTTCGGTCCGCTTATCGGAGGTGCGGCAGGAATGCTCCCCCAGTGCGGATTCTCGGCTGCCGCATCAAGTCTTTTCGCCGGAGGCGTGATCTCGGTGGGGACACTTATCGCCGTATTTCTTTCAACATCAGATGAGATGCTTCCTATATTCATTTCAGAGCAGGTTGCACCAAAGACCATTATCGCAATCATGGTCACAAAGATGGTTCTCGGCATCATAAGCGGTTTTGCACTTGATATTTTCATGCACCACGGAAAACATACACCGGCACCTGAAAAGCACATTCACGATCTTTGTGAACACGATCACTGTGCCTGTGATGACGAGGATATGGACGAAGAAGAGGATGATGACGAAGCTCATCACGAAGAGGAATCACAGCATACACAGCACCATTCAGAGGAACATGATGAATCCCGGGAAAGCGACCACGAAGCTCATCATGCAGCATCCTTAGCTGCTGAGCACCATGAGCATTCACATGGGCATCACGGTCATGAGCATTCACATGGGCATCATGATCACCATGGGCACGATCATCACGGACAACATCACCATCATAAAAGCGGTATTGCCGGAATACTTCAGCCTGCATTCCATCATACCTTCCAGATCACCGTTTTCATTTTCCTCATCACATTTGTTATCACACTTCTTGTGGAGGGAATAGGGAAGGATGCTATCGGAACATTCCTTTCAGGAAAACCTGTCGTTGGTGTTTTCCTTTCGGGCATCATCGGACTTATACCTAACTGTGCAGCCTCTGTAAGCATTACCGAGCTTTATCTTATGGGCATCCTTGATGCAGGACAGATGATGGCAGGACTCATGGTCGGTGCCGGAGTCGGCCTTCTCGTTCTTTTCCGTACAAACTATCACCCAAATGAGAATCTCCGTATCGGAGTGATACTTTATTCTATCGGTGTTTTCTGGGGCCTGGTAATCCAGTTCCTCGGAGTAACATTCTAAAAAAAGCTTCCTACGAGACACTTAAAAGTCTGTCAGCCGCTGCAGTTCCGACGAATCTGGCTGACAGACTTTTCCTTTTATGGCATTTAGTTAGAATTGTGCTTAAATTTTTTTGATTTTTGTTTACTTTTCACCTGATTCCGTCTAAGATTAGAATACAAAGATGTCTTAAGGATGTGACAGCTATTGTTTCCATCCTGTCACTAAGCGTCAGTCTTTTGCGATGCAAAATATAAACAGGCTGAAGTTCTAAAGGGCAAGGGGTTAAAAATGAGTGAGAGTGAAAATCGTATAGAGATCCGCATGCTGGGAGGCTTTTCCATCACCGTAAACGGTCAGTACATGGGTCTCGGTCAGAACAACAAAGCAAATTTTCTTAAACTGATTCAGATCATCCTTTTAAATCACAAAAAAGGAATCTCAAAGAGAGAGCTTATCGACGGTGTCTTCGGATATAAGGATCTTCTCGATGAAAACAACAGTTTGAACAATCTGCTTCATCAGGCAAGGACACAGCTTAAGAAAAGCGGAGTTCCCGGGAAGCGTTATATCGAAGGAAAGAAGGGCATATACTTCCCTGAAAAACCTGAGGGTTACGAATTAAGTCTTGATGTAAAGACTTATATGGATGACTGCCGTAAAGCAGGTGAGACAGAAGATCCGGCTGCGAAGGCTGCTCTGTATGAGCATGCATTTGAGCTTTACCGGGGCGAACTTCTTCCGGAGTTCTCCACAGACAACTGGGTCATCGTAGAATCCGTAAAACTCAAGCATCTGTTCGATGAGCTTGTTATGTTTCTGGGAGAGTATTACAGAGAAAAGGGAGCGTACGAAAACCTCTATAAGCTCTATAACCGCGCAAGCCAGATCTATCCAGATGCAGGATGGCAGATCAATGTCATCGACGCTCTTATACTTCGTAAAGAGTACAAGGAGGCCTACGAGCTTTATAACAAGACCGCCCGCTATTACCTCGATGATCTGGAAGTACCTCTTCCTGACGATCTTATCAGATGCTATGAGCGTATCTATGACGATATCAAGGTAGTATCAGATGACATCGAAGAGATTCAGGCAGGTATCCTTGAAAGAGATGCCGCATTAAAGAACAGCAAGGGCGACAGCAGAAGTCTCGGTTCATACTATTGTGCATTCTCAAGCTTCATCGATGTATATAATGTACTCCGCAGAAACCTTGTACGTCGCGGAAATTCTATATTCATGATGCTTTGTACCCTTGTTGACTACGAAGGAAAGCCCATACAGAATCAGGAAAAGCTTTCGACCCGTTCCGAAGCTTTGAAAAACGCTCTGTATGCAGAGCTTCGTCAGGGTGATGTATATACCAAGTACAGCTCAAGCCAGTATCTGCTCCTCCTTATCGGAACAAAGAAGGAAGACTGCGGTATCATCTACCACAGAATTTCAAAGAAGCTGAAGGAGCTTGCCGGTTCACGTGCAGAACTCAAGTATCGTATCGTATCTCTTGCAGAGATTCCTTCCATACTTGAAAACGGCGGAACTGCCCAGAGAGCTGCCGATCAAATTTAATATAAAAGACTATTAAGAGCTTGCAGTTTTATGCAGGCTCTTTTATCATTGGATGGACTGCAATAGTGCAAAGCGTTAAACAGTCAAAACCTAATAATCACTAAAGGAGTCTTATGAGTAACAAACGCGAAAGCTTCAAATCAAGAATAGGATTTATCCTGGTAAGCGCAGGATGCGCCATAGGTATAGGAAACGTATGGAAGTTCCCATACCTTGTAGGGCAGAACGGCGGCGGAATCTTCGTTCTTTTCTACCTCATCTTCCTGATCGTTATGGGTGTTCCTGTTCTCACCATGGAACTGGCAGTGGGCCGTGCCTCAAGAAAGAGTGCGGTACTTGCATATAAAAAGCTGGAACCCGCCGGCAGTAAATGGCATTTACACGGATGGTTCGCTGTAGCCGGTGCCTACCTTCTCATGATGTACTACACCACAGTCTCGGGATGGATGATATCTTATTTTTTCAAATTTGCATCAGGCACATTTGACAGGGTCGCCATGGACAGTGTGGATTCCGTATTTTTTGATATGCTCGGTAACCCCACAGAGATGATGATCTGCATGATGGTCACTGTTATAGTGGGCTTTCTAGTTTGCTCCTTCGGCATTCAGCGTGGACTTGAAAAGGTAACCACCACTATGATGAGCGCACTTCTGGTTCTCATCGTTATCCTCGCCGTAAGAAGCGTTTCTCTTCCGAATGCTCAGGCAGGTGTTGAGTTCTACCTTATTCCAAGCCTGGACAGAGTATATGAAGCAGGCAGCGGCAATCTCCTGAAGGGCTTTGGCTCTGTTATTTCCGCAGCCATGAACCAGGCCTTCTTTACACTGAGCCTGGGTGTTGCCTGCATGGAGATCTTCGGTTCCTACATGTCCGAGAATTTCTCACTGGTGGGAGAGTCGGTCAGAATATGTGCTCTTGATACATTTGTAGCTATCATCTCGGGTCTTATTATTTTCCCTGCATGCTTCAGCTTCAATGTTCAGCCGGATGCAGGTCCCAGCCTTATCTTCATGACCCTCCCCAAGGTATTTATGAGCATGCCGGGAGGAAGACTCTGGGGAACACTTTTCTTCATGTTCATGTCCTTTGCAAGCTTCAGTACAGTCATAACTGTTTTTGAGAACCTTCTTGCCACATCCATCGACAACTTCGGTCTCACAAGAAAAAAAGCTGTAATAGTGAACTGTATTTACATCCTCATTGCAAGCATCCCTTGTGTCCTCGGATACAACATCTGGTCAGGTGTCCACCTTATCGGTGCAAGAGACATCCTGGACTCAGAGGATTTCATCGTTTCCAACATACTGCTTCCCCTCGGTTCTCTTATTTACCTTCTGTTCTGTGTGACCAAATGGGGCTGGGGCTTCGACAGTTATATGGCAGAGTGCAACAAGGGTGTCGGCATGAAGCTGAGCCGTATGGTGAAACCGTATTTTCAGTATGTACTTCCTGTACTTATCTTCATTATTTTCATACAGGGAGTGATTTAAAGAGGCTTCCGGGCCCGGTTTCCGGATTTCAGGCTCAAAAAAGTCTTGATTTTACTATATTCCTATGTTATTGTAATTCAGTATTAATTGACTAGTTGAAAGGAGCAGGCGAAACGCCCGCTCCTTTTGCTTAGGTTTAGAGGAAATTTTTATGCAGGCAAATAACTATACCGAAAAGGTAAAAAAATATCTCGATGAGATATGTCCGCAGGACGGATATGAAACAGACAGTGTGACTTTCACACAGGAAAATAACGAATGGTACTTAAGAGCATTCATATTTCGCATAGATGGTGTCGATATGACTGTAGACGACTGTGCAAAGGTTTCCCGAAAGCTGTCAAAATGGCTTGATAAGGAAGATTTCATTCCAGAGCAATATATGTTAGAGGTATGTTCACTCGGCTTTAAGGATCATCCCGGAAATGCCGATGTAGAACCTCAGGGTGCGGATGAAGAGACATTAACAGAAGAATCCGCAGAAGATGCAACAGAAGATATTATCACCGGGAGGGATATGAACAAATGAATACAGAACTTAGCGAAGCACTCGATCTACTGGAGAAGGAAAAAGGAATTTCAAAGCAGTCTTTGATCGAAGCAATCGAGCTTTCACTTCAGACAGCCTGCAAGAATCACTTCGGTTCTTCAGACAATATAAGAGTAAGTGTCGATCCTGTGACCTGTGATTTCTCGGTCATCGCTGACAAGACAGTAGTTGAAGAAGTACTTGATAAGAATACAGAGATTTCCCTTGCAGATGCAAGAATGATCGATGCAGGCTATACACTTGGCTCTATCGTACCAGTAAAGGTTGATTCCAAGACCTTCGGACGTATAGCAACACAGAATGCGAAGGGCGTTATAGTACAGCGTATCCGTGAGGAAGAGCGTAAGGTTCTTTACAACGAGTACTATTCCATGGAGAAGGAAGTTGTTACCGGAACCATTGACAGAAATACAGGAAGATCCATCATCGTTAATCTCGGCAAGGTAGACGGTTACCTTTCAGAGAACGAGCAGATCAAGGACGAGAAGCTTGAGACAAATGACAGAGTAAAGGTTTATGTCATTGAAGTAAGAGATACCCCTCGCGGACCTCGTGTTATGGTATCCAGAACACATCCTGAGCTTGTAAAGCGTCTTTTCGAAGAGGAGGTTTCCGAAGTAAGAGACGGTATCGTTGAGATCAAGGCTATCTCACGTGAAGCAGGTTCCAGAACAAAGATGGCAGTTCTGTCCAACGATCCTAATGTAGATCCTGTAGGTGCATGTGTAGGTCTTAACGGTTCACGTGTAAATACAGTAGTAGAAGAGCTCCGCGGTGAGAAGATCGATATCATTAATTATGATGAGAACCCTGCATACCTTATCGAGAATGCTCTTTCACCTGCAAAGGTAATCGCAGTTATCGCAGATCAGGACAACAAGGAGGCTATGGTCATCGTACCTGATGCCCAGCTCAGTCTGGCTATCGGTAAGGAAGGTCAGAACGCCCGTCTTGCTGCAAAGCTCACAAGCTACAAGATCGATATCAAGTCTGAGTCACAGGCTCAGGAGCAGGGCATCTTCGATGAGATGGGTATCGACTATCAGGGTGAGGATGTTGATTCCGAAGAGGATACAGAGCTTATGGATGAAACATTTGCTGAGGATTACAGCGAAGAAACAACCGATGAGACATTTGCCGAAGACGCAGATGGCGAAAGCGGAGAGATGTGACCGGTATGAAAAAGATACCGGAGAGAACGTGCATTGGTTGCGGTCAGAAAAAGGAAAAGCCGGAACTGATACGTATCGTTCATGCACTTGACGATACCTTCAGCATAGATCCAACCGGACGTAAAAACGGTCGGGGCGCATACATTTGCAATGACATTTCATGCCTCGACAAAGCCATTAAGCGAAAGGCTCTGGATCGGGCTTTCAAGGTTTCCGTTTCCGAAGAGACTGCACAGGCACTCAGAGAGGAACTGATACAGCTTGGT
>DFGZ01000226.1 GCA_002371295.1 Oribacterium sp. UBA3737 | reverse complement strand
CCGCAAAGAGATGGAGAAGCTTTCTTACATGGCAGACAGCATTGCGCCGGAGACAACGTATTGATAGTAGACGAGTAAACGCATATTATATAGACAGAATAGAGATGAATATTATGCCGACTGCGGATTTGAATATCAGAACCGAGGAAGAAATAAAAGACCAGGCCGACAGGATTATTTCCGAGCTGGGTCTGAACATGACCACGGCGATCAATGTGTTCCTCAGAACAACGATCAGGGAAAACGGAATTCCTTTTGCTCTTAAACTGGCGAAGAAACTGAACAAAAATCTGGACAAGCGGATTTATTGAAGGAGGAAGAATAAATGACTGACGAACAGTACGCACAGGCTGAGTCCTTCTGGACTCGAAAAGATGAAACCGAAAAGAAGCTGGATGATGATGCTCTGTATAGCTGGATAGACGAGTTCTTATCATCCCATAAGGTTCTTGCCCTGGCAACGGCCACGAAGGATTTTATTCGCTGCACGCCGCTTGAGTACAGTTGGTATATGGGAGCACTTTGGATCTTCACCGAAGGTGGGTTCAAGTTCAAAGCCTTGAAGGAGAATAAGCATATTGCGGCATCGGTCTTCGAGACGAGTACTTCCTTTGGCGGACTTAGGTCACTGCAGATCGAAGGAACAGTGGAGTTAGTCGAGCTGTTCTCCGATGAATATAAGAATGTCGCGGAGTTCAGAAAGATACCGCTGCAAGCATTGAAGAAACTTAAAGAGCCTATGTGGCTTTTGAAGATCATACCGATAGAGATCACCTGCCTGAATTCAGATTTCAAGAAAGACGAATTTGGCAGCAGGCAGATATGGAAGAGGTATCATTAATGAATGTGCACCTGAATCTGAAGATGGAAGACTACTACAGAATAAAGGATGCCCAGATAGAGCAGGACAAGAAATAACCATCATAATATCATACGGAACCAACAGTAAGAGCTACTGATGCGAAAAAGCATTAGTAGCTCTTTTCTTTTTTCTTGAAGTAAATATTTTTCAGTGATTCAGGCATAGCATCATACATCATTGCAGCGGCTGTTCTGGCAGGAGTGATGTTGTCATCTAAAACCCATTCTCTGGTCATGCCAAGTGTGCCATAGCAGT
Source organism: Oribacterium sp. UBA3737 (assembly GCA_002371295.1). The sequence continues at coordinate 3,100 of DFGZ01000226.1, read as the reverse complement.
AAAGCCGTATACTATATTTGATTTTCGGATCGAGTATGTCAACGAGAAAAAATTAAGGCAGTACCGTGAGTATATTACGCGGACATTTTAAGTAGAGTGGTTCTTTTGACTTATAGCGGCATTGGAAAATAAGATTAAGCCGAGCAAAATTCTGATCAACACCATGTCAGCTTTTATCGGGACAAAACTGGATAAGGATATCAAAACGGGTTTATTCACTCCTGCTTCCGAAAAAGAAAATCTGGAAGAAGAGAGGGAGTTCCTTGCGGGACTTGAACTGCCGGATTGCTATTTCTGGGCGTTGCACCCGTTGGATTCCGTAAAGCTGGACGGTATCCTTCGGGATGACAAACAGCATATGCTTGAAGCATTGACACAAAGTATAAACCATGTAAATGAAAACGCCATCAGCAGGACATCCAGGGTCGAAACATTGTAATAAGTGATACAAAAATTGAAAACACAGGAGGTTCATTATGGAATTCAAAGAAGTCGTAAACAAAAGGCATTCAGTAAGATGTTTTAAGGAAACGGAAATCCCGGTTGAAGTACTGAAAGATATTGTTCGTACTGCGCAGCGTACTCCGTCATGGGAAAACAGCCAACCCTGGAATGTGTATATCGCGACAGGGGAGACTCTGAGAAAAATTAAGAAGATCTGGATTGCGAAGTATGCGGATAGGATTAAGGGATCGCCGGATATGCCGACAGGCCATCGAACCAATTTTTCAGAACGCAGTCAGAAGAACATGGCAGATTTTATGAGCTACATTGCAGATTATACCGGAGATCCGGACATTGTACATTTTCTGAATATGAACGAAAAGCTGTTTGATGCTCCGGCGTTGGTTTATCTGACCCTTGGGAAAGACCATACGGGATGGCCGATTTACGATCTTGGAGCCTTTGGTATGACTTTGATGCTGGCGGCAAAGGATCATGGTGTGGATTCGATCCCGGCTTATGAGATCGTTAAGTTCCCTGCGGAACTTCGTCCGCTTCTTTCTGTATCGGATGATGAAGAGATCATTATGGGAATTGCTTTGGGTTATGCGTCGGAAGACAATCTGAACGGGCTTGCATCAACGCGTCTTCCGTTAGAGAAGATTTTAACTATAAAACAGTAAAGTGTATTAAGTATTGATGGGAATGATGAAGGGCTTAATATGAATCAAGATCAGCTACTTGACTTTGAGAGCTTTATCGATGTTATGGTGCAGATATACAAGCTGACTTCGGACAAGATTGGTTATTCAAACCTTCCAAAAAACACGGGAGGTTTACCGGCAATGACAGAGGAAGAAATCAGACAGAGAAATGAGAGTGGCGTGCCAAGCTGGATGCAGTGAGTCGTCGGAATATGGAGAAGTGTGCTGCATTCATCGCACAAATGATAGAAAAATATGGTAGAGAGGTGCTGGCTGAGATTGAAGAGGACGACGTCAGCGTTGCAGATTGGATCTATGCCGCCGTAAACGGTGATGTGCAAAGCCACGGCCTTGCGCTGCTCGAAAAATAATATTCCCAGCTTGGCGGTTTTGAAACTGCCTAAACAGAGTTTCCCTCTGAAAAATGAGACCATCGGGAAAGTACGCGTTAGGGGCGCCGGTCTTTTAGCAATTAGCTTTCATGGATTTATCTCGCCCCTAAGGCAACCATTGCTGCTATATTGGTTGACAACGTAAACTGTATGTAATATAATTCGAAATGAAAGGGGATGATTTATATGTCTACAGTTCCAACTCAGATTCGTATTGATTCCAGTGTTAAAAATCAGGCCAATGAACTCTTCAATGAACTTGGCATGGATATGTCCAGCGCCGTTAATATTTTTTTACGACAGTGCATCTTGAGAGGTGGACTTCCTTTCAAGGTGGAGATTCCGCAGTACTCTAAAGAATTGATTGGCGCTGCCGATGAAGCAAAGCGTATTTCCCGTGACCCTGACGTCCCGGGATACACCAGCATGGAAGCTCTTAAGAAAGCTCTTGAAGCCTGAATGATCTTAACTGTCAAATATACTTCCGCTTATAAGAAAAGCTATAAGCTGATGAAGAAGCGTGGGCTGGATCTTTCTCTTCTTGATGACGTCATCAACACTTTACGTCAGGGTAAAGCACTGGATGAGAAGTACTATGACCACGAACTGAAGGGGATGCTAAAAGGCTTCCGTGAATGTCACATTCAGCCGGACTGGCTTCTCATCTATCTGATAGAGAACGACATCCTTACACTGACACTGGTAGACACTGGAAGCCATGCAGATCTCTTTAACATGTAACAATGACCGCCTGCAATGGGCGGCCTTTTTATCTGTCACCGCGCTTCCCGTGGATCTTTCCATGACGGCTTCTGTTTCTCCTCACGTGTCACGTTTTCCTTATCGCAAGGTATGATGTCATATCCATGCAGCCGGAGGGGGTGCTTCTTGGTGCACTCGTATAGCGTCTGCGGTTTTGTCGCTGTCTCTTTCTGTTCTTCATAAGCATTTCTCCATAGGAACCAGAGAAAGTTTCTCGATTGATGGTGGTTAATTTGTAGAATTCATCCACAGAAATGAGGCCGCCATCGAGCATCTTTTATAATAAAATGTCGTGTGCGCTGCCATCAGTAAAGATGTTAACGCACCCGTATTCAATTTCACTCTTTGCGGATGAAATTCTTTAAGTACAAAAGACTTTTTGATGCTGGTGCAATCACTCGGAAAGAATATGAAGCTAAGGAGGAAAACGACGATGAAGGTACTAATTGTAAATGCATCACCCAGACTTAAGGGCAACACAACGATAGCTCTTGGCGAGATGGTTAATGTGTTTGAGAAGGAAGGTGTGGAGGTGGAAGTCCTGAACATCGGGAATCAGGATATTAGAGGCTGTATAGCCTGCAACTCCTGCGGAACCAAGGGCAAGTGCGTCTTCGATGATGTGGTCAATCAGGCTGCACCGAAGTTCGAGGCGGCTGATGGGCTTGTGGTAGCAAGCCCGGTGTATTATGCGTCTGCAAATGCAACCTTGATAGCATTCTTAGACAGACTTTTCTACAGTACACACTTTGACAAGACGATGAAGGTAGGTGCTTCGGTCGTTGTGGCGAGACGAGG
>DFGZ01000274.1 GCA_002371295.1 Oribacterium sp. UBA3737 | reverse complement strand
TTACTCAAATACAGGTGGACAGTCATCTAAGTCAACACCTACCGGTGCTGTAGCTCAGTTCGCTGCAGGCGGTAAGGAGACAGGTAAGAAGGATCTCCCTGGTATTGCGATGTCTTACGGTTATGTATACGTTGCACATATCAACATGGGTGGCGATATGGCTCAGACAGTTAAGGCTATTACAGAGGCTGAGGCATACCCAGGTCCATCACTTATCATTGCTTATGCTCCATGTATCAACCATGGTATCAAGAAGGGCATGGCTAAGGCTATGGAAGAGGAGAAGCTTGCTCTTACAACAGGTTACTGGAACAACTTCAGATTCAACCCTAACGGCGGAGACAAGAAGTTCACTCTTGACTCTAAGGAGCCTAACTTCGAAGGATATCAGGACTTCCTTAAGGGCGAGGTTCGTTACCTTTCACTTGGTCTCAAGAACCCTGAGAGAGCTAAGGCACTCGATGAGAAGAACCAGGCTGAGTCAGAGGCTAGATATGAGCATCTTAAGAAGCTGAACGATCTTTACAACAACTAATATAAGATAATAAGCATCTTTTAAAGGAAGCCGGCGTGAGCCGGCTTCCTTTGTTCCATTTAAAAATCATTTATTAGATCTCTTCGGTTTGTCGATATAAAAAGCAGATGGGTTAGCAGTACTTTGCACCATTTGATGATACGAACATATCTGTAGCCATAGAACACGGAGGTTGTATTTTTAAATTACAAGGAGGCCTTTTATGACTGGTAAGAAATGTAAACTATTTGTTATGGCGGCAATCAATTTGATCATTGCTCTTTTAGTGAGCAATTTTGCATTTGCAGCCGGTTTAAAGCAGGGAGACATATGGAATAGTTTCAAGAAGAAAGATGCAGAACCTTCGCACTGCTGGGTGCTGACGGACACGACACATGAAGTGATGGATGGTGAAAGTGATGTATATAAAACATGGAAATATGAGTATAAGGACATAGATGAAGGTGGCCGATACATAATCGACTATACCTGGCATAAGACTGATGAATATGCGCACTATACCGCCATCGGTGAATGTACAAACATTCCGACGTATCTGTACCCCGAAGAATTCACCACCGTGGATATGAAGGTTTATGCAGAGAATGTTGTAGCAGATCCGGGAGTCTGGGGACTCCTTGAGATGGGATACATAGACTATCACTTTAATGATGGTCACTGGCCAACCAATTACACCAAATCCTGGGATAATGTAATAGACGATGAGCCTAAATACTATAACTGCCGTGATGGCTCCTATGAGTGGAAGCTGAAGGCACAATTTCCGGAAGGACAAACGGGAGAGAAACTTGAAGTAACATGCAAATTCCATAGAGGGGACAGATATCCTGTTACTACCACATGGTATTACACATGGAAGGATTGAGGAAATGAACAGGAACCAAAAAACGATGGATTTGTGGGCGCTGTTAATGATATAAACCGGAGGCAGTTATGATAAATAAATTGTATCGGATTATTCTGTGGGCAGAAGCATTAACACTATTCTTAATTCTGTTTTCCATGACAGCTTTCGCAGGGCAGACTTACTACTATTCATACACTATAATGCCAGAAGAGCCACCCTATATAGAGCAGGAGTATAAGAGAGAGCCCATAACTGTTTCGCCAAATCCGGACGGAAGCTGTACGGTAAAGGATAAATATTCAACCGTGACACTGGCAAAACAGGAGGACGGTTCATTTTTCGGCATGACTCAATATATATCCTATTCACTTAGTAATGATGAACTTGTACTTGGCTACGATGATCCAAGTGCAGACGTCTTTTCATTATCACCGGATACAGAAGGATGGATCAAATTCAACGATAAATGGTATTATCTTGGTGAAGACGGAAAAGCCATCACTAATCAATGGGTAGAGAATTTCTATCTTGGAGATGATGGCGTCATGCTGACAAATGCATGGACACCGGATGGTATGTATGTTGGAGACGACGGATTATGCATTGGACATTATCAGCATTAGTTGAACGATGGTCGGAAAATTACACAATCACCCGGGATTATCGGATTTCTCAGGCGCGGATATCAAACTTTTCTTAGTTTTGAAAAACCATCACCAAGCTTGCCGTTTCGCGCCTGTAGTGTTAAGATATATAAGTTAAAGTATGTCTATTTGCCAGGATGGGTGATTATATGAGAAAAGTTATTGTGGCGGTGGTTGGCCGTCCAAATGTAGGAAAGTCTACATTGTTCAATTTGATTGCAGGTAAGCAGATTTCTATCGTAAAGGACACTCCGGGTGTTACAAGAGACAGAATCTATGCTGATGCAGAGTGGCTTAATTACAAGTTCACTTTAGTTGACACCGGCGGAATCGAGCCGGATACCAAGGATATCATCCTTTCACAGATGCGTTCACAGGCCCAGCTTGCCATCGATACAGCGGATGTGATTCTTTTTGTGACGGATGTAAGAACCGGTCTTGTTGATGCTGACTATGAAGTGGCTGATATGCTTCGCAGATCGGGCAAGCCCATCGTGCTTTGCGTAAACAAGGTGGACAGTTTCAAAAAGTTCGGAGATGACATCTACGAGTTCTATAATCTCGGTCTCGGAGATCCTATCGGAGTATCATCCACTAACCAGATGGGTGTGGGAGATCTTCTGGATGAGGTGATCAAGCATTTCCCGACAGATTCCCTGGAAGATGCGGATGATGATTCTATCAAGGTTGCGCTTATCGGTAAGCCTAATGTAGGAAAGAGCTCAGTTGTAAACAAGCTCCTCGGACAGAACAGAGTAATAGTTTCCGATGTGGCAGGTACCACAAGAGATGCTATCGATACAAAGATCGTTCATAACGGCAAGGAGTATACATTTATAGATACTGCGGGTCTCAGACGTAAGGGTAAGGTTACGGACGATATCGAAAGATATTCAGTTATCCGTACTGTTGCGGCGGTTGACAGAGCAGATATCTGTCTTGTTCTTATCGATGCGACACAGGGCGTTACTGACGGTGATGCCAATATCGCCGGTATAGCTCACGAGTCCGGAAAGGGTGTCATCATCTGTGTGAACAAGTGGGATGCGATTACGGATAAGACTGACAAGACCATGAATGAGTTTATGGCAAAGCTCAAGGAGAAGTTCGCATATATGCCGTATGCGGAGTACCTTTTCATTTCTGCCGAGACCGGCCAGAGACTTAATAAGATTTTCGATCTTGTTGATAAGGTAAGAGAGAATCAGACCCTCCGTATCCGTACAGGTGTGCTCAATGATATCATGACCAGAGCAACCGCCATGAAGCAGCCGCCAAGTGATAAGGGTAAGAGACTGAAGCTGTTCTATATGACCCAGACTGCTGTAGAGCCGCCTACATTTGTTATTTTTGTAAACGATGTTCAGCTTATGCATTTCTCATATACAAGATATATAGAGAATCAGATAAGAGATGCCTTCGGATTTATGGGCACACCGCTTAAATTCCTTATAAGAGAAAGAAAAGGTGGTGAAGAGGAATGATGGATATTCAGCATATAGTCATTGCTCTTCTTACGGGATATGTGTTCGGAATGATTCCTAACGGCTATCTTTACGGAAAGTCACAGGGAGTGGATATCTACAAGGTGGGTTCGGGCAATCCCGGAAGCACCAACATATCCCGCACCCTCGGGAAAAAGGCCGGTGCCACAGTACTTCTTCTTGACATGGCAAAGACCATAGTACCTATTCTTGTGCTTTGCATGATATGGAAGCCGGTTACGGTGGATGAAACTACCCTTATCATTTTATGGGGAGGACTGGGAGCGGTTCTTGGTCATGATTTCCCTGTTTTTCCCAAGCTTAAGGGCGGAAAGGGTATTGCCTGTTCAGGGGCGCTTATCATCGCCTTTGAGTGGAAGCTTGCCCTGATACTGGTGCTTATATTTCTGGCTGTTGTCAAAACTACAGGCTATGTCAGCGTCGGCTCTATAACGGCAGCAGTCATGTTTTTCGTACTCACTGCGGTATTTGGTTATTTCGGTATGCTTCCCATGTCCATGGGGATTTATCCTATGGTTTTAGCCATAGTGTTTTTTGCCTCTGCCCTTGCTATATGGCAGCATCGCAGCAATATAGACAGGTTGAGAAAGGGAACAGAAAGCAAGTTCCATTTTAAAAAGTAAATTTTATACAGTGGGGTCTTTGGACTGCTCAGTACGCAGGAATCTTAGACATAAGATTTTATTCTGACAGAATCCGTAGGGATCCCGATAAACAGCACGCCGTATTAATGAGCGTGCTGTTTGTGAATCATGACAATGTTTTTAAAGGAGAGTTTATGAAAACAGCAGTTGTTGGAGCAGGAACTTGGGGTACGGCGCTGGCTATACTTCTTATTCACAATGGACATGAGGTTACACTTTGGACCAGATCTTCAGACAGTGCAGAGGAAATGTCAAGGACCAGAAGGCAGAAAAACCTTCCGGAAGCGGTTTTACAGAATGAAATGATCATTACATCGGATATTCATGAAGCTCTTACGGATAAAGATATGATTGTTCTTGCTGTTCCGTCCATTTATGTAAGAGAGACAGCTAAACGTATGGCGCCTTTTGTTCGTCACGGGCAGGTTATAGTCTCTGTATCCAAAGGCATCGAAGGCGATTCTTTGAAGACCATGTCGGATATTATAGAAGATGAGATTCCTCAGTCTGATGTTGCGGTTCTGTCAGGACCGAGTCATGCTGAGGAGGTATCGAGATTTATTCCTACCACTATAGTTACCGGGGCGAGATCTGAAAAAACAGCCAGATTTATTCAGGACACTTTTATGAGTGATTGTTTCAGAGTTTATATTAATCCCGATATCAAAGGCATAGAAATAGGCGGAGCTCTGAAAAATGTTGTTGCTCTTGCGGCCGGAATTGCTGATGGCCTCGGGTATGGTGACAATAGCAAAGCAGCACTGATCACAAGAGGCATTGCTGAGATCACAAGACTCGGAGTGAAAATGGGCTGTGATATAGAAACCTTTCAGGGACTCAGCGGCATAGGAGATCTCATAGTTACCTGTGCTTCCATGCATTCGAGAAACAGAAGAGCCGGTATACTCATAGGAAAGGGAAAGTCTTATCAGGAGGCTATGACAGAGGTTGGCCAGGTTGTTGAGGGAGTATATGCTGCGAAGGCGGCCAGACAGCTTGCAGATAAGTATAATGTGACCATGCCTATCGTTTCAGAAATAAATGAGGTGCTGTTCGGCGACAAATCAGCTGAGGAGGCTGTTAAAGACCTTATGCTGAGAGACAGAAGGATAGAGAATTCAGGACTTAAGTTTGACAGATGAATTGAGCTGCGTTTATATTGAGCATAACTCACGGTTATCAAACATTAAAATATGTTGATTAGATGTTATAAAAGCGATTGACTAAGCATATCCCCTTTTAATATAATCAAACCATCAAATCGGTTGCGGATGAGAAGGACTTTTATAGCCTGAGCTAAGTTATATCAAAAATTTTATTCAGGCTTTACGGTTATATAAAACACAAAGTATGTCGACTCATATTTTGAAACATGACTCTTTAAAAGTCAGCTCATAAGCAACAGAAATACGTGGATGAGAGATGATCATCCGCCACATGTTTTCAACCTCTGATTGAGAAACATTTCAGAGACTGATGACTACCTATTAAAGTGGGAGGGGAAATAAAATGAAAAGATTATTAAGCTTGGTTTTAACAGGTGCTATGGCTGTTTCACTTGCGGCATGCGGTTCATCGGGTTCAGGCTCAACTGCTTCTACAACAGCGGCAGCTTCAGGTGATAAGACAGAGACAGCAGCTGCTTCAGGTTCATCAGATGCCACATGGAAGTTCGGTTCACAGGGACCTCTTACAGGTGGTGCGGCAGTTTACGGTACAGCTGTTGTCAATGGCACAAAGGTTGCTGTTGATGAGATCAATGCAGCCGGTGGTATCAACGGTTATCAGATAGAGTTCCAGTCAGCTGATGACGAGCATGATCAGGAGAAGGCTATCAATGCCTACAACTCACTTAAGGACTGGGGTATGCAGGTACTTATCGGACCTACAACATCAGCACCTACAATTGCAGTTGGCTCAGAAGCAGTAAACGATAATCTGTTTATGATCACTCCTTCAGGTTCAGCAGTTGACTGTACAAAGCCTGCCAATGCTTACAGAGTATGCTTCTCTGATCCGGCACAGGGCGCCAAGTCAGCTCAGTACATCGGTGAGCACAAGCTGGCAACAAAGGTTGCTGTTCTCTATGATTCTTCAGACGTTTATTCAAGCGGAATCTACGAGTCATTCGTTGCAGAGGCTGCAAATCAGGGCATCGAGGTAGTTGATACAGAGCAGTTCACAGCTGATTCAAAGACAGACTTCTCAACACAGCTTCAGAAGATGCAGGCATCAGGCGCTGAGCTCGCATTCCTTCCATTCTACTACACAGAGGCTGCTCTTGTTCTTAAGCAGGCAGATTCAATGGGCTTCAAGCCTGTATTCTTCGGAGTGGACGGTATGGATGGTATCCTTGATCTTGATAACTTCGATACTTCACTTGCTGAAGGTCTCATGCTTCTTACACCTTTCTCAGCAGATGCTGATGATGACGCAACAAAGAACTTCGTTGCAAAGTATAAGGAAGCTTACGGCAGCACACCTATCCAGTTCGCAGCAGATGCTTACGATGCAGTATATATCGTGAAGGCTGCAGCAGAGGCTGCAAATCTTACACCTGACAAGTCGGTTGACGAAATCGGTACAGCGCTTGAGGAGCAGATGAAGAGCCTCAAGTACGATGGTATCACAGGTGCAGAGATGACCTGGGATGACAATGGTGATGTTGATAAGGAGCCTAAGGCTGTAGTTATCAAGGATGGCGTTTACGTATCAGCAGAGTAAGAATGGCTTTCTAAGATACATTCTGATACAACATCAGTATAAGTTTTAAGCTTAAGGGGGGCTGCTAAAAAAAGCCCCCTATTTTTTCATTAATGAAGAGGTAACAAGATGATGAGTTTTATTTCGTATCTGCTCAATGGCCTTAGTCTTGGATCGGTGTATGCGATCATAGCTCTTGGCTATACGATGGTATACGGCATCGCGAAAATGCTTAACTTTGCCCATGGCGACATCCTCATGGTTGGCGGCTATGCGGCTTTTATCGCGTTTAACAGTATGGGACTTCCTGTGGTCGTCGCCATACCGGTGAGCATGGTGGTGTGTACATTGCTGGGCATCACTATCGAAAAAATAGCGTACAAACCTCTTCGTAAGGCAAATTCACTTTCTGTACTTATCACGGCTATAGGTGTTTCCTATCTGCTTCAGAATCTTGCACAGATCATCTTTACCGCAAACCCCAAGAGCTTCAGTTCTTTTGTAGGTATGAAGCCGGTTAAACTTGCGGATGGACAGCTCACCATCTCAGGAGAGACCATAGTTACTATAGTGACCTGCGTTGTTATCGTAGTGGGACTTGTTACTTTCATCAACAAGACAAAGGCCGGACAGGCCATGCTGGCAGTTTCCGAGGACAAGGGAGCAGCCACTCTTATGGGAGTTGACGTTAACGGAACCATATCACTGACATTCGCCATCGGTTCTGCACTTGCAGCCATCGGCGGCATACTTCTTTGCTCCGCATACCCGACACTCACACCGACAACAGGTGCCATGCCCGGTATCAAGGCATTCGTTGCAGCCGTACTTGGCGGAATAGGTTCCATTCCGGGAGCCTTTATCGGCGGAATCATTCTGGGAGTTCTGGAAAACCTTGCCAAGGCTTATATATCTTCAAAACTTTCGGACGCCATCGTATTTTCTGTGCTTATCATCGTGCTTTTGGTTAAGCCTACAGGAATTCTCGGTAAGAAGATCATGGAGAAAGTGTGATATCAGATGAATAAAGTTAATGCTGAAAAACAGAAGATCACAAGAAGCAATCTCATCACCTTCGGGATGGTCATCATCGCTTATGTGATTGTAGAGATAATGCTTAAGACGGGAAATATTAGCTCTCTTTTTAAGGGACTTCTGGTTCCGCTTTGTATATATTCCATCCTTGCGGTGAGCCTCAATCTCGTTGTAGGTATCTCCGGTGAACTGTCGCTGGGGCATGCCGGATTCATGTGTGTCGGTGCCTTCACAAGTGCCACCTGGTCGATGCTTATGTCAGGATCGGCCATGCCTGCGGGACTGAGATTCTTTATAGCTATAGTAATAGGAGCAGTCAGCGCTGCATTTTTCGGATTCATCATCGGAATCCCTGTACTGAGACTCAAGGGCGATTATCTTGCCATAGTCACACTTGCTTTCGGTGAGATCATCAAGAATCTTGTTAATGCTTTGTACTTTGGAGTAGATGCCAGGGGCGCACATTTTTCACTTGAGGACAGC
>DFGZ01000006.1:17724-24445 GCA_002371295.1 Oribacterium sp. UBA3737 | reverse complement strand
CAGTACGTAAAAGAGTACTGGGGCGAAGGTTCCAACAGAGCACGTAACTGGCAGAGATACGACCTCGGCGGCAAGGCTAAGCTCAGCTTCGAGGAAGGCGTTGATTCATACGTTACATACGCAGGTCCCTTAAAGGACAACGTAGCAAAGTCCCTATACAAGGTTAAGTCCACCATGTGTAACTGCGGTGTACTTACCATCCCCGAGTTACAGCGTGATGCCAAGATCACTCTCGTTTCCGCAACCTCCATCGTTGAGGGCGGCTACCACGATGTTATATTACATAACACCCCTGGTGGAACACAGCATTAAGATAAAAAAAGAACCCCGAAATATTGCGATCATGCAAATATTTCGGGGTATTTTCGTTCTAAAAATGTGACAATATATGCCGCAAGGTGGATCCGCAGATAACGGATGCCTTGTGCCTTCAGACCGTCCTTCTGTCACATTACTTTCCGGTTTCAGCATTCTTAACATCATGCAATGACTTATTTAACTCCACAAACAGCTCCGAATACCTCGGCGTCCTGTTTGAGACCTTAAGATACGAAACATACAGCGAAAGAGGGATTTCCCTGCCGTCCGAGGTTATGCGCTCTCCGTTGCGGCTTAAGATCTTATCTGCGATCCCTTTAGCATAAGCCTCTTCGGTACTGCCTGTTAATATCACGAACTCATCTCCGCCTATACGGAATACCACATCGTCCTCTCCTGCCGCATCCTCCATCCTCTTTAATGCTTCGAGGATAGCCAGGTCTCCCGCCTTATGGGATATCTCATTTATCGGGATCAGCCCCACGATATCTCCGCATACAAAATAACAATCCTTTCTGCTCTTAAACAGATCATATAATTCGCTTATATCAAATTTTCTACCCATAATTATGTAACCTCCTGTCTCCATATTTAAATTGATCTTCGGGAATATCTCACGCACTCTTTTATTATCACGATACTTCGAAGGCAGACAGTTCCACCTCTGATAAAATATCCTGGTAAACGCCTCATGGCTGGAATAGCCGTATTCCAGTGCCACGTCAAGCACGCTCATCTCGGGGTTTTCTATCAGCATCCTGGCCGCCCTTGTCATACGCCTGCGGATGATATACTCATGCACGGACATATGAGTTACGTTACGGAAAAGCTTTTCCAAAGAGGACTTGGAACAATAACAGGACAGAGCGATATCTTCCGTACGGATATCTTCCTTCATATGCTGCTCTATGTATTCCAGCGCATCATTTAAAAGCTCCAGATGATTCATATGGTCCTCCTTTTCTTGTCAATGTCACCTCGAAACGTATTAAGCGTTCCTTCGGTATTTCCCGGGAAACAATCGATTGCATTTACAGTATAACAGTTTTTTTAGAATAAATCTTGATTTTTTGAATAAAAATTTGATACAATGTGAGAAATGTTATTGTACGTTTTTCTTACAAATACGCACAATACGAATACTTATGAAAAGAGATATGATAATGAAAACCGATAAAACCGAAACCGGTGAGCTTAACGCTCCCAAAAAGAAAAAAAGTTTAAGTAAAAAGATATTAAAGGTTCTTGCCATAATCCTGGCGGCAGTGCTGGTGATACTGTTAGGTGCCCGCCTGTATTTCAGGATACCGGTATCAGAATACTACAGCCACTCCGAAAAAGAGTTCACCATCCCCGATATCAACAGCGGCTTTATAGCACAGGGATTTTCCTATGATCAAAAGAGCGACTGCTTTTTCATGACCGGCTACATGAACGATAAAAGCTCTTCTCCTATATATATGGTAGAAAAGTCAACCAATAAATATGTAAAGAAGCTCCTCATGCAGAACCCCGACGGAAGTGAATTCCACGGACATGCCGGCGGGATGACGGTGCACGGGGACTACATATATGTAGCCGGCAGCAGTGACTCGTGCCTCTATGTATTTGATTATGCCGATGCCGTAAATGCGGGCGATGGCAGCACCATAAAAAGCATAGGTACTTTCCCCATGCCCGATGACATGAGCGTAGCCTTTACCTCCTCCGATGAAAACGTGATCTATGCCGGAGAGTTTTACAGGGCGGAAAATTATAAGACCAAAGAAAGCCATAAAATGACTACCTCCGCAGGAGATTACAACCAGGCCCTCATTTTTGCCTACCGCTTTTCAAACAGTCCCGATGCACTGTTCGGCATCGAACCCGAACCCTTTGAAGTATACTCGGTGACCGACCTCGTCCAGGGTATGGATACCTGCAACGGAAAAATCTATCTTTCAACCTCTTACGGAGTAGCTTTTTCCCATATATATGTATATGACAAGCCCGTAAGCAAAAAGAATTTTGAGGTGGCAGGCCTTACTCTTCCTCTCATCGAGCTTGATTCGGCATCCCTTGTAACGGACTATAAGTATCCTCCTATGTCCGAGGAGATCATCTGCATGGACGGCAAGATCTACACCATGTGCGAATCCGCCTCCAACAAGTATATCTTCGGTAAGCTGACAGGCGCACACAAATGCTATTCCACCGATATTTCGTGGGATAAATGACTCTGAAATGAGCTAAACTACTTAAAAAGTCCTCTCTTGGAAAATCCCAAAAAACAAAGAGAGGGCTTTTTATTTTGCGCCTGTGGCAAAATAACCCCCTCTAATTTGTTAAAAATCTTTTCAAAACTATCTTGACAAAACAGAGATCAGGTTGTATTATTTGTATTACAATAACTAATACAAAAGATACAATCTGTTTTTCACCGGTGAAAAACAGACAGGATTGTAAACTGATCATTCCGAGGGAGGACCATAAAATGCCCGATATCAATGAACTATTACCATTTCTCATCCCGCTTATCATAGTACAGTTCATACTGCTGGCGGTGACACTTCGACACATATTTACCCACAATACCTACAAACGCGGCAACCGTACCATCTGGGTTATCGTAGCCATAATCGGCATGGAGTTTATAGGTCCGATCCTGTACTTCCTGCTTGGTAAAGAGGATTCGTAATGAAAGAAAACAACTACATCTTAAGCATAACCGGCTTAGAAAAGAGCTTCGGAGACAAAAAGGTGCTCCGGGGCCTGGACTTAAAAATCCCGCAAAACAAAGTCTTCGGCTTTGTAGGCAGAAACGGTGCAGGAAAGACCACCACCATGAAGCTCATCTTAGGGCTTTTAAAAGCCGACAAAGGCGATATCCTCGTAAACGGCGAAAAGGTCACCTGCGGAAATACCGCGACAAACCGATTCATCGGATATCTGCCGGATGTCCCAGAGTATTACCCCTACATGACCGCCAAAGAGTACCTTAATTTCTGCGGCGAGATAACCGGTATGGACAAAAAAACCATCAAAGAAAGAAGCGCAGAGCTTCTCGAAAAAGTAGGCTTAGGCACCGAAAAGCACCGCATAAAGGGCTTCTCCCGCGGCATGAAGCAAAGGCTCGGTATCGCCCAGGCTCTGCTCAATAAACCGAAGTTACTCATCTGTGACGAGCCCACCTCGGCCCTGGACCCGGTAGGCCGCAAGGAGATCCTCGATATCTTGGTCGCAGCCAAGGAAGAGACCACCATCATCTTCTCCACTCACATCCTCTCGGACGTCGAGCATATCTGCGACGAGATGGCATTGCTTAACGAAGGCAAGGTCATCATGCAGGGCAGCATCGAAGAAGTAAAGAGCAGGCGCAGAGGGAATACCTTGGAGATAGTACCGGAGAAAAAGGACGATGCGGCGCTGATCTACAGCTATATCAACGACCTCACCCCCGCATCCGGTGCAAAATCTCATGCCGCTGACCACCACGTTCCCCAAGAAAAAGCTGAGCACTCTCCGCAGGAACACTCTTCTTACTGCATTGCAGAGTTAACACCCTCCGGCAGCATCATCCTTAAAAATGAAGCCCTGCTGCCCGATATACTCCGCTACTTAGCGGACAACAATATCCCGTTTATCCGTATCGAAAAACAGGAAGCCACCTTAGAAGATATATTTATTGAAGCAATAATGTGACAAGGAAAACATATGACAGCATTTATTAAAAAAGAATGTATGGAACTTACCCGCACGGGCAGGCTCCTTATCTTAGGGATCATATTTATATTTTTCGGCATCTTAAACCCCGCCATAGCCAAGCTCACCCCCTGGCTGTATGAGCTGCTGCAGGACCAGATAGCCGATTCAGGCCTGAATATCGGCGAAGTGAGTGTCACAGCCATGACCAGCTGGACGCAGTTCTATAAAAACGCACCCATGGTACTGATCGTGCTGGTACTGCTCACAAGTTCCGTACTCACAGGCGAATACCAGAAGGGTACACTGATACAGGTAGTGACCAAGGGCCTTTCGAGAAAAAAGATCTTTTTCTCAAAACTCCTTACCGTATACGGCACCTGGACCCTGCTCTATCTTGTATATACCGGCATCACCCTCGGCTACACCATGTATTTCTGGGGTGAGGATGAAGTATCTTACCTTCCTTTGGGGATCGTGATGTACTGGCTGTTCGGCATGTTCTTGATGTCCGCGCTTATGCTGTTCGGCACGGTCTGCGATAACAGCGGTCAGGTGCTTTTAGGTACAGGTGCGGTATTTTTCTCATCCATACTTTTGGGCTATATCCCCAAATTACAGAAATTCCTCCCCTCCAAACTCATGGAAGGCTTAAGCCTTTCTAACGGAACTGCCGTGCCGGCAGATTTTACCACAGCGATAATAATAGCATTTCTTCTTATCATAATATGTGATATACTTGGGGTAGTGATATTTGACAGGAGGAAATTGTAAAACGAGGACACAGCATGATCATAAGAATCGATGAATTATCGGACGTGCCGATATACCAACAGCTGAGAAACCAGATAGTAATGGGCATCTCAAGCGGTGAACTTAAATCAGGCGAGCAGCTCCCCACCGTGCGCAACTTAGCACTGGAGATGGGGATAAACACCATGACCGTAAGCAAAGCCTATCAGCTCCTTAAAACAGAAGGCTACATCATGACTGACCGCAAAAACGGTGCCCGTATAAGGACCGAGATAAATAAAGAAGCTTCCATATCCGACGCCAACAAAAGCGAGCTCAAAAGAATAGTCTCCGAAGCACGCATCTCAGGTGTGGAAAAGCAGGAGCTTCTCAGTCTGGTAGAAAAATACTGGGAAGGAGGCAGAGACTAAGCTATGGGATTAATTTTCAGTATAGTAATGTGTGTATGTTTGCTGCCGGTACTTCTCATCATGTTCTTCATCCTGTATCCGAAGAACTGGAAAAAGAGTAAGCTGATATTCGGTGTTACTTCCAGAAAAGAATACACGGAAGGTGAAACAGGGGATACCGTAACCGGCATTGTCCAAAAAAGACGCAGCCAGGCGGTTAAGGTGCTTATCGCAAGCTTTGTGCTGGCAGGCGTCCTGATACTGATCAGAAGCGTTATCCTTCAGACCACCTGCTGGATGCTCCTCACATACGCTTCACTCATAGGCATCGCACTTCCTTTCGTGATTGGAAACAAGGAGATGAAAAGCCTGAAAAAAAGCCTCGGGCTTGGAACAGAAAAGAAAGAAACACTCATCGATATAAAAAATGTCGGTGCCATACGAACATTAAAGTTTTCAAGTGTGTTACCGCCAAACGTATTAGGATTTCTGGTACTGATCTGCGCATTGCTCATAGACTTAAAGGTGATCCAAGCAAATACCGTCTTTGAAGGCACATTTTTAAGCACGGGTCTGACTGCGCTATTCCTGATCGTGGAGTTCATCATCACATCTGCGGCATATATCATGGATGGCCTCAAAAACGAAGTAATATCGACGGATTCAGATATAAACGCCAATTACAACAGGGCAAAGAAAAAGAACCTGACTGATTTTACGGTAAAATTCCTCTGGATACATGCGATATTCTTGGCGGGAGTCCTGGTATTTAACATTTTGTTTTATTCCGAGATCGTCATGATGGCGATCGTTTTAGGATATCTTGTAATGCTGATCCTGGGGATGCTGGCATTTGTAAGAAGGGACCGTAAGATAGAAAGCCGCTACATAAATGAGATGACGGTAACGGAAGACGAAGATGACTACTGGATAGGCGGTCTGCTTTATTACAACCCCAAGAATAAAAGGTTTAATATCAAGAAAAGAATGGGACTGGGCAGTACCATAAAC
The DNA here is from genome assembly GCA_002371295.1 of Oribacterium sp. UBA3737. Next base: position 18,293 of record DFGZ01000006.1, on the reverse strand, counting down.
ATGGCTCATCCTGTAGGAAAGATAGTCGCTGCAGTGATCGTGCTGATACTCATATTCTGTTTCGGTTCAATGGTATACGTCGGAATGGCGGAAGCTACGCCCATCAAGATGAGCATAGAAGACAACACGCTCATATGTCATCATTTAAGCAATGACTACGAGATAGAGATAGATTCTATCGAAAGCATAACATACGATGAAAATATTGATTCGTTGACATTTGCAAAAGTGGCCGGATTCGGTATGCCGAATCTACTGAAAGGATCTTTCTCGGTGAACGGTGAAAACGGCTGCAAAGTCTTTTTGAACCCTGAAAACGGCAACTACATAAAGCTTGTATCCAAGGGCGTAACTTACTATCTTGGCGCCGCCACCGCCAAAGAAACCAAGACGATATACGAAACACTTGTAAAATAAAAAAGGTGACATGGGACAAATAAAGGAGAGATCATGGAAAAGAAAAAAATCCTCGAGATAAAGAACTACACCAAGGTCTACGGCGAAGGCAAAAAAGCCGCAGACAACGTAACCCTCACCGTCGAAAGCGGTGATATATACGGCTTTATCGG
>DFGZ01000006.1:0-17586 GCA_002371295.1 Oribacterium sp. UBA3737 | reverse complement strand
CATTCCGTAAAAACCGACGCTTTAGAATGTAAGAAGATAACCGCCTACATCCCGGATAACCCGGATCTCTATGAGAACCTCACCGGCATCCAGTACCTGAACTTCATAGCCGATGTATTCCGTATAAGCGAGGCAGAACGTGAAGCCGCCATCAAAAGATACTCCGACCTTTTCGAGCTCACGGACTCTCTTGGCGACCTTATCAGTTCTTACTCACACGGCATGAAGCAAAAGCTCGCCATCATCTCGGCCCTCATCCACAACCCTAAGCTCATGGTCATGGACGAGCCCTTTGTAGGCCTTGACCCGAAGGCCGCCTTCACCTTAAAGCAGATCATGCACGAAATGTGTGCGAACGGCACCGCCATCTTTTTCTCAACACACGTGCTTGACGTAGCCGAAAAACTCTGCAACAAAGTAGCCATCATCAAAAACGGCAAGATCATCGACACCGGTACCATGGAAGAACTGACCGGCAAAAAGTCATTAGAGGAAGTCTTTTTGGAGGTACAGGATGAACAAAAATAGCATTGTGCTCTTAAGGACTCTGCTAAAGTCCACCAGCCAGTGGAATATCTATAAAAACTGCAAAGACAAAAAGAAAAAAGGCCGTATCATAGGCGGTTTTATAGGCTTTTGCATTCTCTACTTATGCCTTATCGCTTATTGTATCGGCATGAGCATCGGATACGGAAAAATGGGGCTCGTCGGGATAATGCCCGCAGTCTGTGCACTTACCATTTCCGCACTGGCATTTATATTTACCCTGTTTAAGACCAACGGCTATCTGTTCAATTTCAAGGAATACGACATGCTGATGTCCCTGCCGTTTAACCCCGGCACAGTCGCAGGCTGCAAATTCATGTACATGTATGTAAAGAGCCTCCCCTGGAACGTAAGCATTTCCGTCGCCATGCTGATCGGGTACGCCATTTACGCGGCTCCGGAAATATGGGTATACCCCGTATGGCTCATACTTTCGCTGTTCCTGCCCGTCATCCCCATGCTGGCAGCCGCATTTATCGGCTTCCTCATAGCTAAAGTAAGCGCCGGATTCAGGAAAAAGAACATCCTCCAGACAATCCTTACTTTTATATTTGTCCTGGCAGTATTCGCCCTGCGTTTCGGGATAGAAGCTTTCGCAAAAGACGAAGAGAAGCTAAACGATGCCCTGCTTTCAGCCTCCGAGGCAATAAAAAAAGCCGAAAGTATCTATCTTCCGGCTAAATGGTTTGACGGGGCCGTAAGTAGTTTTTCCATATCGGATATCCTGCTTCTTACCGGTGTATCCATCCTTTTGTTTGCTGTAATATTCATCCCCGTGGGACGCTCCTACCGCAGCATCAATTCGAAGCTCAAGTCTCACGCCGCATCGAAGAAGTTCAAGATGACGGCGCAAAAAAGCCGCAGCATTGAAAATGCAATAGCATACAAAGAATTTAAGCGCATGACCGGTTCACCCACATACATGGTAAACGGCGGTCTGGGCGAGATATTTGCAGTACTTATAGGCGTTGCCGCTCTTATCTTCGATATCGAAAGCATTATAGCCAAGGTCCTGCAGGATGCCCCCGTAAGCAAAGAAATGCTCTATCCCGCATTTCCGCTCATCATATATTTTATGATCGGCATGGTGGCCACCACCGCTATCTCACCTTCGCTCGAAGGCAAAAACTACTGGATAGTGAAAAGCCTGCCCATCCCTGAAAAGACCCTGTATCGCGGGAAAATGCTGTTTAACATGTACCTGACCGTACCATTTGCAGTGTTTGGGACCATATGCCTGTGCATATCCGCCAAGGTCCCTGTACTTACCTCTCTACTTGAGATAATCCTCATGGTAGCCCTATGCGCCTTTTCCACAGCCTGGGGCTGTGTATGCGGTATCAAACATATGCGTCTTGACTGGGGAAACGAGATCGAGGTCATAAAACAGAGCTCCGCGGTAGCCATCTACATGCTCCCGAACATGTTTGCCACCATGATCCTCATAGTGCCGGTCGTAATCCTCGGCATGCACATGAACCTTAACCTCATCCTTTTAGCATTGATACTCATCGTATCACTGCTCACAGGGCTGTGTTATAAGAAGGTAATGAAGTTATCTAAGTAAAAAACGGAACAAGTGACAAGGGGACGGTTCTCCTGTCACACTTTCACCTCTCCTGCCAGCACCCTCTTGTAATCCTCATAATTTTTCTTCAAAAGCTCCGGAGTATTCAGCTCGTACGGACACTTCGCTACACACTGCCTGCAATTGATGCAGGTCTCAATCTTCTTCATCTCGTTCTGCCAGTGCTCCGAAAGCCATCCGGCCGACGGTGCACGGCGGAGCATCAGAGATATACGTGCGCACTGGTTGATGGTGATCCCCATCGGACAAGGCATGCAATATCCGCAGCCCCTGCAGAAATCCCCTGCCAGCTCATCCTGTTCTTTTTTGATAAACGCCGTAATCTCCTCCGTCATGGAAGGAGTATTCTCCATATATGAAAGCCATTCGTCAAGCTCACTTTCCTTCTGAATGCCCCAGATGGGAAGCACATTATCAAACTGCGTCATATAAGCCATCGCCGCATCCGAGCGGTTGATAAGTCCGCCGGCTAATCCCTTCATAGCTATAAAGCCCACATTATTCTCACGGCAGATCTCCACAAGCTCAAGCTCCTGCTTTCCCGACAGATACGAGAACGGAAACTGCAGCGTCTCGTAAAGTCCGCTTTTTGCAGCCTCCTTAGCCACACCTATCTTGTGAGCGGTAATGCCGATATGCCTGATCTTACCCTCTTTCTTAGCCTCGAGCATACACTCATACATACCTGTCCCGTCACCCGGGCCGTATACCTGCCCTGCCATATGGAACTGGTACACATCTATATAGTCAGTGCCTAAAGTCGTAAGAGAGGTCTCAAGATCCTTCCAAAATGCCTCCGGAGTCTTGGCCTGTGTCTTAGTCGCTATATATATCTTCTCTCTGGCTTCCTTTGTATTAAAAGCCTTACCTATTTTAAACTCACTGTCCGAGTAAGCTCTCGCCGTATCAAAATAAGTGATCCCGCCCTCGTAAGCACGGAGCAGTATCTTCACTCCCAGGTCAGTATCACAGCGCTGCACCGGAAGCGCTCCGAACCCGTTCTGCGGAACCGTAATGCCTGTTGTACCCAAAGTTATCTGTCGCATATCTTCTCTCCTTATCTTTTGTTTTAGTCGTGCTCCTTTACCTCATTAGTATTCCATCAACCTCTGATTAATTTCATTTCCTCAATATTGCCACTATCCACTCAGGATCGGGAGCCTGAAGCTCCTTATTTACCGCCATTTCCTCCATAATGCCCTGGACCGTAGCCCAAAAACATGTGGAAAGCAGCTTCGCATCCCCGGCTCTGAACACACCCGTCTTCTGTCCTGCTTCAATCAGCTTAGCCGACGAATCAATAGCACTTACGGAAAGTGCGACCCGTCTTGCCTCCTCCGGCATCCCGGCACGTCTAGCCTGCCCCATCAGGACAAACATGTTAAACACCCAAGGTTGCGCCTTGGTATATGCAAACAGACCTTCCAGAAATTTGGTAAAATATATATCAGGTGGAACCTGTATCCCCCCATTCTCCTGTGTCTTTGCCTGAGGGCTCTCCTGCCCCTTGGCTCCGGACTCATCCTTTGCCTGCCCCCCGAACGCCGCAGTTGCCTGAGCTCCCATCTTCACAAGCTCCGTGAAAAGCACTTCCTTTGACTCGAAATAATGGAACAAAAGTCCTGTACTCATAGGCACAGCTTCAGCTATGTCCGTTATCTTCGTATCATAATATCCCCGCTCCACAAAAAGCTTAAGAGCCGTCATAAGTATCGCCTGCCTGCGCTCTTCCTTCTGTTCTTTCCTGGTCATAGGTACTTCCTTTCTTTGTCATCCTGAGGCGCCGGAGATAACGAAGGAGCTTAAGATTCTTCACTTCGCTCAGCATGACAAAATTTATTCTAATATTTTCTCAGATTTCAATATCTCTGTGCTGTTTCTTCAATATCCTCTGTACTGCGAACTTGCCGCTGGCTACAGCTACGGGAAGTCCTCCGGGTGAATTGGTCCACTGACCAGCCACATACAGATTCTTTATGCCTTTGAGCTGACCCTTCATCTTTATCTGTTTTCCGTAAGGGGTGGTCACAAAGCTCATGTAGCTTCCGTGGTATGCGTGACAGTATCTCTCATAGGTAAGAGGAGTCCAGGCATCAAGGTACTCCATGGAGCCCTTAACTAAAGGGAATGCCTTCTCTATGCGCTTTGCAACTTCTCCCGCCAATTCGCTCTTTACTCTCTCGTACTCTTCCTTACTCAATGACTTCCAGAAATAATAATCCTCATCTGTCTGATTGATGCAGGTCTGGATTACCTGTTTTCCGTCCTTCACAAACACCGGATCGTATCCGTAAGCCTTGACATACATTCTGTCAAATGTCCTGTTTCCGACTTTTAAAGGCTCGATATCGATGAACACGGTCTCGCTCATGTCCTGTGCTCTGTTAAAAGCTTCATCCACTGCAAAAGCTACCTGGAATCCGCTTGTCGCGGGATATGCCTTCTCATTTTCATAAGCTGCCTTAAGAGCCTTCGGCATATACTCTTTTGAGAGCAGTTTTCCGAACAGAAGTCCTGTATCTACGGTCGGTATCACATAATCAGCGTCTACGAAACTTCCATCCTCAAGCTCTATGCCTGTGGCCATCTTTTTCTCTACCACGATCTTTTCCACGCCGCAACCATAACGGATCCTGCCGCCGAGCTCCTTAAACTTCTTCTCCATCCGAAGAGACATCGGCAGGGATGCACCCATGGGTATACCGCCGTTACCGTCAGCCATGGTCGCATAGGATAGGAGGAATGAATAAGTGCAATACTCCTTAGGCAGGTAATCGCACATAAGCTTCTGAAGCAGCGGGGACTTAAATCTCTCAGCATACTCCTCCAAAGAGATCTTTCCGAACTCCTTCATTACCTTGGGGAAATCCTTCATGTTCATTCCCATACGGATGTAATCTTTGATACCCCACATTTCCATGGGCTTCTTTGCCGGGAAAAGGCACTGCTTCGAATACTCCACATACTGTATGAATTTTCTGATCTCCGCCTCATCCTCGGGTGAGATCGCTATCAGCTCCTCTTCTGTTTTCTTAAGATCATTCCATAATGTAGCTCTTTTTCCATTATAAGTGGAAGTATAGAATGCGTCAAGGGGTGCATACTCGGTTTCGTCAGTTAAAGCCCCTGTTTTTTTCCAGACATCATAGAGCTCGGTGTCCTTTCTGGTGCCTGTAAGCCAATGGATGCAGTTGTCAATGTGGTAACCCTTCCTGTTCCAGCCGATGCACTCGCCGCCGGGGATCCTGTTCTTCTCAAAAATCTCAACCTCAAAGCCCGCATTTAATGCGTATACTCCTGCGCTGAGTCCTGCGATACCGCCTCCGATAACTACTACTTTCTCTTTTCTCTCATTTGATGTCTGCATGATCTTTATCTCCTTTGAATTTATTTTCATTGAATGTGCATTCAATATATCATATCAATTTTACTTTGTCAAGCACTTTTTGAATTTAAATTCAACGAAATCATAAAAAAGAAAGGCGACAGTCCTCACGGACTGCCCCCGCTTAACTTTAGGAACCTCCACTAAACTTTGGAGATCCCTTTTGGCAAACCATTTATTTTAAATCTTTACTGCTTCCTGCTCAAGTTTACAATTATGGTCCAACATATACATAATGGTGCTAACACAGGTCTCATCAGAAGAAGAATTATTGGTTTCCCCGATTTTTTTCCCTAACAACGATTTTAATCTTCTCCTATCGCTTTCGGACAATTCTCTCCACATCTCCTTATGACCTTCAAGTACTGGGATATCCATATAAAAAGTATCAAAGGGGATACCGGTCTTGCGTTTCAAATGGTCGAATATATAGAACCCACCGGCATCAATATCACCAAAATGCAGATACTTTTTGTTGGGATTCCTTAAAAAAATGAATTTTAAGAATTCACATTTTGTCCGATTATGAAATCCTCCCAAATAAATTACAAACATATCTTTAGCATCAATATCATGAAAACTTGTAAGATTTTCTATCGTGACAATTCTTGAAGCAGAAATACTAATATCCGTAATTTCTTTTATAGATGCCGTTGAAAGTGCAATATCCCCTTTAATTTGGGATAAATCAAGGCTCTGATTTCCAATAAAGAGCTTCGCTTTCCCCTTCATATATACATACGTCGGAGTACGCACTATTCCACATTCTTCAAAAATACTTTCCTTCACAGAAAAGTCTTCTCCATACTGGTAAAGAAGCGCCTGCGCTTTGTTTAATAAGCTCTCCACCTTTTTAGAATCCCCAAAACATCTCATTGAAAAATCACGAATAAACAATTCTTCTTCATTTAAAAGAACTTCTCTGCACAAATATAATAAATCTTCATATTCTTGTTGACTCCCGTCATAAAAGTCAATTCTTCTGTTGTTTTCAATATTAATTCTCTGAACTTCAAAATAGTGGTCCAACAAAGTGGTACCCGAATATTTATCAAATAACTCTGTGATACTATCATTTAAATCTTTCTTTGGTTGACGTGCCAGATATTGGTAGCTTTCAGGAAGTTTTTCTGTATTTAAATATACTTTGTCCAGAACATTTCCACGCTTTTTCTTCAATGTGACCAATTTCTGCATTTCCAAATTCTTCATTGCCTCATTCACATCGCAAAAAAGTTCGTACTCAGCATCATCCTGATATTTGGGGAACAAATCTCCGATACTTTTTGAAAAAGTTTGGTTTACCTGATTATCCCCTGTAAAGGTCTTGCTTTTCTCATACTGGTCAATCAGTTTATTCAGTGTTTTTTGCTTTATCTTTTCTATATCCATTGTTACCCCTGTTTTTCATTACATCTCATATTCTTCAACTATACTGGCTTGTCCTTCACGGATACACGCTAAAACAGTTTCCACTTTTTCTCCGATAATTTCTATCTTTGCTGGTGGAGTGGCCAGGATTACTTGAAGATTCAACCCATTAAAGAAATCCATCATTGAAGCTATCCTCTCATCATCCATCTTATCAAAGGCCTCATCCAAAAGCATTAGCCTTACACTGTTCCCATAACGGTATAATTGATAGAACGATGCTGCAATAGCCACATAATACGGAACCTGTGTTTCACTACCGCTTTTTTCACCATATATATCGGAAAATCTTTGAAAGGTACCGTCTTTTTTATGAATTTCAATGTCATAATCGAGATACGACCTATAATCCGTATACTCTTCAACAATTTTCTGTCCTTTGTCATCCCTGGTCATCAACTTGTCAAACAGGTCCGACATCTCATCTTTGTATTGTGCTTCAAACTCAGCTGTCCACAGATTAAAACCTTCTACGTTGGTTTCTGCTGTGATCATACGATATAACCCTTCTTTCTTTTTGTCAAAAGTTATCTTAAACCGGTAACTATCCTCTCCATAATAAATTTGACCAAGGGCCTTGTTAAGGTTCCTGAATTCTGTCTTGGCATTTTCTATAAGTTCCTTCATTTTCGACAAAAAATCGCTTCTGAAAATCTGTTCACAATCATCCTTAGCTTTTCTGAGTTTCTCTTCATATCGTATTATTTCAACAGACTGAAGTCTTCGTGCATATTCCCGGTACTCGGAAATCCCGTTCACGCCTATCATAAAATCCTGCGTAAAATCAGTATTAAATCGGGACTGACTCTGCACAAGTCTGTTTTTTAACACCTCTTTTTCATTTTCGAACTGCGTCCTCTGCGGAGCATAGTTTTCAGCAATAGTTGCTGCTGATTTGGTTTTTCGGTTAACTTCATATTTTCCGACGCCCTCTTGAAATGCCTGGCCGTTTTCGTCCTGCATTCTGTTTAATCTTTGTCCGCTTATACTGAGTGCATCTTTCTTTTGACCAACCGACTGTTCATGCTGTTCTATCTGATTGCTTAACCGTATGTTTTCTCGGTTTATCCTGTCTCTTTCATCTGTTAACTTTCTTTTGTTTTCTTTACACTCGGAAAGTTTTATCTGTAATTCAATCAATGTAGGATCCTGAGTTGCCTGCTTAAGCTCTACCTCTGCCTGTACCCGCATACTCAATAGTTCTTTCTTTTGAACAGGTGCATTTACATAAAGTTTCAGAAATGAAAAATCAAATCTTCTCTCGGCCTCAAGCACTTCATTATATCCTTGGCTTTCTTCTCTTAATATTTTTCTTTGTTGACTTAATCCCTCCAGTTCTTTTCTGACATTAATTATCTGTGTACGATATGCATTTTGACCTATATAAGGATCCTGATATGTGTTTGGATCTAAATGCCTTACTACATAGCCTTGGTACAACATACATTCCGGTGTGATCGCAATATCATGTTTTTCTAACTCTTTAATGCTTTCACAGCAGGCTACACGCCCTAAAATATAATCTGCATACGCTTTTGCAAATCTATTCTCACTTTTTACAATATATGCCAATGAATTCTTCTCTATCGTTTTATCCAAAGGTAGCTTACCGGTATTTATTATGCCTGCAGAATGTATTCTGTTCCTTTCTTTAGTATATATCCCCAGAGCTATATCATAATACTGCGGTTCTATCACTAGGTAAAACTTCTGTTTATTAAAATATCCTTCTATTGCATTTGTCCACTTCTCATCGGTTATTTCCAGAAGCTCTGCTAGAACGTATACTTTTGAATTTATGCCCCGTTTTTTAAACTCGTTTTCTATTATTGTCTTTAAAGCAACGGTATTATCCGGATATTTAAGCGTTTTCTTCTCTAATCCTCTTAATCTCTCCTGAAGTTTATTAATTCTCTGGGTTACAGTATCTATTTCTATTTCAAGGCGAGACCTGTTCTCTCGTATTTTTTCTAACTGTTCCTTCTGGAATATCTCAATTGCTTCCAAAATTTCTTTTTTGTCAACCGATTTTTCGCTGGAAGATAATCTCGTTATTTCTTCACCTCTGGCTATATGATACGAAATGTTTTTAAGTTTATTTGCATATTCCCGAAGATTATCTACCTGTTTATTTAATTCCTTCTCCTCGTCCGATGCCTGGCTTATGTTACTGTCCAATTCTTTTATTCTTCTCTGAACTTCTTCTACAAGTTTGTTAGAAGAATTATTCGCGATAGCAACATTCAATGCCAACTCTTGATCTGAAATATTTTCTATCTTGAGATTTAAGGCTTTGATTTCTTCATCTCCGGATTGCTTAGATAATCCCTTTATTCGAATAGCTTTTTCAAGCTCTTCTATATCATTTACAAGAGCATCATGGTTTGCTTTGGCTAAAAGCACCTCATTGACAGCTATATCATAATCCTTTTTTTCTATCTTCTCAAAAATCTCTAATATCTCTGATAAAGACTTATATTGTTTCTCACATCTTTCAAGAAGCATTTCCAGCTCCTGAAGAGTTTCTATATTCTCACGAAGTGCTGCAACATCAATACGGGATTCTGAAAGGACAAATTTGTTAATAAACTCTTTTACATTGTCCATCGGTTTAAAAGCAAGCGATTTAGGAATAATATCAAAGAACTTATCCTCAAGATTTCCCAATCTTCTCTTAAAAACATCCTTGGCATAATTCTTCTGGTCAATATATTTTATTTTCTTTCCATCCTGACGAAATTCGTCAGGAGTCGCAGGGTGCTTATCTATTATAAAGGAAAGGTTTTCCAATCTGCATTCTGCCACATACCATTTTGTTATCACCGGACTCTCATCATCCTGTGACGTCATGTGTACACCTATAACAAAATAACGGTCTCCCTTTTCTTCGTAAAATTCCAATGCAACATTAGCCAAGACTACATTTTTTCTAAGATATGTTTCTCCAACTATACCTAGCTTACAACGAACATACCCGCGAAGATCTCTGTTTCCTTTTTCATTAGCAGCTACATTGAATTTCCTGGTGTTTGTCGTAAGAACCAATTGGATAGCATCCAAAATTGTCGATTTTCCGGCTGTATTTTCTCCACTGATAAGCGTCGAACCGTTTATAGTTATTCTTTCATTTTCAAAAAAGTGCCAATTTATCAACTGAACCCTGGTTAATACCTTCTTTTGTTCTTCCATGTTCTATTCTTCTCCATCTTCTGCTACATCTTTGTTGGCTGCATATTCCTCAAGCTTTCGTTCCGTCATTTCATAGTATTCATTAATATTCTCTACCGGAACTGCCATTATTACTGATGGATATATCACAATTCTCGCATCCGCCTGGCTTACATCCGTATCTATATTTTGTATGATATTATATCTTCGAAAAAGCCTAACCATCCCTCTTTCCATTCCTTTGTCCAGAATGGGTTTTGTTTTAATCTTCAACATAGCATACTTCTCGCGGATTTCTTCCATGAGAACCGTCACATCCTCTGAAGACGTAGATAATTCCTTCCGTTTTTCAATATATAATAACCTTAAGATCAGCAAAAGAATACTGTCATATTTTGATAGTTCTATTCTACCAGTGCCAAATTGGTTTACAAGACCTATTACGCCCTGATCTTCATTTATCTTCAATTCATACCCCAGAAGATCAAAATATGTTGAAAATAATTCCCGGTTCTCTCTAACAAACGAATAGTCTTTTTTGGTATCATCCCTTCGTTTTAAAAGAAAACACTGATTTAAAAGTTTATTTGCAGCTATGCGAAATTTTTCTTTCATTGCCACCGATTGGTAGATTGTCTCAAACATATCCTGAACCTTCCTTTTTATTTTTTGATAATCTCAAATGCCGGAAATTCATAGCCTAGTTTCTTTATCCTTTTATCTCTTTGATTCTCCCTCCTTATTATATAATTATTCGCATGGTTTCCTGCATAAATACTAATATATATAACCCTGATTAAATCTTTTTTTGATTCAATCGGGATTTCTTCTGTTGTTATCTTCTCCCTGTCTTTCAGCAGATTACAAACATATTCATTGATGTTTTTACGGGTAAATCGCATTCTGTTTTTCATACGTAAAACTTCCTTACGAAATGCTCTTTCCTCCTCGGACATAGACATTCCCCCTGACAGAGCACTGATAGTTCCTTCCTTTTTTCTTATTGGGATAGGACGGAATGACTCCGGTGACAAGTATCCTTGAGAAAAAAGGGCAAATAAACCTTCCTCCTTTTCCATATCATCCATATTGATGCTTTCTGTGATCCGGTCCAATATCTTTAAAAGTTTTCCCTCTATATTGTTTCCGGTTGCCAGTTTGAAACGTGCTCTCATCACGGCATTTTTCATATACGTACTGTGCTTTCTGTCTATTTCTTCAATAATATCATCCAATCTGTAAAATACCGTCTTTATATCCAAAAGAATCTCCACAATTTTGTCATAGGCCTGATCCCGGTTCTCTTCCTGTTCAACTTCCATATATCCGTTTACCGCACGATCCATCAGTTCACTACTTTCCATCAGTTCTTCTATCTTTGAAATAATCGCACTACGGAAATATGAAATATTCTCACTGGTTTTCATGCGAAGATAAGCTTTCGAGCCAATATTCTTATGATATTCAAAAAAATGTTCCAAAATCTCTGATGCTTCCATATCCGCAGTTTGCTTATCCATATGTCTTTTAATACTGGCATTTAGTTTCTTAAGTTCTGATATAAGTCTTTCGGAATTCTCTTTTACACCTTTGATTATAAGCTCATACGGTTTCACATACAGATCTTTATTCTGCAAACTGGCATGAATCTGAGAAATAATACCCTGATATTCTGCTTCTTCTTCCCTGATCACTTTGTTCATACTTTCTATGATCGGAACGGCATATTCAAATAGAACAACATTTAATTGATGATTTCTTTCCTGTTCATACTCTATCCAGCCACATGCCTTTAATGAAGCTATCATTGCATTAGCTTTATCCCTGGCGTTTCTCAGATATGTTTGCTCATCAAAAGTCATCTCCTCATCATTATCCGCATCAAAGTAACTCTCTAATGTCCGGACAACAGTATCCCGGTTAACACCATATGATATTTCCGGTTTGAAAGTATTAAAAATCATAAGGATACAATCCGCATATTGCCTTCGATACTTTCCGGTTAACGGTTTAAAGAAATCTTCCGGAAGCACTCCAAATAAATTTTTCATCCGTCTTTCTCCAAAAATCAATCCTTAAGACACCCTATCGGTACCACATATACTCCGTCGCTTCGTTTGTAAGCATAAGGAGCCACACCGCATAACACCATCATAAACGCAGGTTTTCCCATCTTTTCACGGTCGATCCGGTCGCAAAATCTTAACAGGTTTCGTGCCCCTTCTTCTATAAGCCGGTCGCCTCCAAGCTTTATTTCTATAAGACCATATTTCCCGTTTTTCAGATGAACTACAGCATCACATTCCAGCCCGCTTTTATCCCGATAATGATATACTTTCCCATCCAGCGCTTCGGCATATACACGAAGATCTCTTACACACAAATTTTCAAATAACAATCCCATAGTAGCCAGATCATTTATAAGATCTTTAGGCCCTGCACCAAGTGCTGCAGTTCCTACGGAAGGGTCCACAAAATACCTCGTATCTGAACTTCTTACAGCTGTTTTTGATCTTAAATTGGGATTCCATGCCGGATTATCTTCAATAACATATATCTTTCTTAATGCTGAAAGGTATGAACGTAACGTATTTTCGCTGAACGAATCCTGTTCATCTGTCCGAACATCTTGTAGAATTGATGTAATGGTGGCTTCTGAAGAAACACTTCTGGCATATGCCCTCATAATACGCCTTGCTCTTTCAGCATCTCTGGTAATATCATCTACTCTTGATATATCCGATTCTACCACTGCATCATAATAATCAGGGGCTTGAGCTAAAGCTACTTTTATACTTTTTCCAATCGATTTTGGCCATCCTCCCCTGCATATCAAAAATGCAATATCTTCCAGATTATGTTCGTCGTTCCCATATACATCCTGTTCCTTTAAAAACAAAGCTCCCAAAGAAACGTTGCCATTTGAATCTCCCGACTCATAAAGCGACATCGGACGCATAAGCAGGGAAGTTATTCTCCCTGTTCCCGTATGGGATATTTCCGAAAAATCAGCAGGAACTGCGGAACCTGTAAGTATGAACTGCCCAAATTCATCACGCCTGTCAACTTCAAATCTGACAGCATCCCATAATTTGGGAGCCAGTTGCCATTCATCAATCAGTCTGGGGACTTCTCCTTGCAGCAACTGTGCCGGATTCATCTCTGCCATTTCCAAATATTGTTTTTTTCTAGCGGGCTCTTCCATATATATAACAGATTTAGCTATGTTTTCCGCCGTTGTAGTTTTTCCACACCATTTCGCTCCCTTAATTAACACCGCTCCTTTAGCCTCTAATTTATCAATAAGTATTTGATCACAAATCCTCTTGTAATAAATTTTCATAAATACTCTCCCAAACATCACTATTTTGTTATATTATAGCACTCATTGATGGTTTTGGCAAGTTTTTGTTGATGGGTTTGGCATGTTTTTGTTGATGGTTTTGGCATATTTTTGTTGATGGTTTTGGCGGCTTTTCATTCGGTGGTTTGGCATTTTAATAATGTTACTGGCGCAAAAAAAGACACCCTTCAAGGATTGTCTCCTGAAAAATGTCTTTTTCAAAATCTCTTCCCGATCAATAATTCTTCTCGCTGATCTCAAAGTAACTCTGGGGATGAGCACATACAGGGCATACATCCGGAGCATTGGTGCCGACTACGATATGACCGCAGTTCCTGCACTCCCATATCTTAACCTCCGACTTGGCGAATACCTCCTGTGCCTCAACATTGTGGAGCAGTGCACGGTAACGTTCCTCGTGATGCTTCTCTATGGCAGCTACACCTCTGAACTTGGCTGCAAGCTCCGGGAAACCCTCCTCCTCGGCGGTCTTTGCGAAGCCCTCGTACATGTCGGTCCACTCGTAGTTCTCACCTGCTGCCGCAGCTGCCAGGTTCTCGGCCGTACTTCCGATACCTTCAAGCTCCTTAAACCAGAGCTTAGCGTGCTCCTTCTCGTTGTCGGCTGTCTTTAAAAACATGGCCGATATCTGCTCAAAGCCGTCCTTTTTAGCCTTTGAAGCAAAATAAGTATATTTGTTTCTTGCCTCCGACTCCCCTGCAAAAGCCGCCATTAAGTTCTTTTCAGTCTGTGTACCTGCATATTTGTTAGCCATAATAAACCCTCCTTATCAAAATAATTGAAACACCATTTACACTATCGATACTATTACGAAAAGACTCCTTTGTCAATCAGATTTCCTTTTATGACTATTAATATTAATAAATTTCTGTCCACTACCCTCTATAATCTTGCCATTTGCCCTCCCGGGTGCTAAAATATAAGGTAGATGTCATTAACTTGAATAGTTGATGACCCTCATTACACGAAGTGATAATGACCGTCAGTATACACGAAAAAAGGAGGCAAACCATGAAATCACTTAAGAAACTCTGGGCCATGCTGCTCGTATTTGCATTGCTCGTACCTGCGATAAGCGTTTCTGCAGACGATAGCAATCTCGTGGAAATCAAACGTGCTGCAAACGAAGATATCGGTATCATCTATAATTACCCGACCACCGATGATCTTTCCACATCAAACACCGCATCCACCGGCGACAAAAGGATCTCAGGAGGACCGACCACCAATATCACCTACCGCGTAGTATCGGATTATGATTATGTATCCGGCTCCTACTACGATTTTGAAGAAGTATCGGGCTCGGCCTACAATACTCCTATCCCTACCTATTATACTGAACCCTCGTACGGATACTACACCACACCCACTCCCACCGTATACGACGAGCCCTCGGGCGGATATTACAACACTCCTACCCCCACCGTATACGACGAGCCCTCAGGCGGGTATTATAATACCCCCACTCCGGTGCCCACCGTTAAGCCTACACCGTACCAGAACCCGACAGTGACTCCGATACCCACTGCTAAACCCACACCTTATCAGAACCCCGTCACAACTCCGATACAGAAGCCCGATCCCCAGGGTGTGATCTATGTTACCCCCGTGGTAAGGACTCCTCAAAAGAAAACCTATGATGTCGACCTTGAAGTCGGCCGTCTTGCACATATCAAGCCCGAAAAGCCCACCCAGGATACGAGGAAATCCTCCAATACCGGCATCATCAACGATCCGAGACTGGCTACCGGCTCATTTAATATCGAATACGAGGCCAGAGCCAACAAACCGGGCCAGGCTACACTTACCTTCGGTACCAGCTCAGAAGCCTTTACCGAAGAATGGAATGTAAATGTATTCTGCAGACCTCTTGATTTTGAGAAAACAGAGTATGTAGTGGAGAAAAAGTCCGGAAGAGACGGATATATCACTCTTTACCTTAAGTATTTCGAGTACGAGTACGAATATGCATATGATTTTAACTGGAACAGCTCAGACACGAGCGTCGCATTCGTAGCAGGCGCTACCACTACCACCACATTTGCCCGTTTCTGCGTAAAGAAACCCGGTGTGACCATCATCACCGTAAGCGATAAGTACGGCAACTCCTCACAGTGTGCACTTATCGTAAAGGACGCCGACGTAGCCAAGGCTACACCTGTACCTACCGCTACACCCAAGCCCACCAAGGCTCCGAAGCCCACGACTACACCCGAGCCTACCGCTACACCTAAGCCTACCAAGGCTCCGAAGCCCACAGCTGCACCTACTCCTACCGAAGAAGCAGAATGGGGCGGTCTTACAGCTAAGCAGTATAAAAAGCAGGTAAAAGCCTCCGGCGTAAATCTCACCGTTACCCAGAAGGCCGGCAAACTTGTAATCAAATGGAATCCCGATTCGGAAAACGACCTTGCATTAGACGGCTATGAGATCCAGGTAAAACGTAAAGGAACAAAATCCTACAAGACCGTAAAAGTAGTAACCATAGAACCCGGTGATAAGCTCACCTGGAGCTACACCAATGGTGTCAATAAGAAAACCTATTATGTCCGCGTAAGAGGCTTTGTCAACTTCGGTGACACCAAGATATATACCGGCTGGTCAAGTGCCGGAAAAGCAAAGTTTAAGAAATCTTCGAAGAAATAATTATAGGGCTCTGTCCGGGCAGCATCCCGAGCGAGAATGCCACCAAAGGCATTTCGCTTCGGGAGCATACCCGTCACGAGCCCTTTTTTATTGTCCGTTAGCGATATTAAGATATCGCCAAGCCCGAGCCGCCACCGCTCATTTATGTGCGACAGCCCCGGTTTTTAATTCTCTTCCGTATACTCAGAATCCCAGATTATCATTGACCAATATCACATGGATCCTGTCCTTATGCTTTGAATATCTCGTGATAAGTATCTGGCAGCATATGGTGTCAGGCGACTTGCAGTCCATGCATGACCCGGTAGCAGTACAAGGCGTGGAAAGCCCGAAACGCTGTGCATTTATAGGTGCCGCCACATTTCTTGCTCTCTTCATGGCCGAGTCCACATCCTTTGTGATCTTATTCATACCGACTATGAAAATGACCTTCTTAGGACCCTGTGCTATAGCGGACACCCTGTTGGCATTGCCGTCGACATTTATCATGATACCGTCTTCCGTCATGGCATTTGCACTTGAAAGGAAGAAATCGGCATCATAAGCCGCAAGCATCGCAGCTCTCTTGTCCGAAGCCTTGTCCCTATCTATAAAATTATAATCAGGGCTCTTCAAAGCCTCCACCAGCCCTATCTCATGGGCACTCATCGCGCCTCCCATGGTGACTGAACTTCCTTTAGGTATCAGCTCCAACGCGATCTTTAAGGCCTCTTCCTTTGTCCCTGCATAATACCCCGACATGTTTCTCGACTCAAGTCCTTTTATAACCTTCTGTGCCAGAAGATTATTGCGTTTTGTAATGTTCTCATTCATCTGCTTTTACCTCGTATCATCTTCTCCTTATGCGGCCGGGCCCCAGTATGGCCGGTCGGCCGAAACTATTGAAACCGGATTTATTCTAGCAGATTAAACAGGTAAAAACAATGGATATTACTGTAAACTTCCCTTCCTATATAATTACGACACGTTCTTAAACTGTGCCATATACAATGCGTAGTACTCGCCTTTTCTTGCGATGAGCTCTGTAGGAGTTCCGCTCTCCATGATACCGCCCTTATCCACCACAAATATGCGGTCGGCATTCTGTATGGTAGAGAGCCTGTGGGCGATAACGAACGAAGTCCTGCCCTTAAGCAGCTTCTCGATACCCTGCTGCACCAGGATCTCGGTATGCGTATCGATACTCGAGGTTGCCTCGTCTAGAATAAGTATCTTCGGGTTGCTCACCATCGTCCTCGCAAAAGCGATAAGCTGCCTCTGCCCTGCTGACAGACCGGCTCCTCTCTCTGAAAGCTCGGTATCGTAGCCCTTTTCCATCTTCATGATGAACTCATGCGCATTGACAGCCTTGGCTGCCTCGATGATCTCCTCATCCGTCGCATCAAGCCTGCCGTATCGGATATTTTCCTTTATCGTACCTGTGAAAAGGAAATTATCCTGCGTCATGACGCCCAGCTT
>DFGZ01000269.1:1424-3396 GCA_002371295.1 Oribacterium sp. UBA3737 | reverse complement strand
TTTTTTGTATATTAAAGGAGTTTTACATTGACTACCATACTTAATGTTATCGGAGATGCGGTAAGAACCGGTTTTGCACTTTGCGGTTATGATTCAGAACTTGGAAAGGTTTCTATTTCCAATCGTCCTGATCTCTGCGAGTATCAGTGCAACGGAGCCATGGCCGGTGCCAAGCAGTATCATAAGAAGCCCATTGATATCGCAAATGAAGTTGTAGAAAAGCTTAAGGATATGAAGAGAGATGATATCCTTATGTTCTCTGAAGTTTCAGCAGTTATGCCCGGATTCATAAACATTAACCTCTCACAGGAGCTGGTTAAGAAATACCTTAACGAGATGACCTTCCGTGAGGATCTGGGACTTGACGCCCATGAGGGAAAGAAAATCATCGTAGATTACGGCGGAGCCAATGTTGCAAAGCCACTTCATGTTGGACACCTTCGTTCCGCTGTTATCGGCGAAACCATTAAAAGAATGGCTAAGCAGCAAGGTAATGAAGTCATCGGTGACGTTCACCTCGGAGACTGGGGACTTCAGATGGGACTTATCATAGCTGAACTTGAGGACAGAGGACAGCTTGATGAAGAGCTTGATATAGCACAGCTTGAGGAGATATATCCTTTCGCTTCCGGCAAAGCAAAAGAAAAGAATGATGACGGAACACTGGTTAATCCGGATTTTGCAGAACGTGCTCATACCGCAACTGTAAAGCTTCAGGAGGGTGACCCTAAGTACCGTGAGGTATGGAAGAGAATCATGGAAGTTTCTGTAGCAGATCTCAAGAAGAACTATGGAAACCTTGATGTTCATTTTGATCTCTGGAAGGGCGAGAGTGATGCCCAGCAGTATATTCCGGGACTTATTCAGGATCTTACAGATAAAGGCCTTGCATATGAGTCTCAGGGCGCCCTTGTTGTGGATGTAAATGAACCTGAAGACCCTAAGGAAATTCCTCCATGTATGGTTCGTAAATCCGATGGTGGTGCGCTCTATGCCACATCAGATCTGGGAACCATCATTGAGCGTGAAAAGCTCTATAAGCCGGATGAGTACATTTACGTTGCTGACAGCCGTCAGTCCCTTCACTATACACAGTTCTTCAGAGTTGCCCGCAAGGCAGGCTATGTGAGACCGGAAGAGGAGCTTAAGTTTATCGGTTTCGGTACCATGAACGGTAAGGATGGAAAGCCCTTTAAGACACGTGAGGGTGGTGTTCTCCGACTTGAGAAGCTCATAGCAGAAACCAACTCAAAGGTACTTGAGAGGATAAAGGAATCAAGAGGCGATGAGATAAGCTCCGAGGAAGCTGAGAAGATTGCAACACTTGTAGGTCTTGCTGCTCTTAAGTATGGCGATCTCAGCAATCAGGCTACAAAGGACTATATTTTTGACCTTGACAAATTCACTTCATTTGAAGGAAATACCGGTCCATATATCCTTTATACCATCGTTCGCATAAGCTCAATCATTCGTAAATTCATGCAGGAGCAGGGCATCGGAGAAGAGGTAGCCGTAAAGGATTACATTAATTCACATTCCGTAGACTTTGAGATACTTCCTGTGGAAGATAAGAGCGGACGCACTTTAGAGACACTTCTCACAAGATATCAGGATGAGATAAACGGCGCATGGAGAGAGCTTGCGCCTCATCGCATTTGTTCTTACATCTACGAAGTGTCAAATGCCTTCAACAGCTTCTACCATGATGTTAAGTTCCTGAGCGAGCCTGATGAGAAAAAGAAGCAGGGCTACATGAGCCTCCTGATGCTCACCTGGAAGGTTCTCAACACATGTATAGAAACATTGGGATTTGCCGCTCCGGAAAGGATGTGAGGGAGAAGTTTTCCATCAGGAAAACTTCGACCGATATGGCCAGAGCGAAGCTCTGGTCCCGAAGGGATCAGGTGAAGGCCTTCCCTGGGCCGAACCTGACCAAGTGGGGGAGTTTTATGAAATACTTCATTGCCAGCGA
>DFGZ01000269.1:0-1282 GCA_002371295.1 Oribacterium sp. UBA3737 | reverse complement strand
ATACTTGGAGACATCCTGTACCACGGACCCCGCAATGATCTTCCGAAGGACTATGCGCCCAAGGAAGTCATAGAAATGCTTAATCCGTTGAAAAACAAAATATGGGCGGTGAGGGGAAACTGTGAAGCTGAAGTCGATCAGATGGTACTTAAGTTTCCGGTTCTTGCGGACTATGCCATATTGGTTCTGAATGGGCACACAATCTTTGCGACCCACGGACATGTTTTTAATGAAGTTAACCTTCCGCCTCTTTCCGACGGGGATGTGCTTCTTCATGGACATACTCATCTCATCAATGCTGAGAAAATGGAAAAGGATGGAGTTACCTTCTATCATTTAAATCCGGGAAGTACTTCTATTCCAAAGGGTGGAAACCCAAACAGTTATGCTATAATAGATGGAGACGTATTCAGCATATATGATTTTGAAGGCAATATGCTTAAGAGTATAGATCTGTTAAAAGACTGACTGTATAAAGAAGAGGTGGACCAATGACCGGCATCCCGACGGTAACATTAATACTCATCTTATTTGTTTTAATTATATTAATTTTCTATTTCTCTAATTTTGTCATTTTCAAAAAGTACAGTAAGGATGCTGCTTCTGATGATTCTGAAACTAAAAACAGAAGCAGCATTTTCTTTAAGCTGTCCAATGCAGTCCTTGGGATTGTCATTGTTACTCTGATACTTTCTTCCATCATCAGTATTTTTGCCATAAACAGAGTCCATTCTTCAACGGAACGGCTAAGTGTGGGTTTTGCACATAGTGCCGCTGACTTAAGTGAGGAAGCAATGATAGCCGACCTGGAGGATCAGGTGAGAGACCAGCTGGGCGAAAAAATGGTCTATGTGAATGAAGCCATAAACAGTTACCTGAATGATGCCTATTATCTTGAGTCATATATAAATGATATTTATAAACACAGTGAACGCTATAACCCTGTTCAGGTGCCTGATATATCCATGGATATGGCAGGTAAACTGTCTTTATACAAACTTCTGGCGGATAAGGATGTTGTCTATGAAGGTAAGATTAAGGATGAGGCTGAATTAATAGCAAATATAGTCAAGATATTCAAACCACTCAAGGAAGTTAATCCGGAGTACGAAGATCTTTACATAGGTACGGAAACCGGCGTACTTATAAGCTATGATGATTTTGCTGAATTAGGTGCCGGGGCCGAAGGTGATGACAGGTTTTATGAATTCAGGAATAGGGACTGGTACAGGCTGGCGAAAAACAAGGGTGAGATCAAGTTTATTTCAAGATACGTTGATAC